>NZ_AP023213.1:600000-965000 GCF_014218275.1 Citrifermentans bremense
CCTCCGCAACGCCATGCACCTAGAACGTGAAAGGAGGATGGCGGAGCAGATCCAGCAGTCGCAGAAGATGGAGGCCGTGGGATTGCTGGCGGGAGGGATTGCACACGATTTCAACAACCTGCTTACCGGGATGATCGGTTACGTCAGCCTGGCGCAGTTGACCCTTAAGGAGGGAGAGCCCGCGGCAAAGTACCTGGAGCAGGTCGTCTCTGCCGCCGACCGTGCCGCCGACCTCACCCAGAGGCTGCTGGCCTTCAGCAGGAAGCAGATCAACCACCCGGAACCGGTCGACCTGAACCACATCGTGAACAATCTGAAAAAGCTGCTGAGCAGGCTGGTCACCGCGCAGATTGAGCTTAAGGTCGAGCCGTGCGAAGGCGTGTTGCCCGTCGTAGCCGACGCAGGCCAGATCGACCAGGTGGTCATGAATCTCGTCACCAACGCGCGGGACGCCATGCCCGCCGGAGGGACGCTCACCATCACCACCGAGGCGATGGAGCTGACCGAGGATTGGGTCGAGTCGCACGGCTACGGCAGTATCGGGTCCTACGCCGTATTGTCCGTTATCGACACCGGGACCGGCATGGACGAGGTGACCAGGGCGCACGTTCTCGAACCGTTTTTTACCACGAAGGAGGTGGGGAAGGGGATCGGGTTGGGTCTCGCCATCGTGTACGGGATCGTGAAGCAGCATGAAGGGTACCTGGAAATCAGCAGCGAGCCCGGCGCAGGGACCACCTTCAACGTCTGCCTCCCGCTCATTAGCTGATCCACCTTCGCTCTACGAGCTACGGCGGACACGTCGACGGTCCTGGCGTCCATTTACTCACCCGTCCAGAAAACCAACCCACTTCACCCTGAGCGTCGCCACCCCGAACTCCTCTTCCACAATCCCCTTGAGCAGGTAGGGGCGCCGTTGCGAGAGCTTCCGGCAGAACCTCGCGTAGACGTCAGGAAAGAAGGTGGCGTCGAATATGGAGGTCACGTCCTCGAAGGAGATGAACTCCATCGGCCTGCCGTGCTTGTCCTCCACCGTCTTCGTGGTGATCCACCACCCCACCATGGTCACCCATTTCCCCGAGTGTCTGATCAGTTCCGACGCCTTGATGGGGCGGTGCCTCTGCCACTGCTCCTTGTAGAGCGCCAGCGGGTGGCGCGACACCAGAAAACCGAGCGCCTCGACCTCCTGCCTGAGCACCAGCTGCGCATCGTAGGGAGGGGGATGCGGCAGCTCCGTCTTTTGCTCGAAGAGAAGTGCCGTCGCCTGTTGCTGGAAGTGAAGCAGCTCCCAAAGAAGGGCCGGGCGCTTTTCCTCACCTTCCAGCGCGTCGAAGCACCCCGCCTTGACCAGCCGCTCGGCATCGGCGCGCTGCAGTCTCGCCCGGTGCAGGAATTCCTTGAATGAGGCGAAGGGGCCCTGTTCCCGGCGCTCCTTGAGGAGACGGTCCGCGCCGTCCCGGGTAAGGCCGTCGATCTGCATCAGGCCGACCCTGAGCGTCTTCTCTTTACCGGTGTAGTGGTACTCGCTCTCGTTGATGTCCGGCGGGAGGATGGCAAGCCCCAGTCTCCGCCCCTCAGAGATGTAGGCGAAGGGCGAGTAGTACCCCCCCTGGTTCGAGATCACCGCCGCGATGAACTGCGCCGGGTGGTTCGCCTTCATGTACGCGGCCTTCCCGCTCAAAAGCGCGTAGCTCGCGGAGTGCGGCTTGCAGAAGGAATAGCCGGCGAAGGAGAGGATCTGGTCCCAAATTCCGAGCAGCACCTTTTCCGAGACCCCGCGCTCCGCCCCCCCCGCCATGAACTTGGCGCGGAAATCCGCCAGCCGCTTCTCTCGGTGCTTCTTGGTGATCACCTTCCGAAGCTGATCACCTTCGCTGGCGGAGAAGCCGGCTAGCTCCATGGCGATCTGGGTGATCTGCTCCTGGTAGATCGCTATTCCAAGCGTCTCCCCCAGCACGCTCTCCAAAAGCGGGTGCAGGTGCGACCAGGGCTTTCCCTGGAGCCGCGCCACGTACTCCTGGATGAAGCTGTTGGCCGCGGGCCGGATGATAGACGAGGCCTGCACCAGCACCTCGAAAAGGTCGTGCCGGAAGGTCTCCGGCGGCGCCGTCGTGCTCCAGATCTTTCGCAGCAGCAGTCGCACCGAAGGCGATTCAAGGTAGAAACAGCCGATGGTGAGGCCGCGGCGTAACAGGCTTTGCGTTCTCTCATCCTCCAGCGGGCGCCAGGTTGCGTAATCGATGTCGATTCCTTTTTGTTCCTTCACCGCAGCCATTGCGTCGCGGATTACCGCGAGCGACCGGTTGCCCAGGATGTCGATCTTAACGAGCCCCGCGTCCTCGGTCTGGTCCTTTTCCCACTGGATCAGCGGCAGACCCTTGTGCGAGATCTCCACCGGGACGTACTTGCGGATCTCGTCCGGCACGATGACGAGCCCGCCGCAATGCAGCGACAGGTGGCGCAATTGCCCGTTCAGACGCCGGGCCGTGGAGATGATCTCCTGCCAGTCCGACGAAAGCGTTTCCCCCTTGAATAGCGGGTGCCCGTTCACCGCAGCGGCGCTTTGTTCCGCGCGCCAAAAGCCCGAGATACGCTCAGTCATCTCCTTGATCTCGTAGTCCGGCAGGCCGTAGACCTTCGCCACCTCGCGCAGCGCCGATCTCCCCTTGAAGCCCACCTGGTTCGCCACCATGGCCGCCCGTCTCGCGCCGTAGCGCGCGAAGGCGAAGTCCAGGATGGCGTCGCGCTCGTCCCAGGGAAAGTCGACGTCTATGTCCGGCGGGTCGCTTCTCCCCTCGTTCAGGAAGCGCTCGAAGAATAGGTTGTGCCGGATGGGGTCGACATGCGTTATTCCCAGGCAATAGGCGACGAGAGAGGCCGCAGCGCTCCCCCTGCCGCAGGTTCTTTCCGACTGTTTAGTTAGTTCCTCTACCACCAGAAAATAATGAGAGAACCCCTTGTCGCGGATAATGGAGAGTTCCTTGTCGAGGCGGGCCTGCACTTGGTCGGTGATGCAGCCGTAGCGCCAGATTGCCCCCTGGCGTGCGCGCTCCAGGAGCGTTTCGAAGGCCGCCTCCGTACCGAGTTCTCGGAAAGCGGGGAAGATGATGCTGGAGAAATCCCAATCCGTCTTGCAAAGCGAAGCGATGCGAAGGGTGTTTTGCAAAGCCTCCGGGCAATGGGGGAAGAACTCCGCCATCTTCTGGGGCGGGTATAGCACGTCCGACTCCGTCGCCGTCATCTCCGGCTTGAGGCGTGAGAGCTTCGTGTTCAAATGAATCGCCCGCAGCACCCGATGCAGGTGGAAGTCGTCGAGGGGTGGGGTGAGGGTGTCCGACCCGACAGTGACGGAGCTAAATGCATCCGAAGGAGGAGCTTGCCGTCCGTAGCGCGTAGCGCGAAGGAGGGCTCTTGAAGTCGCCACAGGCGGCAGCCTGAGGTCCCGTGCCAGCGTCAGGGCGGTGTGCATGGCGTGACCCGGAGACAGTTCGACGAACAGCCCCTCGTCGGACTGCTGTTTGAGAACCGACAGGAGCTTCCGGTCGTCGCTCAAAACGATGATGCCGCGCCGGTACTCGGAAATAGCCTGGACGAGGTCGAAGTTCTTCTGGCAGTGCAGGTCAGAGATGAGGCGGGAGATGTTGGCGTACCCCTCCTCGTTGCTGGCAAGGAGGACCGCCCGGTTATTTTGTGTAACCGCCTCCGTCCCGATGATAGGGGCGATGCCGGCCTCCCGTGCTACATCCAGAAAGCGCGGCACCCCGTAGAGCCCGTTGCGGTCCGTGATGGCCAGCGTCTTGAAGCCCAGGAGAGCCGCGTGAGAGCAGAGCGCCTCAGGTGAGTGCACCCCCCAGTTGGGCGAGAGCGAAGAATGTGCATGGAGATGGATGAACATAAGTACTTAAAACCTTAAAGGCTCTCACCACAGAGGACACAAAGGTACACAGAGGGAAATCTGAGGACGGCAAAAAACCTCTCACCACAGAGGGCGCAGAGGCACATGGGGGAAAATCTGAGGAAAAGCTTTTTCTGGTAACCCCAAAGTCTCTCTGAGACCTCCGTGATCCTCAGTGACCTCTGTGTTCCGCCTTTCGGTTGTGCTTTTAGCTTCTACTGGTCAACGTCATGTATTTGTTCTGCTCCGGATCCCACTCAGGGGGCGGCTCGCTGGATAGGGTCGCCTCACGGCGTGGCGCCAGCCCCTTGCCCCAGCGCACCGCGTCCCGCCCATGCTTTTCCCGCAATAGATCCAGTGTTTCCTGCAAATCGGCCTGCTTCTGCGACACCTGGGCCGTAACCGGCGCGAACAGGTCCATCTGTCCCGCTTCCCCCGCCACCTGGTCGCAGCTAAGCCGCAACCCCTTCACCCTCTGCCGTCTCTTGCAGGTAGTGAAGAAGAGATCCTCCACCGCCGCCAGCAACTGCAGGTCGAGAGAGGTCGGCGCCGGCAGCACCTTCTTTCCCTGCTGGCTCACACCGTCCGCGTACATCACCGAAAGCGTCAGCTTGCGTGCCCCCTTGCGCAGCCGCCGCAATCTGAGCCCGCACGCTTCGACCAGACGCAGCAACTCCGACAGCAGAACCGCATCATCGTTCTCCTCCTGGTCCAGCAACCCCTCCTCCACGATCTCTGTACAAAGCCTGGGAGGCTGTACCGGAGACCTGTCGATGCCGCAGGAGCGGTCATGCAGAAGAGGCGCAAAAGGTCCTACCGCCAGGCGCAGTTGCGGCACCGACAGCGAGGCCACCTGCTCCACCCGCTGCAGGTTCAGATCACGGAAAAGCAGGGTCTGCCGCGATTCACCCACCCCGGGAAGCACCGAAACCGGAAAGGGGGCCAGAAAGCTCCGCTCCGCCCCATGAAAAACGTCGTAGACCCCAGGCTCCTGCATGACATCCGCAGCCACTCGCGAGACCAGCTTGTTCACCCCGGCCCCCGCCATCGCCTCAAGCCCCATCCGGTTGGCTATGGCCTTTTCCAACCGCGCCGCCACGTCCCGCGCCGGCCCGAAGAGTCTGCGCGAGGCCGTGAGATCAAGGAACGCCCGGCCCGCCCCTGGTTCGACGATGGGCGTGAATTCGGCAGAGAGATCAAGGAGCGCCTGGCTTCCCTTCGCCATCAGGTGAGGGTCGGGAGCTATCACTATGAGCGCAGGGCAGGACTTGCGTGCGTGATAGATAGGAGTCCCCGGGTGCACCCCCTCCGCAGCAGCCTCGGCAGAGATGCACTGGAGCAGTGCCCGTTCCGAGTTGAGCGGAGCCACCGCCACCGGCCGGCCGCGCAGGCTCGAGTCGACTACCCGGGCCAGCGCGATGGGAAAAGCGGGAACCGTTATGTGGAGGATTTCCCGGTCCACTTCTTATAAAACCTCATGGAGCCCACCAGCACGCCCCTGATATGAAACTCGTCGTCTTCAGTCACAGTTATGGGGCTCATCGCCGAGTTAGCAGGCAGCAACTGGATCGAGTTCCCCTTACGTACGTACTTCTTGATCGTGATCGAACCGTTTACCTCGGCGATCACCGTCTGGCCCGTTTCCGCCACGGCCTGAGGGTGCACCGCAACGTAATCGCCGTCCATGATGCCCATCTCCACCATCGAATCGCCGCGCACCTCGTACACCACGTTTCCCGGTCCCGCCATCGCCGAAGGAACCTCGATGGCGTCCGCCAGTTGGAAGGCCTGCACCGGCCTCCCCGCCGCCACGATCCCCACCAGCGGCAGTTCCATTCCTATGACCGGTGCTGCAGCCGGCGTTTGCAGAGTATCGCCATTGCTCTCAGTAAAAGGCTGCAGCTCGACTCCCAGATTTGTAAAAGATTCTGCTCGTAATTCCGGGGAACTTGAGGGGGATTTGCCCAGGAAGCTCTGTCCGAGAACTCGCGTTCCCCCCTTTGCGAAGGGGGGATTTGCCAGTTGCAGTCCCCGTTTCGCATTCCACTGGCGAGTCAGGTGCCCGTCTTTCTCCAGAGCGCGCAAGTAATGCTGCACCGTCCCCAGCGACCCGAAGCCGCATCCCGAAGCGATCTCCTGCTGCGAAGGCTGGAACCCGTGCCGCTCCACGAATGAAAGAATGAAATCAAGGACCCTCTTCTGTTTAGGCGTCATCTCTCTCCCCCCTGATCAGGCTTGCGAGAATACTCGTAAGTTTATCGCAAGTCAAGAGGGGGAGAAATGGTCAGCAGCATTTGTTGTTGGTAGATGGTAGAAGTGGATGCGACTCGGAACAAGAGGATGCGACTCGGTAGAAGTGGATGCGACTGAAAAGAGGGGGAAGAGAGGCCTTGGAAAAATTGCGGCGCGGATTTTTCCTCGTGTGGACCAGCGTCGAAATCTAACCCGGGTCGGCGTCCAACCGTGACCCACCTGGTTATCGAGGTCCAGTGAGTTACAACCTTTTGGGGGTGGGTCACCACAGTGCCGATCGGGTCGGATATGAATTCCGGTTCACACCCATGTTAGCGACAACGGACTCAAGAGGGCAACAGCAGGCGTCGTGACGATGCTGGACAACGTTGCGTGAGATGCTTATCCCCCTGCCCTCGTAAGGGCAGGGGGGAATTGCAGCTGGTCAGTCTAGCCTGGCAAAGCCAACCGTACAGCTACCGCGCTTGATCCACTGGGTGACAGGGGACGTGATGGCTCCGAGGTGGAACCAAGCCAGGATGGAAGAGGAACAGGTTTTTCTGCCGGGTACCAAGATGGACGGTGCTGAACCATGCAGAACAATCAACAGCCTAATAGCGTTTGAACCTTCTGCTTTGCATATCCCGTAGCCAAATCTACAGCAACATTTTTGATAACACTCAGGCCAGCCCCTTTGAAATTTGTTTTGATCTGATCCATTACACCCGGCTGTTGAAGTGCCTCGATGAATTCGTGACCCGTAGCCGTCAACCGCAACGGCACAACGGACCAGGTGCGACAACCATTTCCACCGAGGATATAACCAATGCCACCTTTTGAGCTTTTACTTTCGATAAAACCTTTGTCTAAAAGTATCTCCATGTGAAAGGTGAACTCATCGGTTTCATATGGAAAGCCTCTGGTGGCTAGCTCTTCGATATCAGTAAGCGGACCTGACGAATCCTGAAAAGCCTCAAGAAGAGCTTTCAAATAATCCTGATCGATTTTCACAAGCACATCCTTTTCATTCTCCGTAATCAATTTGTAGCGGTAAGGTGCTTTTGCACTAGCTGCTTTTCGATGGCATTCAGTCTACTTTGGCACACATCGGCATCAAATTTCTGGCAAGCGCTCATCGGAAAATTCTTCCTGAATTTGCTCTTGTACTGTCCTTTTCCGTCAGCGATTTGAGAGTCGTACTCGATATCCATGTTAACGGCATCAAGCCGAGCGATCGGATTTACAACTGCAAATTTCCTCTCATATGACTGATACCTTTTCAAGCCCTCTCTTAACTGCCTCTTACCTTCGATGCTTCCGCACACCTGACATATCAGGGACTGCTTGATGTAGTCCGGCTCTGCACAGGCCCACTCTTGCGCCGTTGCCACCTTCTCGTGGTACAGGCGTTGTTGCTCTTGCTCAGCAGCCAGCGCCTCTTGTTCCTCCTGAGCTTTCTTTCTGGCTTCGTCATCCTTACGGCGCTGCTCTTCTCTGTATTTCCGAATTGCCTCAAATCTTGCAACCTGAGCCCGCTCCCGCTCCTCCTGTTCAAGCTTCCTCTGCTCCGCTGCTAGTCGAGCTTCCTCTTTCCGCTTTTGAATCCGTACGTTAACTTTATCCCTAACCCCATTGATGGCGTCGACCAACTTGTTGCTGAAGGGAATCTGAAGAGGTAATAATCGTGAGTATTCGTGAAATTCATCTATGAGGCGTTGTTCGTTGAATCCGGTAGCGTTCTGAAGCTTATCGTAGGTCTCAAACATGCCCAAGATGGGATCATACATGTCCAGTATCTTGTAAAAGGTGTCGGAGTCTTGCCGCAGCATCTGTTGGAGTACGTCATGAGCGCCCTGTCGGTCGCGCAAAAGGAGCTTTTCCTCCAGGACGGTGAGGTCCGTTCGATCATTTTGAAATATTTTTTCCACAAAGGTAGTGAGGTCCGCGAAGCAAACAGAAGGCAGTGCTGTTAGCATAGCAAGAATGATGATTATGGTCCTCATGGTGTTCGCCCTCTGATGGTTACGGAAGAGATAGAGTGATCCTATAACACATAAATGATGGCTCATAAAGATCTATTTGAGGCAGTGGTAGTGGGAGCTAAACCAGCCGGTTACGATTCCTCGACCGTGCCCAACTGCGACTGTATCAGGCAAGACAGAACGTGGGGCGGCGGGCGCGGAGGACGATGGCTGCGCGCGGGGGAAGTAAAAAGGAGAGCCCTTCGGGCCTTCCCCATTCACAACGGTCAGGCGGAGTGCAAGCCCTGGGAGGCGGCGCACGGAGGGGATAGTTTGGTGCAGGAGGCACAAGGACACCTTGGGGGGAAAGGGGGAAGGGTACCGGAAAAGGACCGGATGACCCGGAGGGGAAAAAGGAGCCTTGTGGGCGAAAGTGGTTACGGGACTGAAGTTTGAACAGCCGAGGCGGTAGTCGGGGGCTAATTCGAGAGAGGCTAGGTGAGGAAAGGTTTCTTTTATGTGGACCGGAATCGGATCGGTGACAAAAGAAAAGGGGTCACCGTTTTTACCGTAACCCTTCTTTATTATGATCGGAATGAGAGAATTCAAACCTCCGCCGCCTGTTCCCGAAGCAAATGCGCTAACCTAGCGCGTTTCCCTTCATTGAGTTCCGGCAGGTAAGATCAAAACCCGCCAAGGCATACAGTCGCGCTTAGTTATGCCAGAAAGAAAGATGGTCTCGCCTTCTTATTCCGTTGGCAGCAAATAGCCTCAATCCTAATTCACTGATATCACATGGTGCCGGTCTCATTATCTCCTACCATCTACCAGTTGTGTGGGTAAAATCTCCAAGTAGATCCCACGGGATACAAGTGGATCAGAATGGGGACCGGCAGATGTCGGAAGTTCACATTAGGTGAGGATGAGAGTGGGATGTTCCTGGAGAGAATCCTCTGGTTAGTGATTTGGCGTCTTTTGCAGGTTTTTTGGCGTTATGTGCATATTATCGCCAGAGGCAAGTTGCTATACTGGTTTTACCTCGGGGTAAGCATTTTAGGTTTCCACTAAGCGACAAAGGAGTACGTTATGACAAATTCAGTTGCTCTCATTACCGGTGGTGCTACTGGCATCGGCAAAGCCACCGCCAAAAAACTCGCCAGCAAAGGTGTATCAGTTGTGATCAGCGGCCGTCGCCAGGAGTTGGGGAGGGACGCCGTCAAGGAAATCGAGGCGGTCGCCACAAACGGAGCTCAAGTGCGCTTCATCCAGAATGACATCACCGATGAAGGAGCCGTAAAGGAGCTAATTGCCCAGATCGTCGCTGAGTTCGGTCGTCTCGATATGGCAGTGAACAATGCGGGCCTGTACAACGAAGCGGCTACTATTGACAAGTCAAACACAAAGAACTTCCAGGACATGCTTGAAGTGAATGTCCTTGGGGTTTACTACAGTATGAAGTACGAAATCGAGCAGATGAGGAAGCAAGGCTCGGGCGCCATCGTAAATCTGGCTTCAATCGCTGGCTTAAACGGCATCCCACAAACGGGAACCTACGTGAGCACGAAGCACGCTGTGGTAGGCCTGACCAAAGCCTCGGCCATTGATCATGCCGCTGAGGGGATCCGCATCAATGCAGTGGCGCCTGGCGCCATCAGGACCGACATAATAGCGGCGCAAATCGACGCGGATGAGCAAGGGCTTGCAATGATGCACCCAATCAAGCGCATCGGCAAGCCGGAAGAAATCGCCAATGGTATCGCGTGGCTGCTGTCGGATGAGGCAAGTTTTGTGATTGGCCACATCCTGAATATCGATGGCGGGTATCAGGCGCAATGATGCCCGCTAACCGCTCCCTGGACAAAATAAAGATTCCTACAGCATTCTGGGAAGGATTGCGACGTGTGGGAATTGCGCCTGCGAACCTGATAGGCTCTGCACAGATTCCTGTGAGTGCCATTCAAGACGGTGCATCAGTCTCGACAGCGCAGTTCTTTGCCATGTGGCGAACTCTGGTGGACATCAGCAACGACCCCGCAATCGGTCTTCGCTTAGCAATCGGGTTGGAATGTGCCGTTATGCCCCCATCCTTCCTCGCGGCTTATTACGCGCGGAACTTCCGTGACGCCTTGCAGCGCGTGGCACGATTCAAACGCCTATGTGCCCCGGAAGAGATAGTCATCAATGAGCGCGAGGAGCGCTGTGATATAGCGGTGAAATGGGCGCACGCCGAGGGCTTGGCCGCACCTCCTGCACTGATAGACGCGACCTTCGCCTCCATACTTGAGCTGGGGCGAAAGGGAACGGCTGCGCCGCTCGTCCCCTTTTCGGTGGAGTTGGCACGTCCCGAAAGCGCAAGAGACTTCTACGAACAATATTACGGCTGTCGCGTCCGTTTCGGTGCGGAGGCCAACCTTCTGAGCTTCCACCCCGCCGACCTCGAAAAACCCTTTGCGAGCTACAACGCTGAACTACTCGACATCCTGATCCCCGAATTGGATCGAAGGCTAGAGCAGCAGTCGCACCGGGCCACGCTAGCCGAGCAGATCAAATGGGTTCTGCGTCGGAGACTGACCGCGGGCCGTCCCGATATCCGCTCTGTTGCGACCGAACTGGCCATGAGCGAGCGTTCATTACAGCGCAAGCTGACCGAGGAGGGGTTGACCTTTCAAGGGCTCCTCGGCGAAACCCGCCATCAGCTTGCTCTTGAATATCTGGCAGACGAAACGCTCACCATCATAGAAGTGGCTTACATGCTGGGCTACGACGATCAGAACTCCTTTTTCCGCTCATTCCGCCTCTGGGAAAACCAGACTCCTTCGGCCTGGCGTGCCCAACAACGCCACCAGGCCCGGCTTCAGCCTGACACACAGAGTTGACGCTGATTTCTGTCCTTGACGCCAACTGCCTTTGCAGGTGGCCACCACCCTTTACCTATTTAAAGGAGCATCAAATGGCAAAAGTTTGGTTCGTTACCGGTAGTTCCCGCGGCCTCGGCCGCAAGATCGCTGAAACCGCTTTAGACGCAGGAGACTCGGTAGTTGCCACCGCACGCAAGGTGGAAGACCTTTCCGCATTGGTCGACAAGCATGCAGATCGAGTGCTGCCGCTCGCTCTTGACGTCACCGACATCGACGCGGTACACCGTGCCGTAAAGATCGGACACGAGCGCTTCGGTCAGTATGATGTCGTCGTAAATAACGCGGGCTACGGGAACACTGCTGCCGTTGAAGACATGACTATCGAAGATTTTCGTGCCCAGGTGGATACCAACTTTTTCGGTGTCGTCTATGTAACGAAGGCGATGATACCGATCCTGCGCGAACAGGGCAGCGGCCATATTTTCCAGGTCTCCTCCATTGGTGGGCGTATCGGTTCGGTCGGGTTAAGTGCTTACCAAAGCGCCAAGTGGGCCGTTGGTGGTTTTTCGACCAGCGTTGCGCAGGAGGTCGCGCCCTTTGGTGTAAAAGTCACCATTCTTGAGCCGGGGGGCATGCGGACGGATTGGGCCGGAGCTTCGATGTCCATCCCTCCCATCAGCGCACCGTACCAGCAGACCGTTGGCCTCTTTGCCCAAATGCTGCGGGATTTGACCGGGAACGAAGTCTCTGATCCGGTCAAAGTCGCCCAGGTCATCCTGAACATTGCTAACCGTCCGGATGCACCTCTTCATCTGTTGCTAGGAACAGATGCGGTGCAATACGCAGGGGCTGCGGCTAAAGCGCTGGCCGAGTCGGATGCCCTGTGGCGTGACCTCAGCGTTTCGGTGGCTGTTGACTAACAGGGCTGAGGAGTAGGGATAGGTTTACCCGTGAATGATGGCTCGCGAAATCACAGGCCATCATTCATGGGTGGAGAGGAGAGGCCATGAGGGTACTGGTATTCGGTGCGACAGGAATGGTTGGACAAGGGGTGCTTCGGGAGTGCCTTGCTGCTCCGGATGTCAGCCAGGTCATGGTGGTCGAGCGCACGTCCGTGGAGCAGGTGCATCCCAAGCTGCAGGAGTTACTGCTGGCCGATTTGATGACCTTACACCAGCACGAAAAAGAACTCCAGGGATTCGACGCGTGCTTCTTCTGCTTAGGGGGCAGCTCCTCCGGGATGAGCGAAGAGGCATACCGACGCCTGACCTACGATCTTACTTTGGACGTGGCTTCCCTGCTGGCGCGCCTTACCCCCTCGATGACCTTTGTCTATGTCTCAGGTGCAGGCGCTGACAGTTCCGAACGCGGCCCTAGCATGTGGGCGAGAGTTCGCGGACAAACGGAGAATGCCCTTTTTCGTCTTCCCTTCGCTCAGGTTTACTCAATTCGCCCTGCCATAATTCAGCCGCTTCACGGCATCCGCTCGAAGACGTTGTCATACCGAATGCTGTATCAGGTGCTTAGTCCATTGTTTCCATTGGTGCGCTGGCTCGCTCCGAGGATGGTACTAAGCACCGAACTAATGGGGCAAGCTATGCTTGAGTTGGCGCGCAAGGGAGCCGACATTCACGTGCTGGAAGCGCGGGACATTCATAGGATGGGAAAGCGTCAAGGCTGATGCAGGCAGCAAGTTTACACAGGTCGACACCACGCCTCAGTGTTCATTAGGTTGAGGTACTGCTATTTCCTCTTTCACTAACAATCCACCTGTGAGAGTACCTTCTGGTAATCTCATCTTCTCGTTTAAAATTTCGGCTCCTCTTGTTGTCTATTCCAATTTTTTAGCGTCTTCTATGTCGTCAGGCAGAGGGGAGCATACGATGCTAACGAGCTGTTTTCTCTAAATGTGCTCTTGTATCCTGTTATGGCATTTACCATTTGTGTGTTGTTTGTTTGTTGTTGGTGGTGTGTGATGAGGTGGGTGGCACATGGCAGGAGAGGATGGGTTTAGGTACGAGTCGATGCGCCTCGGAAGCAGCTAACGCGATTGGTTTTTCTCAAAGGACAGACACCTCAGCGTTTCCGCTAAGGTGTCTGAATAGAGCATTTGGTACAACCACTGTTGTTTATTGGTGACAGATCGAACATGCCATGCCGCTCGATGGAACACCTTCACCATTGATTCCGTGACACACCGCAGTGTTGCATGATTCGAGACCATTGGCAGGCAAGTTTGATCCATGATCTTTCAGGTTTGTCCATTCGCTTGGATGAACAGACAATGGACCGCCAATGTGGCATTGAGTGCAGGAAATTCCTGAAATTCCACCCGCAAGGTCTGCTCCGTGGCATTCTTTGCAGGGCTCATGGTTAGCCTTGGCCACTGCTGCATGGTCAAAGGGCCATGATTTCGGATGCTTGCCCGTGTAAGGATCCAAACTAGCCTGGGAGTTTGGATCGCCACACCCCGGAAGCGATAGAAGCGATGCAGCCAGCAGTAGGGTTAATGCTATGGATTTGGCTGTTATCTGTGACATGACTTGCACCCCTCGTTGTTTTGTCTTCCGTGGCACTTGACGCACGATGCGGGGTTGATCTTGCCGTCGATCTTATGCTGGCGGAGATAATCGCCGCGGTGTGGCAGGTTACGCTCAACGGCATTGGAAAACTTGCTGCTTGGTTTGATCTCCTCCCGGTGCGCGTGGCAGTCCGAGCAGAACGCCTCCTGGTGACAGGTATCGCAGGCGAATTTGGTGTTCGAGTAATTTTTATGTTTGATCATGAAATCAGGTGCTTTGTGATTCAGAGCACCCCAGGAATCAGTATGGCACTCTGCGCAGTTTGGGAGTCCTGTCACCGTTTCCGGGTGAACCCTGGCAATGCTCGCGCTGTTTGCGCAGGCATAGAGCATCGTAACGGTGACCGAAACCGATATTAGTTGTAAAAATCTGCTCAATCTCACTTTTCCCTCCCTTCAGCAGCGCCTTTCGAATCGAATATGTAGGTGAGTTTGACAAGCCCCTGCACCTCATCGTCATAATAAGGGTTTTTGGAGTAGTCGAGATTGGCGCCGACTTTCAGGCATTCAGAAATCTCGCAAGAGGCACCCCCGGAAACAGAAAGTGAATTCTTCACGTCGTTTATTCTGTTGTCGTACCGCAAGTTGATTAAATCAGCATACACGTCAGTCTGCCCCAGTTTCTTGGAAGCGTATATGCGTGTTTTGTAATACTGCAGCTTGCTTGCATTGCCATCCATACGATGTAAAGAGATGCCAGCCGCGAATGATTGTGGGGCTGAGTAGGCGATCTTGCCGCCAAAGTACTGAGCCGATTCCTCTATTTCATAATCGTAGTTGCGATAATCGGCGGTAACCGTGACTTGTTTTGACGGCGAATAAACTGCGCTGGCACCTAGCGCCAACGATTTTTCCTTCGGATCCAGGGTTCCCAAAACCCCGTGTCTCAGGCTCAAGGCGCTTGTAGTGACACGGTAGAAATAGTCCTCATAGTTGATTTTAGCGATATCGACGCTCAGGGAGAGGTCGTCGCGCGGAATATATGATGCTGCATAGTTATGTTCCATCCACCCCGATGTCAGCGAGTTGTAGTTTGACCGGCCGGTGATGTCGAGTTTGTTCGTTGGGTGCAGCCAAATGTCTACGCCTTCCTCTTCGCGATAGCGGTCGCCATCTGCAAATGACTTCAAAGCGCTGACACCCAGAGAGTAATGCTTGTTGTCGCCTTGGCTTATGCGCCCGCCGTAGATAAAGTCGTCGCCTTCCAACTCACTTTGATCTGTGTTGACTGGCGACCCGACAAATGCGGCTGCAGCGAAGCCGTTTGCGAAGTCGTTGCGGACGTAGAGGCCGTCAAGTCGCTGGGCGGCAACACCCTCAACCACAAATTGCCGGCCGGCATTTATTGCCATGTTGTTTTTGGCCCCTTGATAGCTGATGTAACCGTACTGCAGGTCGCCTTCCGCATCCTCGTCCCGGTATGTCTGCTGCTCGCCAACACGCCCCCATCCGCCGATATGCAGCGAAGTCGCGCTGCCATCTTTGTTCCCTGTAACGGTAGACAGCTGTAAATATTCGTACAGCCGCAAGTCGGTCTTGTTGCCCAAAGACTCCCTGATACGCAGAAGCGTGTCCGATCTGCCGGAAAATGATGTTTCGGCGTGGGTCGGAACGGCGCCAAGCAGCGTGCATGCAGTTGCGGCGATTCCGCCCACAATTCTCAGGTCGCCTGAAAGTTGGTGCCACGACCTAATTAACCTCGGACCTTTCAAGGTATTCCTCCTTTTATGGAAATGGGGGCCGGCAGTGGCCCCCATTTCCTGGTAAACGTACTCGTGTTCCGGCGGTACCCTGTCTTTGCCAGGGGGGCGCCTAAAGCTATGACGTCTGTACCCCTTCGAACGTCTTCGGAATTTTAAAGGTCACTGTGCAATGAGGGGGGCGTGGCGTACCCCGGAGTTGCGTGGCACGATGCACACAATTTGTCGCTAGTCTGTTGGCCGCCATCGCCGAGAGCACCTTGGTGAGTTATTGTGCCTGCGGTGGCAAAATCGACGCCGTCATGACAGGAACCGCAGGCCGCTCTGTTGGGAACTTTTTTCCAGTTGTCACCCTGTGGGGTAGCTGCGGTTGCCGCTGTGTGGCAGTTGGCACATCTTGGGTTCGAGGCATTGTCGCCAAAGGACATTGAGGGAACAAGTGCTCCCATATCGTTGTAGTCGTATCCTTTCAGCGTCAATCTCTTACCCATGTGAATTCTGTGCATGAAAGCTGTGAAGCTTGCGACCGCGGAGCCGTTGACGACATGTGTCCCCAAAACTGCTGGTCCGCCAGCTTCGTTAGTTTCTTGAACACCGTTAGCATCAAGAATAGGTTCAGGCGCTAAGATAGTATTGTCATTGATGGCGCGAGGGGCTTCGTGGTGGCCTACTTTGATCTGCTCGGTGTGGCATATGACGCAAAACTGTGGATTCTGGCGTGTGCCGTGGTGGGCGGTGAATCTGGCTGAGCCGCTGTGGCACTTCAAGCACAAGTCACGAGATACTATTTCACGCTTGCTTTCGTCAGCGGCAACCTTGCCAGTTGCCGGTACGAAATCTATCACCCGCTCGTAAGTCTCTAATAACGGATAGGCCCAGGTATCGACACTTTTTTTGCTGGTTATGGCAACAACCACGCGGTGGGTCCGGTCCGGATTATAGGTCAGGTCTCCCAGATCCTTCATGTTGTAATCGCCGGCTGCCGGCGGGACTGCTGCGTCAACTAACCCCTTAACAGCAGAAACATCAAGTGCGAATGTGTATGAATATGTACCGTCATTGTTGTCCTTAAATACTCCAGCCCTTTCTACGGATGGGTATTTGCCTTTGTTTGAAGCGGCATCATAGACATTGTAGTTGACCCACTGGCTGCCCCCTCCGTTTGTGCCAGGCTCCAGTTTGGCTATCCCGAAACTCAGGTTGCCGATCGGTACACCTACAACTGGTCTGCCGTTGGACGTCACTTTGAAATTTACTGTCGCCTTGCCGTTGCTGATGGTGGGGACGCCAATTATGCCGGAATCTGCATCAAAAGTGAGATCTCTCCATTGCTCTTTAAACAACTCAGCGGCATTGATGGGGGTAGTGTTATTGTTGGTGCTTTCATTGCTGTCGCTACCACACCCACCAAGAGTTACCGCTAGAACGGACATCAAACACAAACGTCTCAAAAACTTCATTTTCATACACCTCTCCTTTAATCCTGTGGTTGGTTTTCTACTGCCATTGCATTTGAAATCATTGGCATAGCAACCACTGTGCCCTGCGAAAGATGTTAATGATTTTAGAGGCTTAAGTCTGTGATGTGGAATTTGCAAAGAGGGGATGTTCAATATCCGACGACGCGTGGAGTTCGTTTGGGGGGTGCTGGAAGTAACGTCCCGAATTTGTGTGGTAAATCCAGTGAAGGGGTTTGTTCAAAATACGACGGGGTGGGATAGGTGCGGGTCGGGTTGCAGGCGGTCTCAGTGGTGACTAAGTCAGTTTCAGTCGGGCTTGTGAATCTGGTAACGCTCCATCTTACTGTAGAGGGTGCCGCGGGCGATACCGAGGGCTTCGGCAGCTTGGCTGAGATGCCAGTCCTTCGCTTCAAGAACTCTACGTATAAGAGTTTTTTCAGCAGATGCGAGAGAGCTGTCATACAGAGTCAATGTAAAATCATCGCTCGTCTCTGCCTGCAACTCTTCAGAAAGATGTTCCGGCAGGATCTGATGCCCTGAACAGAACACTACGGCGTGCTCAATGCAGTTTGCCAACTGCCTTACATTGCCAGGCCATTGATAATTACTCAGGATGGCGGTTGTTTGTTTGCTGAACCCAGTAACCTGCTTACAAGTCTTCTTATTATATAATTCGAGAAAGAAACGAGCGAGCAAAGGGATGTCGGTTCTCCGCTCGCGAAGTGGTGGCGCCGTAAGTGACACGACGTTGATGCGGTAATAAAGATCCTCGCGGAACAGTTTGTCCTTGACGCTGCACGCCAGATTTTTATTGGTGGCGCAGATAACCCTGACGTCAACATGAATCGTTTCGTTGCCGCCGACCCGCTGAAAGCTCCCCACCTCCAGAACCCGTAGTAGCGCCACTTGGGTCTGAATCGGGATATCGCCGATCTCGTCAAGAAAAATCGTCCCCCCTGAGGCAAATTCAAAAAAGCCGGGCTTTCTTGCAGTCGCCCCTGTAAAGGCACCTTTTTCATGCCCGAACAGCGCACTGTTGATGAGGGTTTCGGTCAACGCCGCGCAGTTTACTCGTACAAATGGTTTAGCGCACCGGGCGCTTCTGGCGTGAATAGCCTCAGCAATAAGTTCCTTGCCGGTACCGCTTTCTCCGTTTATAAGCACCGTGGCGTCGCTCTGGGCCACTTGCTGGATTTTTTCGAAAAGCTTGAACATGATCTGATCTTTGCCGATCATGTTTTCAAAACGGAATTCATCATCTGTCGGGGGTGGTTCTTTCAACAACCGGCGGTGTTCGAGAATCTTTCCCAATTGTCTCCGGATCATCTCGATGTCAAGTGGTTTCAAGATATAGTCATAGGCCCCCGCTTTCATCGCTTTCACCGCATTATTCGATGAATCCACGCCGGTCAGAATCAGTACGAATATCTCCGGGTAATTGCGTTTGATCTCTTCCAAGAGATCCAAACCGCCCATGTGTGGCATCAAAATATCGGTAAGAACGACCTCGGCAGGATATTCTCGCAGTATATGCAAAGCTTCCTTGCCATTGCCTGCCGTCCTGATCAAGAAACGGTCATCGTCTTCCATGGCGCGGCTGAAAAGGCGCCCGTACGCCGGTTCGTCATCAACGTACAATATCCGGCACTTGTCCTGGTTCATGTTGTTTTTCACCTTTTCTCAAGGGGGCATTTGCCGTAGAAGGAAACTGCCTCCGCGACAATTCCTATCAGCTCGTCTGCTTTCCATGGTTTATGCAAAAAGGTAAACAGCTTGTTTTCTGCCAAGGCTTCCTGAACGGCAACTGCATCGGCATAGCCAGACAAAAGAACTCGACGGGCCTCCGGTCGCTCGCGAAGAACGATTTTGAGAAAGTCGATTCCTGACATGCCCGGCATCCGGAAATCAGACACGACCACATGGATACGCTGCGTTTGGCGCAGAAAGCGCAGCCCCTCTTCCGCAGAAAGCACTCCGTGCACTTCAACGTCCAAGTCGCACAATTGTCTGCGAACGGTATTGAGGATATTTATTTCATCGTCCACACAAAGGACCTTGATGGCCTCAAACATCCTTGTTCTCCGAGCATCACACTCCCAACGGAAGTCGCACAGTGAAAACGGAGCCTTTGCCCAGTTCACTTTCCACGGTTATGTCACCCTGATGTTTTTTAACGATCTCTTTGACGATTGACAGCCCCAATCCGGTGCCGTCCCCCACCTCTTTGGTGCTGAAAAACGGTTCGAACAGCTTGCCGACGTTTTCCTCGGCAATGCCGGCACCGGTATCACCAATAGCCACATAGATGCTCTGGCGCTCCGCCCAGGTCCGGATCGTGATTTCGCCCCACCCTTCGATCGCCTGAGAGGCATTGATGAGCAAATTCATGAACACCTGGTTTAGCTGCTGCGGATAACAGAGAAGCTGTGGTATTTTCCCGTAATCCTTCTCAATATCAGCTTTGTAACGTAGCTCATTCATCACGATGTTGAGTGTGCTTTCCAGGCATTCGTTGACGTCTGCCATGCATGCTTCCTTTTCGTCGTGACGGGAGAATCCCTTCAGGTTCATCACAGTCCGGCTTACCCGCTCCGTTCCTTCAAACGATTCGTCGAGGACATCATTGAATTCATCCAGCACATGATCCACCTTCAGTTTGCTGCGTTGCTCTGCAAGGCTGTTTAGCAACTCTGGGGGGGCCGAGGAGTGCAAAGCTTCGTCCTGAACTGCAATAAATGCGGTAAGCTTGCCCCAATAATTTTTAAGAACCTCCAAATTGCCTGCCACAAAACCGATTGGATTGTTGATGTCATGGGCGACGCTTGCCGCAAGTTGGCCGATACATGCCATCCGGTCCTGCTGCAATATGGTCCCTTGTTGAACCTGTAGGTTATTGTAGGCCTCTTCCAGTTTCTGGTTGCTCGCGGCAAGTTTCAGGTTCAACTCGCTCAACTCTGTGGTACGTACTGCAACCCGCTGTTCGAGGTGTTCATTCAGAACGACAAGTTTTTCCTCTGCCCGCCATCTTTCCGCAACTTCACGTTCCAGCTGCTTGTTCGTGCTGGCCTGTTTCTCAAATTCCCTCTCCAATTGCTCCCGCTGGTTCAGGAGACGGCGTTCAACCCGGCCTAGCACTCGGTAGGAATAGATGAAAAAACTGCCACACAGCAGCAGGCTGAAAGAAGCTACCTGAGCTGCAAATGCCCGTATATTAGCGAGTTTAGATGTAGAATCCATCACCGTGACAAATTCCCCGACGGTCATTCGTGCAGCATCTTGCAGGGGGAAGGATTCGACCCGGTAGGTACGATCATTGATATTGATTCTTTTGCCATATTTTTTTGAGTCGGAGTCAGACTTAAAAAGATTTGCAACATCAGGGAACGGTATAGGGGTCGTGATATCGGCCAGAACCATGTCTTGGAGAAGATGCCAGTCGGCGGTGCGCCCCATCGCCTTCATTTCCGCTTCCCATGCGCCACGATCAAGATATTTTTTTTCTAGTAATACGGCATAATCGGCCTTCGTGATGGATTTAAGCTCCTGGAGGATGTGGTTGCACTCTTGTCCCAGCTCGATGTAGCCGATCAGCTTGCCGTTGACCTTCCATGGAGAGACAACTCGAAGCGTGAAGCTTCCGCTGTGTCCCAGTTCCAGGCCCGAAACGGTTCTGCCCAGTACCATCGCTTGTTCTTTGGTGAAACGTGGCTTTACCGGGGTTGTATCTTCGGGATTGTACACCCGCAGAACCATGGCACCGTTTCTGTCGTAAAAGTAGAAATGGGTGATCTGCTCATAATCGAACAACCGCTTGAATATGGGGGTCGCATGCAGCAGGAGTGCTGCTTGATTGTGTGTCTGCATGGCATGCTGAAACTGTTTCTCATCTGCAATAAATTCAATGGTCGAGGACATAAATCTTGTGCGGTCGGCAACAAGGTTCTTTAATATTTGCTGAACCTGCACATGACGTTTTTGCATGCCTTCCTCATAGTGAGCCATGCGCAACCAGTAGCTACTGTATATAAATGTCCCTGCCAGGATGAGGAAGGTTAACGTTAAGGGGATAAATACTTGGCGTCTGATTTTATTTTCCTGCATACCTACTACCTTGTCTTGAGCGTATCGAAATTTATCATGGCGGCCAAAACTGATCTGCACGATATGTGCCTGCGCTGTCGTTGGGGGGGTGCCCATATATGATGATTTAGATTTTAAAATTTCCTTTCCCAAAATTACGATGGAGCCATCAGTGATGTCAAGTTCTCAGAATAACCTGCTCCCCAACCTGCCATCGTCAAATCTCCAAATTTTCGACTCGTTTTGTATCGCAAACCCAATATTTTGCAGCTGAAGATGTTGCCTTTGAAGCGCCCCTTGCCGTCCATGCTGATCTTGACGTTCCAGGCCTTGAGGATGGCGGTGAACGCTTCGCTGGTGAACTGGCAGCCCTGGTCGGTGTTGAAGATTTCCGGCGTGCCGAACTTAAAAAGAGCCTCCTGCTGGTCCCGATGCTCTTGACAAACATAGCCTGCTATGTATTAATATAGCCAGCTATGTAACTTTGGGGGAGGTCGAAATGCACGAAAATCTTTGTTCCAAGCTGAACTACCTGGCCCGTTTGCTGCTCTCCAAAGTGAACGAGGAAACAAGTAGTTACGGCGTCACTCAGGGGCAGCTGCCTGTGCTTTGCTGCTTAAACGACAAGGAAGGGCAGACCCAGTCAGAACTTTGCAAAAACATCCAGGTTGAACAGCCGACTATGGCCAACACGTTGCGGAGAATGGAGCGAGACGGCCTGATATGCAAAACTCCCAGCGAGCACGACGGCCGCCAGTCGCAGATTTTCATATCGAGCGAAGTCCGGCCCCTTCTTGAGTCTCTGCAGGCAAAAAGGGATGAAGTCATCTCCTGGATGTTGCGGGACATGTCGGTTGAAGAGCGGGACACCTTCAAACGGTTGATCGATAAGGCCGTGAAGTCCTTGGATGAGAGGCCCAGGCAGGCTGAACGAAAAAAGGAGTAGGCGTCGACGCCATCGACAAGGTGCTGGTCGGCATCGGACGCAGCCCCAATACCGAGGGGCTCAACCTCGAGGCGGCCGGCGTGCGGACCGAACGTGGCGCCATCAAGGTCAATGCACTGATGCAGACCAATGTCCCGCACATCTACGCCATCGGTGATGTGACCGGGGGGCTCACGTTGGCGCATGCGGCGGAAAGGGAGGCGCAACTGCTTGTCCAAAACCTGCTAAAGGGCAATAGCCGCGTTCTCAAGGAATTGGCTGTGCCTCGGATAGCTTTCAGTTATCCCGAAGTGGCTGCGGTGGGAACGTCAACGGAAGGTGACGGCATCAGGGCCTATACCTTGCCCCAGGTGCCCAATGGGCGTTCAGTGGTAGACAAGGTGGCGCCGGCTTTCGTGAAGCTTTTTCTGAAAGAGGAGTCCTCTGAGATCGCGGGAGCCGTCATCATCGGAGAGGCGGCGACTGAAATCATACACGAGATGGCGTTGGCGGTGGAAAACGGCCTGACCCTGCAGCAGGTGGGGAACACGGTTCATGCGCACCCGACACATTCAAAAAACATCCTCTACGCCATAAACGGCTGTGAATGAGATAGCAAGGTGCATACTTCTGCGAGCTGCCGGTATCTTGATATGCAGTGAGATCCTTCGGATCTACCAAACCTGGGAAAAGGAGAACGAAAATGGCTTACCTCGAAATCACGCTGAAGATCTCCAGCAACAACCGTCCTTTTGCCGCCAAGGTGTACACCGATTACAAAGAGCCGTTCTTGAAACAGATCAAGGGGGCCCAGTCGAAGGAACTGCTCATTCGTGACGAAGACGTTCAGGTTCTGCATGGTTTTGCCAGCACCGCCGACGCCAAAGCCTACCTCGAAAGCGAGCTGTTCAATGGCGACGTGGTGAAAGCCCTTGCCCCTTATCTCGAGGCCGATCCTGATATTCGGATCTATGACGTCATCTAGTTGTAAGTCCGCGACGGGTTCTAAAGCGTCGCGATCCGGCGATGCCGATAGCAATTTGGGAGGTTTTACTGTTATGCCTTTTCTTGAGTGGGTTTGTTTGGACTGCGGCAATGCGTTCGATAAGCCGCGCGATGGAGTTGACGGTGCCGCGACGTGCCCCGCCTGTGGTTCAGCCGAGGTTCAGGCGGCGAAAAAAACTGCGTCATCAGATTCCTGTACCCCTAGGGGCTGAAGGTTCTGATGTCGCCAGTTTGGCGGCCATGCGCGGTAGAGGAAGAGTTGAAAAGAAGGGGACCCAAGGGGTCCCCTTCTTTTTAGGGTGAAAAGTGAGGTTACATCATCATTCCCCTGTTCGAGACCATGACGGTGACCGTTACCGATTGTGAGGTGTCCGCGGCACTGGTCGCTTTCAAAAGATACATACCGGGGACGGCGGGAGCAGTGTAGAGACCCGTCTGCGTCACAGTCCCTCCGTTTGTGTTCACCACGGACCACGTCACCGGAATGCTTGCTGTGAACTGTTGGGTGCCGTCGGCCTGGAGTCGAGCTGTATTAGGCGTCACGGTAAAAGTGCTCGCCGGTATGTTGCCAGGAGAGACGATGTTCCCCGTCATCATGTTTCCGCCCGCCATATTCCCCATCTGGCCGGTGAACAGGGGCGTACCGTTGACGTACATCATCGTCACGTTGCCGTTCGCGTCGACACTCATCTTCACGTCGTCAAACATCCTGTCCATGCCGTTGCCGATGGTGAAATTGCTCGTCATGGGGTCCTGGTTGGCGACGCCATAGGCGGTCATCAGGGGGGCCAGTTTCTGCCGCACCGTCAGACGCGCCGTGCTCATGTTGGTGAACATCGACCTCATCTGCGTCCCGTTGGGGTTCATGTAGAAGCCGTTCAGAGAAGACATGTTAGTGAAGGCACCGGCTTGGGCGACCATCAGGTTTGTCATCGGATTGATGTTAGCCCGCCCTGGACCGTTGCTCATGGAATACATAGAGCCGGCTCTCAACAGGAAGGGCGGTGTTTTTCCACTCACGTTGAAGGAAAAAGCGCCGCTGCCGGAAGCGATCTGCTGGCTCATCTCCGGGTTGTTCGCAGCGTCCTTTAAAAAAACGGTACCGGTCATTGGCGCACCGGTCGCTGCCACCCCGGAAACCGTAGGTGTAGGAGAGCCGCCTCCTCCCCCGCATCCGGTCACGTACACAGCAAAAACAACAGCTAATAGTGTGTAGATAAAGCATTTTTCACGTTGCATGTTGCCTCCTTTTGCTGATTGTGTGGGTGCCACCTCGGTGGGCAAAGGAGATTCTACTTCAATGAGCTTGGCGGTCAACCGCAGAGAGTCCCCTGGGCGGTAACCTTTAGCTTTGACAGGTGAAAAATACCTCACTATAGTGTCGCCTAATCTGAGGTTCGGTTTGTGAGAATACAAGCGCACGACAGCAAGAGAGGCGAGTGATGACCATAAACTACAATGACAGGTTCTTTAAGGCGGTGAGCAACTCTGAAAACGGCGAGGTGGATGAAAACACCATCTTCCATTATCGGCAAACTGACAACCTCGTGTGGGGCACATACCAAGGGGGGCAAGTACAGTTCGGTACGCTTGTCGCCAAAGTTCTTCCAGATTCTTCTCTTGAAATGAGGTACAGCCATGTAAACCGCGATGGCGAGATGATGACAGGCGTATGTCGATCAACTCCGCAGCTGCTGAAGGATGGCCGCATCAGACTGAATGAGAAATGGCGTTGGACTTGCGGTGGTTGTTCAGAAGGTGAATCTGCCGTGGAAGAGGTCTGAAAGCACGAAGACGGCACAACGACTCAACAGGCCATCTTCACCTTTGACATATAATTTAAATATTTATATATTGGCTTCCATGTCCCCTCTTCAAAACATAGCAGTACCGTTCTTCGCGGCCGCTTCGTTGGTTTCCACTTCTCTTCGTTTCTGCCTGCGGACAAGGAGGGGGGTGGTGCTTTGCCTTGCGCTGCTCACACCTTCTCTAGGCTGTTGCGCCACGCACCATGCACACTTTGCCCGCGCTACGCACGTTCCCTCCATCACCATCTACGTCGGCAGCGGCTGAAGCTACTGCGCCGAGGTGGAAAGTTATTTCACCAGCAAATCGATCCCTTTCACCTGCAGGGACATACGGACCGACAGGGAAGCTTTGCGCGAATGGCGCGACCGCTACCACGGCGACATCGTTCCCCTTACCGTCTTCGATGGCGGCAAGGTGGTCGTCGACGGAGGGGACATCCCTGCCATCGAACGTGCTCTTCGCCAGTTGAGCAGTAAGTGAAGCTTGTGCCGTGTGAGCAAAGCATTTGGTACAGGTTAGGCAAAAGCAGGGTCAACTGGTGAAAAGGTCTGTTCCGTTTCTCGTACTCATTGCTTTCATTTGTGACTGCGGGGGGGCGGGGGTGGCAGCACCGCCGGGCGGATACGTGGCGAGGCGATCAGAAAAGGCGGTTACCTGCCCAGGGTACCCGCCTTTTCTGTGTCAATGAGTGGTTTTTTTTCGAGCAACCCGCTCGATTGATTGCCAGTTGCCAATGTCGATGAGAAGCGAGAGCTTGCTGCTGTCTGTTTTTAAGAAAATTGGCAGCCGCCGCTGCGTAATGACTTGTTATTTAGGTGCCTATCTCTGATAAAATTTGCTGAGATAGTCTCTGTGGAGTATATTTCAATGTCTACAACTTAAGAACTCTTAGCCTTTGAGCCTCGCTCTCACTGTATTTCATTACCTTACCGCATTTTCCTGGGCAAACTAATTGGCTGAAAGCATATTGATAGAATTTCATCCATGTGATAATTTCACGAGTTATTTTTATGCAAACATCAATATTTAACAATGTGTCTCATGTGGGTAAAGATTATTCATGCTTCGGGGCTTGTTAATGTCACGTCTTGCGTCTCTCTCAATCCGGTCACTTTTGCTGCTGATTACATTCGTTGTGGCATTGCCTGCGGCGGTGATAATCCTTTATTCGGGGATCGAGTTTCGCAATGCCATGCTCGGAGAAGCTCAAAAAGATACCGTCAAATTTGCAGAGACAATAGTAAACGAGCAGCGGAACCTAGTTGTCGCCGCCGAACAGTTGATGACTGCATTGGCACAACTTCCCGAGGTGAAGGTACGCGACAGGGCGAAGGTTGAGTCGGTCCTTAAAGAGTTGCTCAAGTTGAACAGTATGTATGCGAACATCACCATCGCCGACCGCGATGGTAGAGTCTGGGCCTCGGCTGTCCCGGCACTCATGCCGCTAAACGTCTCCAACCGGCAATTCTTCAAGAGCGCCCTCGCCACCGGCAAACTCTCCTCCGGCGAATACATCGTAAGCCGCATCACCACCAAACCCATAATCAACCTGGGATACCCGGTAAGAGACGACAGGGGGGCAATCGCCGGGGTCATCGGAGTCGCCTTCAACCTCGAGAACTACCGGCATTTGTTGCAGCAGATGCGGCTGCCGAAAGGATCCAGTTTCGTCATCATCGATCACCGCGGCATCATCCTTGCCCGTGGGCTGACCCAGGGAGATTTTGCAGGGAAGGCGTACACGGCGGATTCCTTTCGTGCGATGGCGGAGGGGCCGGACGAAGGTGTACGCGTCAGGAAGGGGCTGGCGGGTGACACAAGGATAATCGCCTACCGCAAGTTGTACCTGCCCGGGGAAAAGACGCCGTACATGTACGTGACCGCAGGTATCCCGGTGGAGGTGGCGACGCAGAAGGCGAACCGCTCGCTTCTTTTCAGCGCCTTGCTTTTATCGTCGTTTCTTGCCCTGGCCTGTCTGGCCGCGGTGCTCATCGGCAAGTGGTGCATCGCGGACCGCTTCCGGCTTCTTGAGGAAGCGTCCAGGCGGGTCGCCGCCGGCGACCTGGGTATACGCGTCTCCGGCGCGGTGGTAGGCGGCGAACTTGGCAGCCTCGCCCAGACCTTGGACGGCATGGCGGAGCAGCTTCGCGCGAGGACGGATGCACTGGCTCACAGCAAGATGTTCATGAACACGATAATCGAGACGGAGCCTGAATGCGTGAAACTCCTCGACGCAGAGGGGAGGCTGCAGATGATGAACCGGGCCGGCTTGAAGATGATTGAGGCCGATTCGCTGGCCCAGGTTCAGGGACAGTGCGTCTATTCGCTGATAAGTCCCGAGTATCGAGACGCATTCATCCGTTTGACCGAGCGCGTTTTCGAAGGCGTGGCCGGCAACCTGGTGTTTGAGGTGGTTGGTCTCAAGGGGCGACACCTCTGGCTCGATAGCCATGCGGTCCCTTTCCGCAACGACCAGGGGGAGATTGTGTCGCTTCTCTCCATCACCCGCGATGTGACTGAGCTTCGGAAATCGGAGGAGGAGCGTCGCGAGAACCTGGTGCTTTTCGAGTCGCTTATGCGTCACTCGCCCATGGCGATCCGCATCTTTGACGGCGCCTCCGGCAAGTGCATCCTGCTTAACAAAGCCACGGCCGATATCGCGGGCGGCGACATAAAGACGATGCAGGAACAGAACTTTCGCGAGTTGAAGTCCTGGCAGGAAAGCGGCATGCTCGCCGCTGCGGAAAAAGTGCTGAGCGACGGCATCGTCAGGGTAGTCGAGGCCGACATCCGCACGAGCTTTGGAAAAGCGGTCGTGATGTCCTACATCCTGTCCAGGCTCCTCATCAAGGACAAACAACATCTGCTCGTCGTCGGCCGCGACGTCACCGATGAGAAGCGGCTGACTGCGGAAAAGAAGAAAATGGAAGCCCAGATGCTGCATGTCCAGAAGTTGGAGAGCCTCGGTGTGCTTGCCGGTGGCATCGCCCACGATTTCAACAACATCCTGATGTCCGTCATGGGGAACGCTGAACTGGCGCTGTTGAATCTCCCACCTGAGTCTCCTGCCCGAATCAACCTGCAGAACATCGAGATCTCTTCCCAGCGCGCGGCTGACCTGGCCAGGCAGATGCTGGCCTATTCCGGCAAAGGGAATTTCGTCATCGAGGAAACCGACGTCAACAGGCTGATTGAGGAGATGAACCACATGCTGGAAGTGTCCATCTCCAAAAAGGTGACCATGCGGTTCAGCCTCGACAGCCATCTGCCGCTGGTCTCGGTCGATGCGACGCAGATCCGGCAGGTGATCATGAACCTGGTGATAAACGCTTCCGAAGCCATAGGGGATCGCAGCGGTGTGATATCGATCTCCACCGGCGCAATGGAGTGCGATGCCGCCTTTCTCACCCGGTTGTGGCTAAACGACACGCTGAAGGAAGGAAAATACGTTTACTTCGAGGTTGCCGACGACGGGTGCGGCATGGAACAGGCTACCTTGACCAAGATCTTCGATCCCTTCTTCACCACCAAGTTCACCGGGCGGGGGCTTGGTATGGCTGCTGTTCTCGGCATCGTAAGGGGGCACAAGGGTACCATCGAGGTTCACAGCGAGCCGGGCAAAGGCTCCAAGTTCACGGTCTTCTTGCCGGCGCTTCCTCCGGGCACGCCGCGCCGGGAGCAGGAGGCGGAGGTGGCTCAGCTGACCACCGGTACCGGTACCGTGATGTTGGTCGACGACGAGGAAACCATCCGCAACCTGGGGACGGAAATGCTGCAAATTCTGGGATACAGCGTGCTAACTGCGGAAGATGGGGTGGTTGCCGTCGACCTTTTCCAGAAACACCACAACGACATCGTTTGCGTCATCCTGGACCAGACCATGCCGAATCTTGACGGGGAACAGACGTTCCGAATACTGCACAGCATAGACCCTGCAGTCAAGGTGATAATGTCCAGTGGCTTCAGCGAGCAAGACATCGCCGAGAGGTTCACCGGGAGAGGTTTGGCAGGTTTCATCCAGAAGCCGTACAGGCTTGCCAATCTGAGCCGCATGCTCCAGGAACTGGGCTGAATCCGACCCGGTTCGGCGGCCATTCGGCCCACCGCATTTGTCTTTCCCAGCGCCTAATCCAGGCTGTCCCTCTTTTGCTTGCCTTCCGCCCGCAATTATCTTATTTTAATTGCCGTTTTCCTGGGGCAGGACCTGCCCGCCTCGATCTCAAGAACAGCTAGGAGGGATTATGTCGACACCACTGATTGCTCTGGCAGTGATTCTCGCGGTATTCGCCGTCGTGTTAATACCTTTGATGATGGCGAAGTCGGGCCAGGAGCCAATCGACGAGCCGCGGCACGAACACGGGAGCCAGGCGAAAAAGTCCCACAGGAAGAAAAAAAGACGCTGAACTGGACGTCCCGTCAAGGGATGATCCGAGAAAGGAAAGAGATGAGGGGGGAAAAGGCGATCGACGAACTTCTGGACCTGGTCAAGCAGCAGCAGGTTTTCCTGGAGATGTTCGTCCGTTCCTGGATCGACGACTATCGCTGCAGCGGCGGCGCAATCTTCTGCGGCAAGGGGTGCCGCAACTGCTGCAGTCTTGCCGTCCATACCGGCTTTGCCGAGGCACTTGCCGTCGCCCGCAACCTGGATGAGACACAGGGAAGGGCGGTCGAGAGCTACGCGGTCAGGTTGCGGGACCTGTTGCAGGGAGTGAGCGAACTCCCCGACTACCTGCGCCTGCACCGGCAGGAGATGGGGTTTTGCCCGTTTCTGACCGATGGCGGCGACTGCGGCGTCTATCCGGTCCGTCCGCTCTCCTGCCGCTCGCTCATCTCCACACGGGAAAGCGTATGGTGCGGCGCCGACTTTGCTCAGGTCCCTCCGGCTGAGCGTGAAGCGTTCGTGGCCGCGCTGGACAAAAAGGTGGTCGCCTTCCCGAGCCACTACGTCGCGGTGCTGCAGGAAAGCGGCAAAGAGTTGGAGTCTGCCGGCGCAAAGACCATGCGCGAGCTTTTCGGCTTCTCCCTCTACGGCAACCTTGGTGTCCTGGTTCATCTATGCCGCAGCCACGACCTTGCAAAGGCTTGTCTGACCGGAAAAGATGCGGCTGTCGGCTGCATCGCCGGGGCAGGTTTCGATCATCCGCTGCTGCTTAACGTCACCTAGCGGCAAGCCAGCCATCAACGGGCGATGGCGCTGAACTCGACCCGGCTGCGGGGGGCATTCTCCTGCGCGGGGGGGCGGTAGATGTCCTCGCTCCCCTGGAACAGCCGCTCGGCTGGCAGCCCTCCTCTTGACACCAGGTAGTTGAAGACGGCTGCTGCCCGCTCCCGGGCGAGAGACTGCAGGTCGGTCTCCGCAACGACCGTGTTGGCGATGATCAGCTTCCTCATCTCGTTTGCGGGCAACTCCTTTACCAGCCCCAGCGCGTTTCGCGGCTTGGGGAATTTCTCCTTCTTGTAGACCGCTTTCAGTAGCCTCGTGTACTCCTCTTCGGAAAGTTTCACCGCCGCGCCGCTCTCCCCCTCGGCCGACTTCTGTTCCTTTGCCAGGTACAGGTATTTCTCGTGCTGCAGCTTACGCTCCAGCAGTTCCTGCCGGTACCCCTCCGGGTCCTTTGCCTTGTCCACGAAACCCTTGACCTCCATCTTCACGCCGGGGCGGTCCGCTAGCACCTTGGCCAGTTTTTCGAGTTTCTGGCTCTCCCCCTGCGAAAGCGAGCTGGAACCGGGCTCGAACTGGACCATGCTGAAGTCCTGCCCCCCCCCAGTGAGCGAGGACAAAAGCGCAAACGGCGAGGTCGCCGCCTTCACCAAAAGGTTCTTCAACACCTGTCCGACCAGCCTCCAGATGCTGAATTGAGGGTCGTCGGTGCGGCCGGTGACCGGCAGGTCGAGATGGATCTCCCCCTTGCGGTCCTTTAGCAGGGCGATGGCCAGGCGCACCGGTAGATTGGTCGCCTCCTTGCTCTCCACCTTGTTCCCGAAGGTGAACTGGTCGATGAAGATCCGGTTTTCCGAGGAGAGCTGCTTTTTCTCGATGAGGTACTTGAGGTCGAGGAAGAGCTTCCCTTTGTCTATTTCGTAGCCGAGGTAGGTCCCCGAGTACGGGGTCACGGGGGAGAGCTCGATATCCCGGAAGGAGACCTTCAGGTCGACGAACAGGTCGTCCCGCAGCGGGTTGAGGCGCCCGGTGATCTGCATGGGGGAGTGATTTTCCAGGTTCCCCCTCAAGTCGACGTCGGCGAACTTCGACTCCTCCGACGACAGCCCGCTCACGCGCCCTCCCAGATTGTAGAAGGTGCTGTTGAACGTCTGCGGCAGGTGGTTGTCCGTGAAGGACAGGGTGCCGTTTTGGATGGTGACGCTGCCGACAGATACCTGCCGACGCGGCGGCGCGGCGGCAGGAGTTGACGACGCCCCGTCTGCCACCGCAACAGCCGGGGGCGCGGCAGTGGCAACGGCCGGCGGCTTTGTGGCGGTCGCCGGCCGTTCTGCCGCCTGCTGTGGCGTCTCTTCCTTTATCAGGTCCTGCAGGTTTAGGCTGCCGTCTTTTCTGATGATGATCCGGGAATAGACGTCGTTCAGGGCGACCTGCCGGATGCTCAAAGAGAACGGTTCCAGCTCGCCCTGGAATTCGTCGAACTGCAGGCTCTCCCACTTCAATAGATCCTGGTCGGCCACCGAGTCGATGCTGTGGAAGTCCCGCACCCCCGCACTCCCCTTGAAGCGTCCCGTGGTCTTGCCGTTTCTGGAGGCGACGTCGAGGTTTAGGGATAGGTCTGCGTTGCCGCCGATGACGAAGAAGTTGAAGGAGTCGGGGAAGTACGGTTCGAAATCCCGGATGGGGAGCCGCGCGACGCTCAGCATCCCCTGGTAGCGAAACGGGGCCGGCGTCAGCGTTCCCCTGGCCTTGAGCGCGGCGCCTTTTCCGTAGCTAGAGACGAAGTTCATCGGCATCGGCGCAAATTTCGGCCCCTGCAGGTTGGAGAGGGTGAGGCTCGTGTTACGCAGCGTGAAGCGGGGAGGCTCCTCGTAGGTCTTGTCCACGAAGGCGAGCTTGAAGCCGTCGAGCTGGAAGCGTTTGACCAGGTAACTGAACGCCCTGGATTTGCCGGCGGTCTCCTTGCGTATTTTGTGGGGCGTGGCCGGCTTGGCCTCTGGCTGCTTCGCCAGAAGCGAGAGGGGCGACAGCGACCCGTCGGCCTCACGGGAAAGGGAGAGATTCCCTCGTGAAAGCTTGATCTCGCCGACCTCCAGGCGGTTGGAGTTTTGCTGGAAGCTCGCGTCTTTTACCTGGAGCGTCGCCAGGTCGAATCCGTCATTGCTGCCGTAGCGGGCGGAGAGCCCGTCAATGGAGAGATCTCCTTTTTGTACCCTGAGCCCGTCCGGCTCGGCGTAGAGGATTGCCGCCGAGAGGCCGACCGTCCCCTGCACCGGCGCGGTCAGGTACTGTTGCAGGTAGGGCCAGACACGCCCAAGCCTTACTCCGGCGATCTGGAGCGATGCGTTCAGCGACACAGGGTTCACGGCGAACCCGCCGCGACTTTTTAGCGATGCGTTGCCGTCAGCCATAAGCGAAAGGTCGTAGCCGGAGGAGCGGCCAGGCCTGGTGTCGAAGTTCTGCAGCGCGATTTCGAGGTTGGAGACGGTGCTGCTGAAGCCGCCTTTGGGGACGGCGTCCCGGAAGTGAACGGTTCCATTGCTGCTGACAAAGGATTTCGCTGCAAAGGCCGATTTCTCGTTCCCCTTCTCACCCTTGGCCTCCTTTGATTCCTTTGGATCCTTGGGCTTTTCTCTGCCCGCAAGTATCCGCTGGTACATCCAGCGCCCCTTGCTGTCGCGGTCGACAAAGAGCTCGATTCCGTTCAGGGCGATGGAGCCGAACTCGAAAGATCCGGCGAGCACTTCGAGCCTGTCGGCCTTAAGCTCCAGCGAGGGGAGACGCAGCAGCGGTTTGCCATCCGGCAGATCCACCCGGACTTCCGCCAGCCCCGCCCCCCCTTTCAGGGTCAGTTCCGGTTTCTTCTCCGCGGATACGCGGTAGGCGAGATCCAAGTCGAGCGTGAGCCGCCCCGAGGTCAGTGCGACCGGAGGGGAGACCGGCGCATAGGCAAGGTATTGGGGGAGGTTCAGCCCCTTGAGCCCGATGCGCACCGACATTTCCTGCGACTTGCTGAGGGGCTTAAGCTTTCCGGCGAAGCTGAAGGGGGCGCCGTCCACTACGGCAGCCAACCGGGGGTCGACGTACCTGTCCGCGAGGTAGGGGATGTTGCTTATGAATGGGATGGTGAGCTGCAGGTTGCGGACGTCATGTTTTCTTCCTCCTGCCGCCCGGTCCTCAAAGTCGATGGACCCGTTCTTCACGATGATGTTGTTCAAGGAAAAAAGGAGGGGCTTTCCTTGCTCCGGTTTTCCCCCCTTGGGTTGCCGTTCGATGATATCGCTGAAGTTGAAACGGTTGGGTGCGGTGCGGACCAGGCTGACGCTGGGCGTATCGAGCGCGAGCTCGGAAAGGATCAAGGCCCGCTTGTACACAGATGCCAGGGCGAGTGACGCCGTCGCCTCTCGGAAAGCGAACAACGGTGGGCCGGACTTTTCGGCGATGGCGAAATCCCTCACCGTGGCGGTCAGGGTGAAGGGGTTGATACTGACAGAAGAAATGCGCACCTCGCGCCCCGTCGCCTCCTTCAGCGCGCTGGCCGCCTTGTTCCTGACAATGATCGGCAGGACTGCTGTCACAAATACGAGAGCCGAAATGACTATTGCCGCAGATATAAGCAAGTATTTTGTTCGTTTAGACACATGCACCTCACGCCAGAGAGAGTCGTACGATAGTCTTTCTTATTATAAGCTAGCATGGATTGTCTGATAACGCACCTCTAACAGCGGTTAAAAGAGCAGCTGGTGATACTATGCCAGCAAAAAAGCCCGTTCCGGGCGCGCGGAACGGGCTTCATCGAGTTGAAGATTTGTCCTGCCAGTCGGTATCAAAGGATCAACGCGGCGTCGTGGCAGTTGGAACAGGCGCGATCTTCCGATCCAACGATGCTTTCCCGCCCCCGCCGACGATAAGAGCCAGCGCCATTCCCACAACCAGCAGGTGGTATTCGAAACCTTCTCCAGCCTGTTTGCCCGCCCAGTTCATGAAGAAGCCATTCGGGAGATGAACCATGAAAACGGCGACGACCATGTTGGCGAGGATTCCGAAGGCGGCGATCCTGGTGCAAAGGCCCAGGATGAGGCCGAGCGAGCCGAGGAATTCGGCGCAGATGGCGAGGAATGCGAACAGCATCGGGACCTTCATGTTCTGGGTGAACATCTGCATGGTGCCGGAGAAGCCGGGGCCGCCAAACCAGCCCAGCATCTTCTGCGCACCGTGGGGGAAGAACACGATGCCCAGGAACACTCTGACTATGGCGAGGTTGATGTCGTCGCGGGTTGCAAGGATCCTTTTGAACATGGCTCACTCCAATTGGATTTTTTGTTCTGCAACTGTTTCGCCGGTAGCTGCGGTTTAGTGGGAACCTGCAGGTCGGGGGGATGGGAAAGCGGAGCTTGCAGCGCAAGCAAGGGCTAGATGCGCATCTAGCCCTTGCTCTTGCCGGGTTACCTCTGGAAGAGTGAACCTTTTTCGATCTGATCTTTGCGGATCTCGTATTCCTGTTTATTCATCTTTCCTGCCTTGTAATCCTGATCGAGTTGCTGCATCTGGCGGTGTGCGTTGTACTCGTACGCTCCTGCGCCGAGCACCGCCCCGCCTAAGGCCCCGCCTGCAGCACTACCGCCGCGGCTGCTGCAGCCCCACGTCATGGCAACTAAGAGCAAAGCACCTATAACGTACATTTTTTTCATAGTTTCCACTCCTTTTAGTGGTTATTGGACACCTTGGAGATCATAGCCACAGATTGAATTATGTCAATTTTGTCCAGCTCTGGTTGCCGCCTCACCTGGGGGGGATTTACAGTACCACCTCCGTCAAAAGGACCGGCAACCCAGACCGACTCAGGCATTCAAGCACCAAAGGGAGGTCTGCCTGTCCTGTACGTCGGTTGCGCGTTTGCAAAGGTATGAAAAAGCGAGACTTTGGTGACCTGGGTCACGCCAGGCTCGTTACGTATGAGTTATGTTTGCCTCGCACTTTAATTAGATAGGAGGGACCACGAATGTTCCGGCGCCTTACCCTGCTTGCGGGAATTACCGCTATCGTTATCCTCTGCGCGTCGCCACTTTTCGCCGGTACAAAGAGCGCTCCATCCTGTGAGTTGACTGCGAAGGAACGCTACACCTACTACGAGATAAACGGTAAAGACCTGGATGACCTGCGCAGGGAGATGAACCTGAGGGGAACGGTAGGGACCGACGGCCGGGTCTATTCTGCCCTTACCAGTTGGGACATCAACTTCGCTTATGACATAGCACAAGATTCGGGCGGTTACCGGGTCAAAACAGCAAACACCACGGTCGATATCGAGTACCGTCTGCCGCGAATAGGGGCGGCTTGCGCCGACCCGGAACTGAACCTGGCCTGGGCGCGCTATCTTGAGCGCCTGCAACAACACGAGTTCGGCCACAAGAATTTGGCGCTCCAGGCTGCTTCAGAGATAAATGAACTCCTGGCATCGTTGCCGGCGTTCCCGACTGCAGATGCACTGGCTGCGGAGATCACCCGGATCACCGACGACAAGTTCAAGGTGCTGAAAGAAAAGCAGGTGGAATACGACGACGAGACAAAGCACGGGGAGACGCAAGGCGCCATACTACCTGGCCGCGAAACGCATTTAGCCGGAGCATAAAAAAAGGGTTACAGAGAAATCTGTAACCCTTTTTGCTGCCATCTTACATGGCAGGCAGGAGGCTGTTACCTTCCGCCGGTGCCCATGCCGCCGCCGCTACCGGTTCCCATGGTTCCGCCGGTGCCCATGCCGCCGCCGGTTCCTGTCGTTCCGCCGGTGCCCATGCTGCCACCGCTACCGGTTCCCATGGTTCCGCCAGTACCCATGCTACCGGTACCCTGGTTGTAGGTGCCAGTCCCCTGATCGTAGGTCCCTGTGCCCCTCTGCATGGTTCCGCCGGTATCCTGGTCATAGGTTCCGCCGGTGCCTCTCTCCATGGTTCCGCCGGTACCCTGGTCGTAAGTCCCAGTGCCTACGCTGCCACCGGCGCCGGTGCCCATGGTCCCGCCGCTACCGGTCTCTGGCCCCACTTTTTCCACGGTGAAGTCCTGTCTGGTTGTTGTGTGAGCCCCCATGCCACTGGGCATTGTGGATTCCGTCAAGCCGCCACCAGCCGTCCCTCTTGCGCTACCTGCTTTGTGGGTGGTGGTTTCGTGATGCGTCTTGGAAGCGTTGCTCGTTGTGCCGGTTTTGTGATGTGTAGCCGAATGGGTCCTGGTGCTGTCAGCGTAGCCTGTGCCTGTTGTCAGTCCCATCATGCCTACGATGGCTATCGCGGTGAATAACGCCCTTCTTACTGTTCTCATTTGGGGACCTCCGTTACCCCGGCTGACGCGCAGCCCGGGGGGCATCACATGTACCACTCCTCTTGTTGTACCTGCGATGCCGTTTCTGTTGGTTTATCACCAACTCCAGTCCGTTCTGCTTATGGGCATAAGCCGATACCGCTCACACCCCGCCTTCACTGCTTTTGACTAGGGATGCAGTGGAAGATTGCATACATCTCCCCCCGCACCTTTTCTTAACGGTAACACACGAAGTTTAAAAAGGCAACGAGCGTTATGGTGTGTAAGTTATTGGAAACTTTGACTTATTGTTGCTTGCGCTCTTGCCGCTGCTCCGTGTGGCTTCCCTGTCGGAATGTGTGGAAGTGGGCGAAGTAGGGATGGTTTTTTGACGGTGGTACCTGCGATGACGCAAAAAAGCCGCCTGCACAAACAGGCGGCTTTTTTGCCGTGTAACGATGCAACGACTCTGCTACTCCTTCTGGGCGGTCACCAGCTCGATGAAGCTTCCTAGCAGCGAGCTGTTGAACGCTCCTGGTTCCTCCCGCATCGCCTTGATCGCTTCCTGATGCGAAACCGCCTTGCGGTAGACCCGGTCCAAGGTGAGGGCGCTGTACATGTCGCACATGGCGGAGAGCTGGGCGCTGCGGGGGATCTCGTCCCCCTTGATTCCTGTGGGGTAGCCGTTGCCGTCGTACCTTTCGTGGTGGTGGCGCACGATGGTCAGCGACATGTCGCCGAATCTGCCGCTGTCTTTCAGGTATTCGTACCCCTTCTGGGTGTGCTGCTTGATCTTGTAGTACTCGACATCGGAGAGGGCGTCAGGCTTGTTCAGGATATCATTGGTGACGAATATCATCCCGTAGTCGTGGAGCATGGAACCGATTCCCACGTCGACCAGTTCGTCCGGGTGGACCTGAAACAGCTTCTCGTGGGCGAGCAGGTTGAGGGCGGCAACCTGGACGCTGTGGGTGAATATGTACAGGTTGTGCGCCACCACGGATCCGATCGACTTCAGGGCGTGGGGGTCGTTGCTTATATATTCCATCATGTGCTGCACCAGTTGCCGGCAGCGCTCCAGGTTCGACGCCTCCTCGGGGGCCTCGAAGGCGTCCACCAGGTAGTTGATGGAAGTCTGGTAGAGGATCCTCCCTTTTCTCTCGCTGTCGAGGTCGTCCCTGTTCAGCATTTCCTTCAGGCTGTTCTCCAGATAGGAGGAAATATCAGCCATATCCCCGGACCTTGCGTACAGGAACTTGCTGCCGTTTCGCTCCATTCTACTGTGGTCTGCGGAGGAAAACTTTCTCTCGGCGTCTTTGTAAAGGACGTAGTTACCCGCTGTCTTCATGAAAAGGGGCACGGACGGGAAGTAGTCCGGGTCAATACTGTCAATGCTTATGGCCCTCCAGTAAAGGTCTTTCATAACACCCTCTCTTAATCTCTTAGTGTCTTCCGCCGTACTCTCAACCGTCCTGGAAGACTTCATGCCATCCTCTGAGCCGCTCGTCGCGCCCGCTCATATACTACTCGTCAAGACAGGGCAAAACTAAAGTCAGTCTGTACAGATATCGGGTCGGTGGACATTTTCAACTACGACAAGATGCATGACGAGTTCCCGCACGAGCCGACCGGCGACCAGTGGTTCGACGAGGCGCAGTTCGAAAGCTATCGCAAACTTGGAGCGCATTCGCTGGAATATCTTCGGGAAGAGCACGAACTGACGCTGGAAAAGCTTTTTGAAAAGGCGGAGAAGATGCACAGGTTCGAAGTGCAGAAGGTGCATGACGAGGAGAAGGAGCGGGTGAAAAAGGCCCCGTTCGGGACGGGACGAAGCGGCGCGGCATCACCGGTAAAGGGGGACAGGCGAAATCGTCTGTCCCCCTTTACGTTTGGTCGGTCATTGCTCCACCAGGTAGTCCGCTTCGGCGCTTCCAGCGTTCTCCTTGTTGATGAAGGGGGTTTCGGGGAGGATCACCGTGCAGTTCAGCTTCCCCACGCGCTGGAGCTGATCGGGAATGCCGTACCTCACCGCGTGCCAGATGCCGGTCAAAACGACCATCCTCAGCCCCGGTTCCTTTTCCAGGTAGCGCGTCATGGTCAAGGCCATGCCGCTGTTGCGCACCGTCTGCGCCTCGCAGAAGTTGCTGAACATCTTCTCGTTCTCTCCATGGTGCCTGACCCCCTGGAACGATTTCCTTAGGAACGCGATCTGCGGGTTTCTCAGGTCGCAGCTGGTTCCGGCCGGCAGGTCTCCCTTCTCTTCTGGTGTGAGGGAGTTGAACCCTTGCTGCGAGACCTTCCTGACAATGTGAAGCGGGACGTTGAGCGCGATCATCGGGATGTGGTGGTCCCGGGTATAGAGGAATATCTCCCGGTACAGGGGCCAGTCCGACCAGTTGAGCTCGAATACCGCCTGCATCACCTTTTCGCTCAGTTTTCCCGCGCTCCAGGCGTCCAGCTGCGGCTGGAAGTCCGACTGGATCATCTCCACTCCTACCGCCAGCGGCACGCTGCTCTCGTTCAGGGAGCGTATCAGGTCGAGCTGCAACTCGTGGTGGTACTCGTTGTCGTGAGACTCACCTACTATGATCACCCTGGACTCCTTGGCCGTTGCGGCAAGTTGAGCGACGGTGACGGTCTCGCCGTCGCTGGTCCGGGTTATCAACGTGTGGGCGCGGGCCTCGACCCTCAGGCAAAAAAGCGAGATCAGCGCCAGCAGGAACACGTAGGAAGCGGCGCGGGACATGGTGGACCTCCTTTGCGTGCGTCCTTGCCGCCAGGGCCGTCCGTTTCTGCGGCGGCGCAGGGGTGGTCGAGGGGCGGTGTGATGGTGTTGGATTGTTGGAGGATGTTAGTGTGCCGGCCTATTTTAGCAGATGGATCGGGAGGGGCCAGCTTCGGGGGATCAAACGGTGGCGCGGGAAACGGAGGCGCTTGAGCGGGACCCGGCGCTGGCCGGAAAGGCTTAAATCGTCCGCTTCTGGGTCTGATGGTCCACTCGGAGCCGCCAAGGCTAAAGAAGCCTTCAGGCTATGAGAGTGAAGGCGGGTGCTTCTCTGTGTGAGCGCTGTCCCTTGAGAGTTGTAACTGCCATTTTCTCACCTTTTGAGTCAAAAAATCGAACTATCTCTCAAGTTGTCATTATTGGTACCGAAACTACTGTGTATACAATTTAAAGTTTTGTCATGCAGGATACCTCTCGCCCCGCCAACTGCCTGTATCAAGGCAGATTTCTCCTGCGAACAGCGGCGCTCCGCCGTCTGATTTAATTTTCCGTTAATTACGAGAAGGTCAATTCCCATGGCGCCATCGAAGGAAACCCTGAACAGCGAGCTGATTCTGAACGAGTTGAAACTCAGGCAGCGCAGCAAGGAAATCGTGGACGTCGAGGAAGAGCGGGTCAAGGTGGTGGTCTTCACCTGCTGCGGAAACCGCTACGCCTTCTACGGCGAGGACGTGCGCGAATTCATTCCCAACTGCGAGATCTCCTGGGTTCCGGGACTTCCTGACTACCTCCCCGGCCTGATCAACGTGCGCGGCGACATCGAATCCGTCATCGACATCACCCCCTTTCTGGGAGAAGGGAAAAAGGAGGCGTTCCGCGGCCTGGTCGCCATGGCCGTCCGGGAGGATTTCCGCTCCGGTGTGATGATCGACTCCATCGAGGACGTGGTGGACGTCCCGGCCGGCAGCATCAAGCCCCCCCTCTCCACGCTCAGCGGCGCGGCGCGCGAACTGGTAGCCGGGGAACTGGAGTACGAAGGGGCCCTGGTCCCTCTGCTCGACCTAGGTAAGCTGGGCGCGAAGATCACGCTATGACGGCCGGCCCGCAGGGATACCTGAACCTGCTCCTTTTCTCGGTGCAGGGGGTGCGCTTCGGCATCGAGGCCGAACAGGCGCTGGAAACGGCGCTCTACAGCGGGGAAGAGGCCGAGGACCTGTTCTGGCTGCACGAACTGCTGCAGTACCGCATCCCCGTTTCCCCCTATCTTGCGCCTGCAGTCGTCACCGTGGGTGCTAGGCAGGGGGCGCGCCGCCGGGTGATCATCGACGGCATGGAGGAGATAGCGGAGTACGCGATCTCCGACATGCGGCCGCTTCCCGCCGCATGCGAGAAGCTCTGCCTGCGTAACGGCATTTGGGGGGTGCTGCCGCGCCGGGGGGAACTCACGCTGCTGCTCGACCTGCTGGCGTTATTCGGCCGCAGGGACCAAGAGGCACCCAAGCCTCCCCAAGTGGATACCGACGACACTCAAGGCGCCATGCAGCAGTGAGCGCCATAGAAATACCTGACCGGCAGCGCCGGGCTTTCCCCTCCTTCACGGCGAGCTTCGGGCTCGAGACGAAGGGGAAGCTTGAAAGGGCGCCGGTTCAGGCAATTCCAACCAAGCGGAGAAACGCATGAGACTGACCACAAAGCTAATCCTGGTAAACATGGTGATCGTGACCCTGGCCGTGGCCATAACCAGCTGCTTCATCTTTGCCGGCATCCGCTCCGAGATCGAGAGGCAGGCGGGGGTATCCCAGGAGAGGATACTGAAGTCTTTCTGGAAACTTCTGGGGAGCAAGGGAAAGGAAATGCGGGCGGTCAACGGGAAGCTGATGGCGGGCAACTACCTGCTCAACGGCAACTACGAGCTTCCCGACACGGTCAAGGAGATGTACGGCGGCACTGCCACCGTCTTTTTGGGCGACACCCGCATCTCCACCAACGTGCTCAAGCCAGACGGCAGCAGGGCGGTCGACACGAAGCTCAGCGGCCCCGCAGCCGACGCGGTGCTCAAGGAGGGAAGGCCGTACCGGGGAGAAGCGATGATCCTGGGCGCCCCGTACCTGACCGCCTACGACCCGATCCGGAACGCCAGGGGAGAGGTGATCGGCGCGCTCTACGTCGGGGTGAACAAGGGGGACTACTTCGCCGCCTATGACAGCCTCAGAAGCAGCGTCGTCGCCATGACCGTGGCCGTCGCCCTGGTGTTCTCGCTCATCACCTGGGTGCTGGTGCGCAGGACCCTCTCACCCATCATCGGCGAGGTCTCCGGGATCACGGACCGGATCCACCATCACGCCGGCGCCATTGCGGTCAGCCTGGACCAGCAGTCGGGCTTTGCCAACCAGCTCTCCAGCTCGGTGGTGGAGATATCATCGACCATGGAGGAATTCTCCTCCACCGCGGTCCAGATCGCCCAGCACAGCCAGAGCGTGGTGGAGCGTGCCGACAAGACGCTGGATGACAGCAAGAACGGCGCCGCCGAGGTGGAGAACCTCACCTTCAAGGTCAACGACATCAGCCAGAACATCCAGGCGAACCTGGGCGAGATCGTGGAATTGGGGAGAAAGTCGAAAGAGATCACCAAGGTGATGGAGATCATCAACAACATCGCCAACCAGACCAAGCTGATCGCCTTCAACGCGGCCCTGGAGGCGGCGAGCGCCGGCGAGGCGGGGAAGCGCTTCGGGGTGGTGGCGGTGGAGATCCGGCGCCTGGCTGACAGCGTGGTTGAGTCGACAGCCGAGATCGAAGGGAAGATCACCGAGATACTGGACTCGGTGAACCGGCTGGTGATGTCCTCGGAGAAGAGCTCCCAGCTGATCCAGGAGGGGCAGGAGTACGCCTCACACACGGTCATGATGCTGATCGAGAGCGTGGACGGGGTCGAGGAGACCACCAATGCGGCGCGCCAGATATCGCTCTCGACGCAGCAGCAGCAGATAGCGAGCTCCCAGGTGGTTGTGGCCCTCAAGGAGATCGAGCAGGGGGTGCGCTTCTCCAGCAACTCCGTGCACGAGGCGGGGAGCGTCACCCGGGATCTAGCTGTTCTGGCCGAGCAACTGCGGGGGGTGGTGCAGGCACTGAACCCTGGGGGTGGCAAAGGCAAAAAACAGGCCGAAGCGGGGCTTGCCTGATGACCCTGTGGAAAGCCAAAAGGGAGATACGGGTCCTTGTGGTCGACGACAGCCGCCCGGTGCGCGACATGGTCCGCTCCCTGCTGAAAAAGGAGGCGGGGATCGAGGTGGTCGGCGAGGCGGTCGACGGCGCCGACGCCGTGTCCAAGGTCTTCGAGCTTCACCCGGACGTCGTCACCATGGACATCGAGATGCCGGTGATGGGAGGGTTCGAGGCGATCGAGACCATCATGTCCCGGCACCCGGTGCCGATCCTGGCTCTTACCGCGTTAAGCGGGGTGCAGACCGCCTTCACCGCAGTCACCAAGGGGGCGCTGGACGTGATGCTGAAGCCGGAGCTGCGCGACAACCCCCAGAAACTGGCGCAAAAGATAAGGACGCTCTCGGCGATCGACCTGAACGCGCTGCGGCAGCTGGGGAAGGTGTCCGCTCCCTTGGCGGCTAAAGCGGCCGGGAAGAGGCCGCGGCCGCACGGCGCGAGTGTGGTCGCCATCGCCGCCTCCACCGGAGGGCCGCAGGCGATACAGCATATCCTGTCGCAGCTCCCCGCGGACTTTCCCGCTCCCATCGTGGTGACCCAGCACATGGCCGAGGGGTTCATCGGCGGCATGGTGGATTGGCTGAACGCCACCTCCAGGCTCGCCGTCAAGATCGCCTGCAACGGCGACTACCTTACCCCGGGAGAGGTCTCGGTCAATCCGCCCCAGCAGGCCATGAGGGTAAGCAGGCAGGGGATGGTGCTCCTCGGGGAGAGGGACCCGCGCCTGGTCTACAACCCCTCCTGCGACACGCTCTTGACCGCGGTTGCCGAAGCCTACGGGGAGAGGGCGATAGGGGTGATCCTGAGCGGGATGGGGGACGACGGGGTGCTGGGGATGGAGTCGATCAAGAAAGCCGGCGGGGCCACCCTGGCCCAGGACGCTGGCACTTCGGCGATCTTCGGGATGAACGCCCTCGCCCTGCAAAGGGGGTGCATCGACCGAGCGCTGCCGCTGTCGGAGATCCCGGGCGAGCTTTTGTCGCTGGTGTGCGGCAGATGACGGGGGAGGCCGTGCAGAACCGGGACGGGGGGGAGTTGGGCCCGCTGAAAGAGCTGATCCTGCGCACCTGCGGCTTCACCTTCGAGCAGGGGCGCGAACGGAGCCTCGCGGAGGGGGTGGCTGCCAGGATGGCCGAGAGAGGGGTCGACAGTCACAGCGCCTACCACGCGCTCGTGGCCCGAGACCGCGAAGAACTGAACGCCCTGGTGGAGCTCCTCACCGTCAACGAGACCTACTTCTTCCGGGAGCCCGATCACCTGAACCTGGTGGCGGGCCTGCTCCTGGGGGAAATCATGGCGGCGGGTGAGGCGCGGCCGGTGAAGATCCTGAGCGCAGGTTGTTCCACGGGGGAGGAGGCTTACAGCATCGCCATGATGCTGCGGGAGCGCTGGGGCGCCGAAAGCGAGCGCCTGTTCACCGTCACCGGCGTGGACATAGATTCGGGCGCGGTAGCCGCGGCCTTAAGGGGGGTGTACGGCAGGGGCTCCTTCCGCGGCACCGGCGCGGAGCAGCTGCAGCGTCATTTCGATCCGGTCGGGCAGGGGGAGTACCGGGTGCGGGAGGAGATCAGGAAGCTGGTCCGTTTCGAGGTGGTGAACCTCCTGAACCCGTTCTACCCGCAGGCGATGCAGCTTTCAGACGTCATCTTGTACCGCAACGTATCCATCTACTTCCCGCAGGAGGTGCAGCGCAGGATCTTCAGCAACCTTGCGGGGCTCTTGAACGGGGGGGGGTATCTCGTGGTGGGGGCGACGGAGACCATCCATCACGACATCGGCGTCCTTTCCCTGGTGCAGCGAAACGCCCTTTTCTGTTACCGCAAGGAGCCGCTGCAGTTCAGGTTCGTCGAGCGCAGGGAGGCACGGCGCAACGGCCCGCCGGTGACCCGTAGCGCGCCTGGCGCGGTGCCGCGTTCCCCGCACTCCCGGGAGGGTGTTCGGCCCCAGCCGGGGGAGGGGAAGCAAAAGGCAGCCTGGGACCCTGGCGAAACGAAGGCGCTCTTCGACACTGCCCTGGAGCTCGCCTGCCAGGGGAAGGCCGACGAGCCGCTGGAGCTTTTGGAAACGGTCCTCTCGCGCCACCCTGGGTTTGCCAAGGCGCTCACCTTGAAGGCGAGCCTCCTGGTGAACGCGCAGCATCTCGAAGAGGCGGCCGGGCTCTGCCAGGGGCTCGTCGCGCGCGACCCGCTCTGCTTGGAGGGGTACCTCATGCTGGGGGTGATAGCGCGGCACTTGGGGGACGAGGAGGAGGGGTTGAAGCGGTTTCGCGAGGCTCTTTACCTGGCGCCGGGATGCTGGCTGGCGCAGTTTTACAGCGCCGAGATCCTCGCCGGGCGCAAGGACCTGAAAAGGGCCCGCAGTGGCTACGAGACGGCCTTGCGGCTCCTGGAGAAGGGTGAGTTCCGCGAGGGCGCCCTCTTCCCGCTTAGCTTCAACGCCGGGCAGTTTCAGGCGATATGCCGGCACAAGCTGTCGCAGCTGAAGGAGTGAGATGGCCTTCGATCATGCCAAATTTCTGGCGCGCTTCATCGATGAGGCGCGGGAGCACTGTTCGCGCTTGAGCGAGGGGCTGCTGAACCTGGAGAACTCACCGGGGGATGCCGAGCTTCTGAACGGGCTGTTCCGCTCTGCCCACACCATCAAGGGCTCCTCCCGGATGATGAAGCTTGCCGGCGTCACCGAACTGGCCCACCGGATGGAGGATGTGCTGGACGCGGTGCGCGGCGGGAGTCTGCAAGCCGCCCCCGCGGTCTGCGACGTGCTCTTCCGCGGCCTGGACGCCCTGGGGAGGATGCTGGAGGCGATGGCCGCGGGGGAGGTGTCCCCCGAGGCGCCCGCGGAGCTCTGCCGGGAGCTGGCCCAGACAGCCCAGCCGGCGCCGGAGGCGTCAGCGCCCGTGGCGGACACCCCGGACACCCCGGACAGCTCGGACAAGTCAGACAAGTCAGACAAGTCAGACAAGTCAGACAAGTCAGACAAGTCGGACAGGTCGGACAGCCCGGACAGCCCGGACAGCCCGGACAGCCCGGACGGGTCGCGGCCTTCGGTCGCCACCTGCGCGGCCCCGGAGGCAGGGGGCGCTCCGGAGAAGCACCCCGCGGGGGCCAAGGACAGACCGGCGGAGTACCTCCGGATCAATGCGGCGAAGCTGGACGACCTGATCAAGCTGATGGGGGAGATCGTCTCCCAGCACAACAGGTACCGCAGGGACATCGCTTCTCTCCGGGAGATCGAACGGAGCGTGACGCGGCACCTGAAGGCGGTGTCGGAACTCTCCGGCACGGACTCGGGCAACGAGGCGCTGGCTGAGGCGGGGGACGCGCTGCAGCTCTCCCTGCGCCAGGCGGTGCGCGGCATGCAGGACGCCTCCCTCCTGCAGGAGCACCTGGTGGGGGACCTGCAACAGAGCTCCCTCACGCTGCGCATGCAGCCCCTCTCCACCGTCTTCGACCCCCTGCGCCGAACGGTGCGGGACCTGGCCCGCGAGGTCGGCAAGGAGGTCGATTTCGTGGTGGACGGCGGGGACACGGAACTGGACCGAAAGATCATCGACCGCATCGGCGACTCCCTCCTGCACATGATCCGCAACTCGCTGGATCACGGCCTGGAGAGCGGCGAGGAGCGGACCGCTGCGGGAAAACCGGCCAAGGGAACCATCTCCCTCTACGCCTATTACGACAGCGGCTGCGTCACCATCTCCCTTAGCGACGACGGCAAGGGGCTCAGCGTCGAGAAGATCGGCCAGAAGGCGCTGGCCAAGGGGCTCCTTACCGAAAGCGCCCTCCAGTCCATGTCGAGGGCGGAGGTGACTAACCTGATCTTCCTCCCGGGTTTCAGCACCTCCCCCATCATCACCGACATCTCCGGGCGCGGCGTGGGGATGGACGTGGTGCGCAAGAGCGTGGTCGACGAGCTTAGGGGGAGCATAGTCATCGAAACGAGGGAAGGGGAGGGGACCACCTTCCTGCTGCGCCTGCCGCTGAACCTGGCCGTCTTCCCGCTCTTCCTGCTCTCGGTGGGCGGAAAGATCTGCGCGCTGCCGGCAACCTCGATGGTGGAGATGCTCTCCATCCGCCGGGACGAGATCATCGACATCGTCAACAAGCGGGCCATCCGCCTGCGCGAGCAGATCATCCCGGTGGAGGAACTTTCGGCCATCGTGGGGGTGGAGCGCGAGCCGAGGGCGGGGTGCGAGGTCACCGTTGTGGTGATCAGGGACGGCGAGGAGAAGCTCGGGCTTTTGGTGGACGCCATCGTCGGCCGCGAGGAGATGGTGGTCAAGTCGCTGCCGCAGCATCTCAAGGACCTGCGCCTGGTGTCCGGGGCGACCATCGGCGAGCGGGACAGCATCATCAACGTGCTGCACCCCCCCGAGATCATCAGGCTCGCCCGCGAGATCGCGCAGCCGCGGCAGCGGCCGCACGGGGAGGCGCCGCGGCAGGATGCGACCGTGCTGGTGGTGGACGATTCCATCAATACCCGCGAGCTGGAGCAGAGCCTCCTGGAAGCCTACGGCTACAAGGTGGTGACCGCGGAGGACGGCGAGGACGCCTGGCTCAAGAGCCGCGGCACCCGCTTCGACCTGGTGATCACCGATGTCGAGATGCCAAGGCTGGACGGCTTCTCGCTCACCGAACGCCTCCGCTCGGACCCTGAGTACGGCGGCGTGCCGGTCATCATCGTCACCTCGCGCGAGAAGGTGGAGGACAAGAAGAGGGGGATCGCCGTGGGGGCAAACGCCTACATCGTCAAGGGGGCCTTCGACCAGTCCAACCTGTTGGACACGGTGCGGAGCCTTATCGGTTGATAAAAAATCGAGCAGCCAGAGGAGAGAGACATGACAGATAGCCCGAAAACCGTGTTGGTGGTGGACGACGACCCGTTCACCGCGGAACTCACCGCCATGCTGGTCGAGATGGCGGGATACGAAACCGTGCTGGCGGAAGGAGGGGTGGACGCGCTGGAGAAGCTGGAGGCGCAGCCGGGCCTCGCGGCGGTGGTTTCCGACATGAACATGCCGATGATGAGCGGGGCCGAACTCTTCGGGGAACTGCGCCGGCAGGGGTTCCGGCAGCCGTTTCTGCTCATCACCGGGGAGGAGGCGGAAAAGCTCAGGGGGCAGTATCCCGAGATGAGCGCGGTGCTCACCAAGGACGAGGAACTGCAGGAGAACCTGCCGGACCTCCTCGCCTCCATCGTGGGCTGACAGCGGGGGGAAAGCCATGACGACACAAGGGGTTTCAACGGCCGCGAGGCTGAAACGGATACGGGAGGCCTTCCTGAAGCAGCTCCCGGCCCAGCTGGAGGCGCTGCGGACAGCGCTCGACGACTTCGAGGAGAAGCCGGACTTCGAGCACTTGCAGGGGCTGCACCGCTCCATCCACACCCTCAGGGGGGGGAGCGCCTCCTTCGGGCTTAAGGGGGTGAGCGCCGCCGCGGCGGTCGGGGAGCAACTGGCCAAGGAGGCGATGTACGTCGAGCCGCTGCCGGCCAAGAGGCTGGTGCCCCAGTTGCGGGGGCAGCTTGCCGCCATCGAGCGGGCGGCGGCTGAGCTGGAGTGCCAGGAGGCTGCCGACCTGCAGGCGCTGGACCTGGTGGCGGCCTCGGAGAACGCGGCCTGCCGCGAGGAGAAGGTGGTGTATCTCTGTGAGGACGACTCCTTCCAGCGCATGGCCCTCTCCACCCAGATCGGCTGTTTCGGCTTCCGCACCATGGCCTTTCCCGACGTGGAGCAGCTCTACCAGGCGGTGCAGAACTCGCCTCCGGACGCCATCGTCATGGACATGATGTTCTCGGGGAGGCCGCTTGCCGGCGCCGACATGGTGGCGAAGATCCAGTCCGAACGGAAAGCGCCGATACCCGCCGTGTTCGTCTCCTCGGTCGACGACTTCTCGTACCGCCTTTCCGCGGTCCGGGCGGGCTCCAGCGCCTACTTCGTCAAGCCGGTCAACGCCATCGACCTCTGCTCCGTCCTAACGAAGCTCACCACGGTGGAGCCGCCGGAGCCGTACCGGATCATGATCGTGGACGACGACGCCCACCTCCTGGAGCTGTACTCCACCATCCTCGAAGGGGTGGGGATGGTGACCAGGCAGATCAACGACCCCCTGCTGGCCATGGGGAGCCTCCAGGAGTTCAAGCCGGACCTGATCCTGACCGACATGAACATGCCGGGCTGCAACGGGATGGAGCTCGCCAAGACGATCCGGCAGTCGGGGGACTGCGTCAGCATCCCGATCGTCTTCCTCTCGACCGAGACCGACACCGACCTGCACAGAAACGCCATGCGCATGGGGGGGGACGAGTTCCTTACCAAGCCGATCAAGCCCGAGCACCTGATCTCGGCAGTCGCGGTGCGTGCCGAGAGGATGAAGGTGCTCCGCTCGCTGATGGTCCGGGACAGCATGACCGGGCTTCTCAACCACACGGCGATCAAGGCGAAACTCGACGGGGCGATCGCCGAGAACGAGGGGGACCTCTGCTTCGCCATGCTCGACATGGACCGCTTCAAGGAGATCAACGACAAGTACGGCCACCCCACCGGGGACCGCGTGCTGGTGACGCTGGCCAAGTTCCTGCGCACCAGGCTCGCGAAGACCGACTCGATCGGCCGCTACGGCGGCGAGGAGTTCGCCCTGATACTCCCCGGATGCGACCTCGCCGCGGCGCGGGAACGGCTGGACCAGCTGCGGGAGAGCTTCGGGGCCATCCAGTTCCCGGCCGGGGGGGAATCGTTCCAGGCCACCTTCAGCTGCGGCGTGGCGGCGCTTGCCACCCACAAGAAGGGGGACAGGCTCTGCGCCGCGGCGGACGAGGCGCTCTACGAGGCGAAGAAGCTCGGGCGCAACCGCGTGGAGGCCGGCAAGTGACCGGCGGGCGAGGGGGGGGAAAGCCCGGAAAGCCGAAGCTAGCCATGTACTGGGGGGCGTCCTGCGGGGGGTGCGAGATCGCGCTGGTGAACCTGCACGAGCGGATACTCGATGTCGACGCCGCCTTCGACTTCATGTTCTGCCCCTGCCTCTTGGACACCAAGAAGAAGGATGTCGAGGCGCTCCCCGACGGGGCGATCGCGGTGACCCTCTTCAACGGCGCCCTGCGCAGCTCGGAGAACGAGGAGATGGCGCGCCTTTTGAGGAGGAAGTCTCGCCTTCTGATCGCGACCGGGAGTTGCGCGGTGGAGGGGTGCATCCCGGGGCTCGCCAACCTGCGGAGCCGGGAGGAGCTCATCGAGGGGGTCTACCTCGACAGCCCCACCCTGGACAACCCGCAGGGGACGCTCCCGGTCGGCTCCTCTCTCACCCCCCTGGGCGCGCTGGAGCTTCCCTCCCTGCTGCCGCGGGTGAAGACCCTGCGGGAGGTAGTCCCGGTGGACTACCTGATCCCGGGCTGCCCGCCGGAATCGCACCAGCTCTGGAACGCGCTTGAGGCGGTCATACTGGGCGAGCTCCCCGCTCCCGGGAGCTTCCTCGGGGCGGGGGAGGGGACGGTCTGCCGCGACTGCGCGCGCACCAAGGAGGACAAGAGCATCGGGCGGCTCTACCGCAACCACGAGATCGAGCCTGTGGACGGGAAGTGCCTCCTGGAGCAGGGGATGATATGCCTCGGCGTCGCCACGAGGGGGGGCTGCGGCGCTCCCTGTCCCGACGCCAACATGCCCTGCAGCGGCTGCTACGGCCCCCCGGAAGGGGTGGCCGACCAGGGGGGCGCCATGATCGCCGCCCTGGGTTCCATCATCGACCCCGGGGAGCACAGGGGGAAAGGGGAGAAGGAGCTGGCCCTCCGCCTTGAGGAGTTCCTGGACCAGGTCCCCGACTACGCCGGGCTCCTCTACAAGTACACCCTGCCGGGATCGGTCCTGGGGGGGAGGGTGAAAAGATGACCCGCATCAGCATCGACCCGATCACGAGGCTCGAGGGGCACGGGAAGATCGAGATCTTCCTGGACGCGGCAGGGGAGGTGGCGGAAGCCTTCTTCCAGGTGCCGGAGCTGCGCGGCTTCGAGCAGTTCTGCGTGGGGCGCATGGCCGAGGAGATGCCCCTCATCACCAACCGCATCTGTGGCGTCTGCCCGGAGGCGCACCACATGGCGGCCTCCAAGGCCCTTGACGCCCTCTTTGCCGCGGACCCGCCTCCCGCCGCGAAAAAACTGCGCGAGCTCCTCTACTGCGCCTTCTTCGTCACCGACCATACCACCCACTTCTACGCGCTGGGGGGGCCTGACTTCATCATCGGCCCCGACGCTCCCCCCGCGGAGCGGAACATGCTGGGGGTGATCAGGAAGGTGGGGCTCGACGTGGGGAAGGAGGTGATCGCCTGCCGCGCCAGGAACCACCAGGTGATCAAGACCGTGGGGGGGCGGAGCATCCACCCGGTCGCGGGGATCCCCGGGGGGTGGAGCCGCCCGATCAGCCACGCCGAGAGGGACGAGATCGTCGCGAGTGCGCGGAAGAACGTGGAGTTCGCGCGCTTCACCCTGAAGCTCTTCGACGACCTGGTGCTGAAAAACCCCGTCTACCGCGAGCTCCTCGGCTCCGAAACCTACACCCACAGGACCTACTACATGGGGCTCGTGGACGGCGAGGGACGGCCGAACCTCTACGACGGCACGGTGCGCGTCGTCTCTCCCGACGGCTCGGAGCTCTCGCGCTACCACCCGGACCAGTACGCGGAGCAGATCGCGGAGCGGGTGGTCCCCTGGAGCTACCTGAAGTTCCCCTACCTGAAAAAGGTGGGGTGGCAGGGGGTGGTGGACGGACCGGGAAGCGGGGTCTACACCGCGTCCCCCTTGTCGCGGCTGAACGTCGCGGACAAGATGGCGACCCCACTGGCGCAGCAGGAGTTCGAGCGCTTCTTCGATACCCTGGGGAGCGGCAGGACCGGGGGGCGCTACCTCCCGGTGCATTCCCGGCTGGCGACCCACTGGGCGAGGCTCGTGGAGCTCCTCTACGCGGCGGAGCGGATGCTGGAACTGGCCCTCGACCCGGAGATCACCTCGACGGACCTCCGCGCCAAGCCGGGCCCAGTGACCGGCCGCGGCGTGGGATGCGTGGAGGCCCCCCGGGGGATACTCACGCACCATTACGAGGCGGACCAGCGGGGGGTGCTCACCCGCGTCAACCTGATCGTCGGCACCACCAACAACTACGCACCGATGGCGCTTTCAATCAAGAAGGCGGCGAGCCGGATCATCACCGGCGGCAAGGTCGTGGAGGAGGGGATGCTGAACCGCATCGAGATGGCCTTCCGGCTCTACGACCCCTGCCTCTCCTGCGCCACCCACGCCTTCGGCAAGATGCCGCTCAAGGTCACGGTCCGGGACGCGTCGGGCGCCGTGGTCCATGAAGTGGAGCGCGGGTGATGGGGACCGTGGTGGTGGGGCTTGGGAACCCGATCCTTACCGACGACGGCGTCGGGATCAAGGTGGCGGCGGCGGTGCGGGAGCTCTTGGCGGGGACCGGGGTCGAGGTGGTGGAGGCGTACTCGGGAGGGCTCAGGCTCATGGAGGCGATCTCCGGCTACCGGCGGGCCGTGATCGTGGACGCCATGACCGGGGGCCTTCCCCCCGGGACCGTGCTCCGCATCGGTGCGCTGGAGGGGAGGGGTACCCGCAACCTGCACAGCAGCCACGACGGCGACCTGGCGGGGGCGCTGCGGCTGGGGCGCGAGCTGGGTCTTAACCTGCCGGAGCTGGTCGAGCTGGTCGGGGTGGAGGCGGGGGACGTGGAGACCTTTGGCGAGGAGCTGAGCGAAGCGGTGCGCGCGGCGCTGCCTAAGGCCGTGGCGGCGGTTATGGCAGCCGCAGCACCCGGGATGGACCCGGGCGGGCTGGGGGACGCCGCGACTGCGGGCGGGGCGGGGGAGCGTTCATGAAGATCGGTCTTTATTTTTGCAACTGCGGGAGCAACATAGCGGAGCTGGTCGACCCGGAAAAGGTACGCCTGGGGCTGGCCCAAGACGGCCTCGCCTATTTCAAGACCTACCCCTTCCTCTGTTCCGAGGAGGGGAAGGCCTTCCTTGAACAGGACCTGAGGGACGAGCGGCCGGACCGGGTGGTGATCGCCGCCTGCACCCCGAGGGAGCACGAGGCGACCTTCATGCGGGTGCTGGAGCAGGCCGGGATGAACCCCTACCTGATGCAGATGGTGAACCTCCGGGAGCAGGTGGCCTGGGTCACCAAGGAGCCGGAGCAAGCCGTGCGCAAGGCGGTACTGGCGATCCGGGGGGCGCTCCTCAGGGTCGCGCTGCAGCAGGAGCTGGAGAGGGAGGAGCTCGAGGTCGCGAGCTCGGTGCTGGTTCTGGGGGGCGGCCCTGCCGGGCTCAAGGCCTCCCTCACCCTGGCCCGGGCGGGGCGCAAGGTGGTCCTCGTCGAGAAGGGGCCAGCCATAGGCGGGCTGCCGGTCCTCTACGAGGAGCTCTTCCCCGACCTCGAGTGCGGCCCCTGCATGCTGGAGCCGCTCATGGGGGAGCTGCTCCACGGCGAGTACGCCGGCAACATCGAGCTTCTGACCCTCTCCGAGCTGGCCGAGGTGAAGGGGTTCTTCGGCAACTTCAGCGCCACCATCCGAAGACGGCCGCGCTACCTGGACGAGGCCACCTGCATCGGCTGCGGCGAGTGCGTCGAGGCCTGCCCCGTCGCGGGGAAGAACCCCTTCGACTGCGGCATGGGGGAGAAGAAGGCGATGGCCTTCGCCTTCCCCGGGGCGCTCCCCAACCTCCCCTACCTCGATCCGGCGCTCTGCACCCGGTTTACCGAGGGGGGTGAGTGCCGTCTCTGCAGCGAGTCCTGCCCCATGGGAGCAGACGTGGTGCGCTACCAGGACGCCGAGACGCTGGTGGAGCGGCAGGTGGGGGCGATCGTCGTCGCGACCGGCGCCTCGCTCTACGACTGCACCACTTTCCCGCAGCTTGGCTATGGAGTCCTGCCCCAGGTGAAGACGGCGCACGAACTGGAGCGGATGCTTGCCTCCAACGGTCCCTTTGCCGGGGACCCGTCCGGACTCCCGGAAAGGGTCCTTTTCATCCACTGCGTGGGAAGCCTGGACGAGGGGCACCGCCCCTACTGTTCCGGGATCTGCTGCCAGTACGCCTTCAAGCTGAACCGCCTGCTGCGCTCGCGGCTGCCGCAGGCGCGGATCCATCATCTCTACCGTGAGATCGCCGCCGCCGGCAAGGAGGCCTCGGCGCTCTACCTCTCCGCCCGTGAGGATCCCGGCACCGCTCTCTCCCGGTACGGGAGTCTCGCCGGGCTCTCGGTGCGGGAAGAAGGGGGGGAGGCCCGCGTCTTCGTGGCCGGCGGGGAGAGTCTGAGCGCCGATCTCGTGGTGCTCTGCCCGGCGGTGGTCCCTGGGGAGGACGCCGGGGCGCTGGGGGCGCTTTTGGAGGTTTCGCTGGACCGGTTCGGCTTCTACGAGGAGATGCACGGCAGGATCGACGCCTCCTCCAGCAAGATGCGCGGGATCTACCTGGCCGGGGCCTGCCAGGGACCCGCCGACATCCAGCGCGCCGCGCTGCAGGGGGTTGCCGCCGCAGGCTCCGTCCTCTGCGAACTGGTCGAGGGGCGCAAGCTGCGGCTCGAACCGCTTTTCGCCAGCGTGGATCCGGAACTTTGCTCCGGGTGCCGGGTCTGCCTCAAGGTCTGCCCCTACCGGGCGGTCTCCTTTGACAGCGAAAAGGGGGTGGCCTGCGTCAGCTCCGTCCTTTGTCACGGCTGCGGCACCTGCGTCGCCGCCTGCCCGGCGGGCGCTTCCCGGGCGCAGCATTTCACCGGCGAAATGATCCTCGCGGAGATAGAGGGGGCCTTGAAATGAAGGGATCGATAAACGCCCGCAAGGGCGAAAAACGGCGGGCGGCGGAGCCGTTCGAGCCCCGCATCATCGGTTTTCTCTGCAACTGGTGCTCCTATGCCGGGGCGGACCGGGCCGGGCTGGCGCAGACGCCTTACCCCCCCAACGTGAGCATCGTCAGGGTGATGTGCACCGGGAGGATCGAGCCTGTCTTCATCATGAAGGCCTTCCAGCAGGGGGCCGACGGCGTCATCGTGCTGGCCTGCCATCCGGGGGACTGCCACTACAAGGAAGGGAACCTCCGCGCGGCCCAGCGGCACGCGCTGCTCGCCAGGGTGATGCTTCAGATGGGGGTCGAGCGGGAGCGCTGCCGCTTCGACTACGTTTCGGCGGGGGAGGGGGAGAAGTACGCGCAGCTCGTCACCGACATGGTGGAGTCGGTGCGCATGCTGGGCCCATTGAAAAAAGTATCCGCGGGAGGCGAAATATGAGCGTTCAGGTACTCGATGCGCGCGGGCTCAAGTGCCCGCAACCGACTTTGAAGATAACAGTGCTGGCCACCAAGATGAAGCCCGGCGAGGTGCTCGAGGTGGTGGCGAACTGCCCCACCTTCGAGAAGGACGTGCGGGACTGGTGCACCCGGGCCAGGAAGATCCTTTTGTGGCTCAAGGTGGAAGGGGACTCCAAGCGCTGCCAGATCCAGTTCTGACCCCTTCAGCCCTTTCTCCATAGGGTCGCCAGCACCGTTTGCAGGAGGTCCAACCGGTACGGCTTCGAGATGAAGCCGGCGTGGGCGTCTTCGCCAATGCAGGGGCGGATGTCCTGATCCCCGTACCCGCTGCAAAAGAGCACCGGGAGCGAGGGGGTATCCTTGCGCAAAGCGCGGTAGGTCTCGATGCCGTCAAGCTCCGGCATGGTCAGGTCCATCAGCACGAGGTCTATCTCGCGCTTGCGCTCCTGCCAGATCCTGAGCACCTCGCTGCCGTTTTTGGCGGCGATCACGCTGAACCCCATGCTGGCGAGAAGTTCAGCCCCTACAGCACGAAGTTCCTCCTCGTCGTCGACCAAAAGGATAGTGCCTTGGAGCATTGCCGCTTCTGGCGGCGAGGAGGGGGGCGCGATGCCGTTGCTTTCGGGGTGTGTGTCTGGGGGAAGGGGGAAGTAGACGCTGAAAGTGGTCCCCGCCCCGGGGGTGCTGCGGAGCTGCAGCGCTCCGTTATGGGACTTGATGATGCCGCTTAGCGCCGAAAGCCCCAGTCCCCGCCCGGTGAACTTGGTGCTGAAAAACGGCTCGAAGATCCGCTTCTGGGTCTCCGGGTCCATGCCGCACCCGGTGTCGGCCACCTCCAGGCACAGATAGGCTCCGGGCGGGATCTGGTTGCCGAAGCAATCCACCTTCGGCTCCGCCTTGAGCAACGTCTTTTGCAGTACGGCCACCTTGACCTCGCCCCCCTGCTCTCCCAGCGATTCCGCCGCGTTCACCACGAGGTTCATCACGATCTGCTGGATTTTCGCCTCGTCGCAGGTCAGCTTCGGCAGGCCGGTTACGAAATCGCATTCGACCGTCACCTTCTTGTTGAACGCGGGCTGCAGCATCTGCACCATGTCGCGTACCAGCGCCGGGAGGTGGATCTGCGTCTGCACCAGCGGCGCTTTCCCCGCATAGGTAAGCATCTGCCGGCAAAGGTCGGCGGCCCGACTGCCTGCCGACTCGATCTGGTCCAGGTGATTGATGATCTGGGCACTGGATTCGTTGTCCTTGGCAAGCGTGCAGTGCCCGAGGATTATCATCAGGATGTTGTTGAAATCATGTGCGATTCCGCCGGTGAGCACGCCGAGGCTCTCGAGCTTTTGGGCCTGCCGCAGCTGCTGCTCCAACTCCAGCCGGTATTCCTGGGCTTTTTTCCGCTCGGTAACGTCGCGGGCCACGTGGACGCAGGCGACGAGGGTCCCCTCCTCGTTGTACAAAGGGGATAACGAGATGTCGAAAAAGCCGCCCAGGTTGCCGACCTCGACTTCCTCCGCCCGTGGCGCCCGGCCCTCTTTCAGGCTCTGGAGCGGACAATAGGGCGGGGGAGACGACAGGTTGTGGAAGACCTCGTAGCACTTGCGTCCCGGAAGCTCCTCCGGCCGGATGCCGCAGTACTTGGCCATGGCGCGGTTGGCGCGCGAGATGGTGTGGTTGGTGTCGGTGATGAAGATCAGGTCCGGGATGGAGTCGAAGGTCTGCTCCCACTCGCGCTTGCCGCGGCTGACCGCCTCATAAAGGAGCTGGGGAATGGCGATGGTGTTTTCGTCGCTCACCATGATAGCCCCCATATGGCTGCTGCGGGGCGTTTGGGGGAGAAAAAGATCTCCTGGGGCAAACGGTGCAGGTGAACCCCAGCGTCCTGCCCGGCGAGGTTTGCTTTGCCTGGGGCAACTGTCATTACTGCGGTCGTGCTGCGGCGCACGACTGTCAAAGGGTAGATAGATCCGATTGGCCCGAGTATGTGACAGTACATGGACGATACCTCCTCATCCGGACCCCAGTCAGATGAACGGCTGGGTCCAGAACGCAAAAAAAGCCGGGAGCGGAATATCAAAGGATATTTCGGCAACCCGGCTGTCTCTGGGAGACCCTGTAGGCTTTCCGCCCCATCCTCGCGGATGGTTGAGTATTATCGTCTATCCCTGTTAGGGAAGGTTATGTTGTTCAGATTATGCACAGGCGGGAAAATTATGTCAATGGCTTTTGCTGAGAGATCAACCTGACCCGCTCAGACAGTAGGCTACATCAGAAATAACGGTTCCAGAGCAGCGTCGCCTCCCGCACTGAGTGCCCCTCGACCTCCTGATAGCTAAGTTCCAAATTCACCGAGTCGTTTCGCGTCAGCCGGAAGTTCTGCGCCACGGTTCCCTTGACTGCCACGCGCTCGTCCCCCAAAAGGTAGTAGAACGCCTCCCCCTTGAGCTGCAGCTTCCACCAGTCGGTCACCTGCTCCAGTGCTCCCAGGCTCACCCCCGGTCCGGCTGCGACGTTCCCCGCAAACCTTCGCCCCGCGTTCAGGTCCACCTCCCCAAGGGCGTGCAGGATCCCGCCGAAGGGGGAGCGCGCGGCGAACCCCCCGCCGGTGTTGACCCGGAAGATGAGGGAGTCCCTGCCGTCCTTCATCGCCTCGGTGTCCCAGCCGGCGGCCGCCTTCCAGGAGAGAGGGGTGAAGAAGCGATCCCTGGGGGAGGTGGAGGCGATGTCCAAAAGGTGCAGGCTCTTCAGCCATAACCGGTCATGCTCCGGCGCGTAGCGCAGCGCCGTGTCCAGGAACTTTATCTGCGCTCCCCGGATGTACCCCTGGTCCGGGTCGAGCATGTCGTGGAACGCGGGCTGCAGCCGCAACTCGCCGAACCACTCGTCCCGCCGGACGCCGCCCCCCGCTCCCAGCTTGACGGTCCCGTGGCCGGCGTCGGGAGGGGGCGGGGGGGCGACCGTGTACAGATCGTCTTCCCCCTTGCCCATCCGGCTCCTTTGCGCCAGTATCTTCAGGTACAGCTTGTTGAAGTCGTCCTTTTCCAGCTCTTTGCGGGCGTACCGCAGCTGGACCATCTCCGCCGCCAGGTCCAGTACTTCCCTCTGCTGCTGCACCGACGCGCCGGCTCGTGCCGCCTTTGACGGTTCGCTTTTCCCCTGCGCCAGTTTCAGCGCCGCCTTTTGCCCTTCAGCGTCAAGTAGAGAGGCCATCTTCACGATACGCGCCCCCTGCGACGGGCGGTAGACCGCCTCGTCCACGATCCCGTTTTCCCTGGCGAGCTCAATGGTGTCGGTGGGGAGGACCCAGAGGCCGGTCCGGTCGCTCAAGTGCAGGGTAGGGCGTGCCGCCTCGATCAGGAATAGCAGGTTGAAGGAGCAGTTCTCGTCGAGGAAGAAGTACTGCGACGAGATCCGCTCCAGCTCCAGAGTGTGCAAAAGCATCCGGTCCACTTCTTCCTGGGAGAGCCTCAACCGGTACTCCCACATGTCCCGGTGCTCCAGGTCGCCGTACTCCTTCACCTTCAAGTAGTATGGCATCAGGGAGTAGTACCCCTTGTACTTGCCGCAAAGCCCCTTGTAGGCGTACAGGAGCCCGTTCTTGTCGTTCGCGTCCGCCGCGTAGTTGACGGCGAAGGAGATGAGGTTGCTCTTGGTGGGGCCGTCGAACCTGAGCAGGGTGTGCCCGAACATCGAAGCCGGGCTGTTTATGTGCCCCACGGGAAAGACCAGCACCGCCGAGCGTGCGTCGACCGTTTGCAGCAGCTCCTTCTGCTCCGTGCAGGCCGTCTCGGGGAGATCCCCCGGTGGGATGCCGAGCCGATCCTTGAGCCACTGGAGCCTTGCGGGGAACCGGCAGATGGGGTGCTCGCCGTCACCGGTCCGGGGGAGGAAGAACCCGGCGATGGTGGCCTCCAGTTCCGCCTCGGGGTTTTCCCGCCCCTGCGGGGAGAGGAAGAAGTTGGGGTCCGAGATCCTGCTCCGGAAGCCGCCGCCAAAGGTTTTCTTGTAGTGCAGGAGGATGTGCCAGTTCCTTTCGGAGGCAAGCCCCATGCTGCGGGCGCGGGCGATGAGGAGGTCCGGCTGGGAGGGAGGCGCTGCTGCTGCGGGGGAAACGAGGAGCAAGAGCCAGAGCGTGGCGAAAACGGCGCTGCGGGTGATGGCCATGGAATGAACCTGCTTTCGGGACAGGAAGTCGGGCGGCATTCGCCCGCATTAAAAAAAAGGTGCACGGCGAACGCCGTGCACCCTGCATTGACCAATGGGAAACAGAGTGCTACCTGGTGACCGCCACCGAGTTGTCGATGACCTCGGCGAGGACGATCTTGTCGGAGGTGAAGATCTTGTTGAAGTTCGCCTGCAGCGTCGCCTTGTAGGCGTCGCCCTGGCCAGGGGTGACCCCCAGCATCTCGACGAAGGTGTCCAGGGTCTCGCCCTTGCCCATGGCGATTTCCTTGGCCAGGTTGTCCATGTTGGCGCGGACGAACTCGTTCAGCTTCTCGTTTTGCGCAATTTTGCTCGGTTGCTGGCATTCCGAAGTGCCGGAAGAGATGCCGAAGGTCTGGGAGCCGAAGCTGCCGTTGGTGGTGGACTGCAGGACTTGCAGCACGATGGAGTTGTCAGCCTTGTTCTGGAACAGCAAGGTTCCGAGACCGCAACCGGTGTTGGTGTGAGCCTGGGCGGCGTAAGATGCGCCTGATACAGCAAGACTCAGAAGAAATCCCAGCAGAAGTTTTTTCATGTTCCTCTCCTTGTTAGAGAATTTTGACTTATTATAGGGGAGGGTTTGTCTCTGTCAATGAGAGGATGGAAAAAGTTTTTTCAATAATTGCGCGGGAGTTCCCCTTGGGGTGGGAATCTTCATTGGATGAGGAAGCTTGGCTTGGAGAGGAAGCGTCCCCCTCCTGCTGGAGGGGGACCAAAAGTGCGGATGGAACGGATTATTTCGCCCCGAAGACGAAGTAGGAGAGGGAGAGCAGGGCGAGCACCCACATCCCCCCTTTCATCTCCTTGATGCGCCCGGTGGCGCCCTTCATGAGCGGATAGGCGATGAAGCCTGCGGTCATGCCGACCCCGATGTTGTAGGTGAAGATCATCAGCACTACGGTCAGGAAGGCGGGGATCAGTTCAGTGAAGTCGTCGAAGTCGATCTTCGCCAGCGGGCTGATCATGAAGGAGCCGATCACGATCAGGGCGATGCCGAAGGCGTGCGCCGGGACCACGGTGAAAAGGGGCGCGAAAAAGAGGGCCAGAAGGAAGAAGAACGCGGTGACGAGGGCGGTGAAGCCGGTGCGCCCCCCCTCCTCGATGCCGGCCGCGCTCTCTATGTAGGCGCCGGTGGTGGTGGTCCCAAGAAGCGGCGCCGCGACAGTCGCCAGCGCGTCGGCGAGCATCGGCTTCTCGATCTCGGGAAGGTTCCCCTTCTCGTCCAGAAGGTCCGCCCGCATGGACAGGCCCAGGAGCGTCCCGACCGTGTCGAGGAAGGCCATGATGAAGATGGTCAGGATGATCGGGAAGAAGCCGGGCGACAGCGCCCCGGCGAAATCGAGCTGGAACAGGATCGGCGAGATGTCGGGCGGCAGGCTGACGAACGACTGCGGCAGCGGTGTCACCTTGAGCGCGATGGAGGCGATGGTGGTGACGACGATGCCGATCATCATCGCGCCCAGCACCTTGCGGGAGATGAGCACCACGGTCAGGAGGAGGCCGAACACGGCCAGGAGCACCGAGGGTTGGGAGAGATCCCCCAGCTTCACCGGCGCCCCGGGGACTCCGAGCACCACGATGCCGGTCTCGTTCAGGCCGATGAAGGTGAGGAACAGGCCGATCCCGGTGGCGAAGGCGCACTTGAGCGACAGGGGGATCGATTCCGCGAGCCAGCTCCGCACCTTGAACAGGGTGAGCAGGGTGAAGAGGACCCCGGCGAAGAAGACGGCGGTGAGCGCGGTCTGCCAGGAATATCCCATCACCTTCACCACCACGAAGGCTATGAAGGCGTTCTCGCTCATGTAGGGGGCGATGGCGAAGGGGCGGTTGGCGAAAAACGCCATCAGCACGGTGCCGAAGACGGCGGCGATGATGGTCGCGGTGGTTGAGGGGCCGCGCGGGATCCCCGCGTTTTCCAGGATGGCCGGGTTGACTATGATGATGTACGCCATGGTGAGGAAGGTGGTGAGTCCGGCGATGACCTCACGCTTCATGTCGGTGCCGTAGCGCTGGAACTGGAAGTAAGCTGCTATGCGGGAGGTCATGCTAGTTCTGCTCCTTCATTGCGTAGAGCGCGGGGAGGTTGCGCCAGTAGCCTGCGATGTCCATGCCGCAACCGAAGAGGAAGCGGTCCTCTACCTCCAGACCGACGAAGTCGGCCTTGGCGCCGGGCGCCTTCCTGTCGTGGATCTTGTCTACCAGCACCGCGGTGTAGACCGCGGCGGCGCCTTCCTCGCGGCAGTAGCGCTCGATCTCTGCGAGGGTCACCCCCTCGTCCAGGATGTCGTCCACCAGGAGCACCGTGCGCCCCTTGAGTGACCGCTCCGGCTTTACTTTCCAAAGCAGGCTTCCGCCGGTCAGCTCCGCGCCGTAACGGGTAGCGTGAAGGTAGTCGAGCTCCAGCGCGAAGGGGAGTTTGTCCACCAGCTTGCCGGTGACGAACAGCCCGCCGTTCATGATGCAAATCGCCACAGGGTCGGTTCCCGCCAACCGCTCGGTTATCTGCTGCGCCATGCGTGACAGCGCAGCGTCGACTTCCTGTGCGGACTTCAGACAGTCGGCCTTCTGCCGGATGTCCTCCATGTCTTTCAGTAACATTGACGCTCCTTGGAAACTTTTGTTTCAAGCCGCGGAACGATAGCAAATTTTCTCCGTGAAATCAATTAATTGTACTTTAATTAGCTTTGACTCGAACGGAGTTGCGGGCGGGAAGGGATAAATGGGAGAGGAAGGAGGGGAGGGCGGGTTGCCCCGCCGCGTCAGTCGGCAGCCCCTTCGAGAAAGGCCCGTTCCAGTGCCTTGCGGTCGATCTTGCCGTTGGAATTGACCGGCAGGGAGGCTAGGCAGCTGATGAGCTCCGGCACCATGTATTTGGGGAGATGTTCACTGCAAAGGGCTGCGAGCGTTCGGGGTTCGAGCGTGGCCCCCTCGCGCGGACAGACGTAGGCCACAATCCTGCTCCCGGCCAGGTCGTCCGGGACGGCGACGACGGCCGCCTGCCTGACGCCGGGGTGGCTGTTCAGGACGATCTCGATCTCGTCCAGCTCCACCCGGAACCCCTTGCTCTTAACCATGTGGTCTCTGCGGCCGGCGAAGACGAAGTTGCCGGCGGCGTCCACGCGGGCCAGGTCCCCGGTCTTGTAGACCCTGGCGTGGGCGGAAGGGTTGCGCGGGTCCGGTGCGAACTGCGCCTGGGTCCTGCCGCAGTCGTTCCAGTATCCCAGTGCCACGGTGGAACTCAGGACATGCAGCTCCCCCTCCTCTCCCGGTTCGGTCACCACTTTCCCCCCCTCGTCGACTGCGAAAACCTCGAAGTTGGGGAAGGGGGTCCCGATCGGGATCTTCCATTCTCCTTGCTCCAGTAGGTCGGGAACCCTGAAGCAAAGGGAGGAGTTGGCCTCGGTCTGGCCGTAGATGTTGTAGAAGGCGGCCGAAGGCATGCACTGCTTCAGGGTCTGCAGGTATTTTACCGGCATCAGGTCCCCGGAGAAGTGGACCAGGCGCAGCTTCTCCAGGGTGAGCCGCTCCAGCGCGCCCTGGTCGGCGAGCTTGGTCAGAAGCGACGCCACCGAGTTCCACACCGTGATCCCCTCGTTCTGCATGAAGTCCGCCAGGCGCACCGGGAAGGCCGAGAGCGCCTCGGGGACCAGCACCACGGTGGCGCCGCTTTTCACGGCGCAGAAGATGTCGAAGATGGAGAGGTCGAAATGCAGGGGCGCGTGGTTGGCCAGGCGATCGCGCGGGGAGATCCCGAAGAAGCGGGCCGCCATCTCGACGAAGGTGAGGGCGTTCAGGTGGGAGATCACCACCCCCTTGGGCGAGCCGGTGGAGCCGGAGGTATGCAGGATATAGGCGGGAGCCGCGCCGCAAACACCGTCGTCGGCAGGGGAGCCGGAGCTCTCGCCCAGCATTTCGTTCCAGCCGCTGCAGCTCACGCTTTGATCCGGGGGGAGGACTCCCGCCGAAGAACCTGTGACGATGGCTGCCCGAAGCGGCAGGGGCTCCTCTGCCTCGGCGACAAGCCGCTCCAATAGTTGCGGCGCGGCGATGGCGATCTCGATGCCGCAGTGCCTGATGATGGAGGCCTGTCTCGCGGCCGGCGCCGCCGGGTCCAACGGCACGTAGATCGCCCCCGCCTTGAGGATTCCGAAGACGGAGACGATGGACTCCAGCGACTTGTTGAGAAGGATCCCGACCCGGTCTCCCCGCGCCACCCCGCGCCGTTTGAGGAGTGCGCTCAGCTGGTTGCTTTGCGCCTCGAGCTCGGCATAGGAGAGCTCCTGGTTGCGGAAGGAGACGGCTGTGTTGTCGGGGAAGGTGGCGGCGCTCTCGGTGAGTAACCGTTGCAGTAGGTACATACTTTGCCTCGCTGGCCCCTTCTGCTAGAGCCCCAGGAAGGTGGCGATGATGTTGCGCTGGATCTCCGAGGTCCCCGAGTAGATCTTCCCGGCGATGGCGTCGCGCAGGTTCCTCTCGAAGTCGTACTCCGCGCTGTAGCCGTAGGCACCGTGTATCTGCAGCGCGTCGGTGCAGTTTTGCACGTAGCTTTCGCTGATGAAGAGCTTCGCCATCGCCGATTCGAGCGGCGCCCTTTTCCCCTGCCCCTTGAGCGCCGCCACCTGGTGCAGCATCAGGCGCGAGAGCTCGATGCGGACCTTCATGTCGGAGATCTTGTGGGAGATGGACTGGCATTTACCTATCGCCTGGCCAAACTGCTGCCGCTCCTTGGCGTAGGCGACGCAGTCCTCGAGGATCTTGTCCATCGCCCCGAGGTGCGCGGCGAAAAGACAGCTCCGCTCCCACTCCATCTCGGAGTTGAAGATCGCCGCGCCGCTTCCCTCCTGCCCTAGCCGGTTCTCCTCGGGAACCTCACAATCCTCCAGGAACACCTCCCCCAAAGGACAGGTCCGCAGCCCCATGGTTTCCAGGGGGGTGCCGGTGGAGAAGCCGGGGAACCCTCTTTCCACGATGAAGGCGGAGACGCCTGCGAACCCCTTATCCCTGTTGGTGACGGCGAACACCAGCAAAAGGTCGGCGATCGGTGCGTTGGTGATGAAGGTCTTGGAGCCGTTCAGGATGTACCTGTTCCCCCGCTTTTCCGCGCGGCACCTCATGCTGAAGGCATCGGAGCCGGCATCGGGCTCGGTCATGGCGTGCCCCCCCCTGAGGCTCCCTGCTATGAGCCCGGGGAGGTAGCGTCTTTTCTGCTCTTCGGTCCCGAAGCGGTTGATGGGCGACTCGCAGGTCCAGACGTGGGAGTTCAGCGAGAAAAGAAGGCCGCTGTCGAGGCAGGCGTAGCCCAGCCCCTCCATGGTGGCGATGGCGGTCATGGTGTCGAGCGCGAGTCCCCCGTACTCTTCCGGCATGGTGATCCCGGGGATGCCGAACTCGGCGCATTTCTCCCAGCCGCGCTGCGAGAATTCACCCCTTCTTTCGCGCTCCTTGGCCCCCTGGTTCAGCTCGCGCCGGGCGAACTCGACGGCCATCTGCTTGAAGTTCCTTTGCTCCTCGTTGAAGATCGCTTCCATGGCTGGCCTCGGGCGGCCGGGTAGGCCGGGTAAGTGGAATCACAGGGTGAGTAAAAGCGAGGCCAGTCCGTAGTATGGGGGAAGCCCCGCCTCGCATTTCAAGGCGTTGAAGGTGGCCAGGGAAATCCCCAGCAGCTCCCGGACCGACTCGATGTAAGCCCGTCTTGTCTCCTGGTCCAGCGACTCTTTCAGATTCGGGCAGGCGTAGATCAGGCATTTCAGCGGTCGCTCGGCGTGCGGCAGCAGGCAGCCCCGCTCTCCGAGGTGGGTGCATCTACCCTTTCTTAAGCGGCCGGTTGGAGCCGCCATTGTCGGCTTTTTCAGCCCGGCCAGCGCGGACTCGATGCGGAGCCGGTAGTAGGCGGGGATCGGCTGGAGCGGCTGCACAGAAAACGCCTTGACCTGCTTGTGGCTGTACTTTCTCAGCCAGAAATCGATGGCGGTGAAATACTGCTCTGCAGGCTCGCCGCAGCAGGCGCCCTGGCAGCTGTGGCATCCTGCGAAGGAGGGAAGGTCGAGCCGAGCGATCCGCTCGTGGCAGCTGATGCGGTTTGCGTTCAGCTTTTGCAGCGCCTTCCTGGTCGGCTCGGATACCTCGTGCTCTTTGTCCAGGATTCCCTGCGTCAGGGCAGAGATCCTCTGGAACTGCCGGTAGCGCCGGGAGAAATGCCAGAAATCGTGCAGGTCCTTGGCCATGGCCGCATCCTTTTACCGGTCCTGCCCCGCCCGGTCGCGCTTGCGCCTGGCCATACCCGCGAGCGCGTAGATCATCGCCCACGCAGCCAGGTGCGAGGAATACCCCTGCGGGTCCTGCCCCGGGTAGACCTCGACGTAGTCGAGTCCGCTGATGCCGGAGGCTCCGATACTGTGCAACGCCGGCAGCAGCTCACTGGGGAGCAGCCCGTTGAAATCGGCGGGCCCACCGGGGTTGTAGCCGGCATCGATGCAGTCGCTGCAGATGGTGACGAAGACGTGCCTGGTGTTTTGGTGCGCGATCCTTATCGCCTCCTCGGTGACAGCGGTCATCCCCTTTTCCCTGACTTCCCTGGTGGTGATGACGCGCGCCCCCATGCTCTGGGCGTACTCGTACTGTGCCGGCGAGTTCCTCGGACCGCGGATGCCCAGGTGCACGATGCTCTCCTTGCGGACCTGGGGGATCTGGGAAATCCTGTGGATCGGGCCGCATCGGGCCAGCTGGTCGCTGCCGAAGGATTTTGCGTTGTCCAGGTGCGCGTCCAGGTGGATGATGCCGATCTCGCCGTCGCTTCCCTCCGCGAGCGCCCTGATGATCTCGGGGGTGAAGGAGTGGTCGCCTCCCAAGACGAAGGGGATGCTCTGGCTGCGGTAGATCTGCTGCATCGCGGCATGCACGCTGCGCATGGTCTCGGCCGGGTCGTTGGGGTGGACCGGGACATCCCCGATGTCGCCGAGCGTCAGGTGGTCGAACAGGTCGATCTCGTATTCGGGGAGGAAGCCGCCGTAGCGCGCCGATGCGTGCCGGATGCTCCTGGGTGCCAGCTCGCATCCGGTGAAGGAGCCCCAGGTGACGGTTCCCTCCCAGGGGACCCCGGCGATGACGACGTCATAGCCTGCCGCGGGTTTGCTGAAGTTGAGGACCGGTACGCCGAGAAAGGAGGGGGTGTCGCCATATACGGTGGGGAGCGATGCCTTCCTGTTTGGAACCATCGGGATCTCTTTGCGGTTCATCGTGACTCCTTTCCGCTTGCCGCGGTCTCAATCCGTCGTATCGCCAGATACGTGCAGTTTCCTGGACAAGAGCAGCCGGGTCGCCCTCACCCGGTTCAACTCACGCCAGCGCAGGGTCCGGTGCACCCACAGCGCCGGAACGTTGTCCGACCAGAAAAAGCCGTAAGCCTTGGTGTACCCCTGCCTCTTCAGCAGGTGGAGCGCGCCGTTTTGCAGCGCGGCGGCGAGATTCCCACCGCGGTTGGCCGGATCGACGAACATGTCGAAGGTGTAGACCTCTTCCGGGGCGCACTTCACCCCCAGCCACAACTCGTCCGGGTGCTTGTAGCCGTCGTTGCCCGCGCTGGAGTCGGCGCACCATATATCTCCGTAAACCTTGTTTCCCTTTACGAGCGCATACCCACGGTAGCCGCGCTTCAGGTAGTTGAGCGTCTTCAGCTGCCTGCTCTTCATCGGATAGGCCAGTTGCCGGTTCTGCAGCAGTTCCCGGGTGAGCTCCACGACCTCCTCGTCCTGGGGGCGGGTGAAATCCGCTACCGGCCTCAGATTTTCGAGCTCTATCTCCACCGGCACCGCCTCGCGGTTCAGGTAGATAGTCTCCCGCAGCAGGCTGTGAATACTGCCGTGTATTACCGTATCCAAGACCTGGACCAGGCGCATCTTGCAGTACTGTAGCATTGGCTCCCACTCCTTTGCCGCGTCACTCCTTGGCTGTCAGCTTGCAGTTGATGAAGTTGACCACAGAGCCGATGGTTTCGAAGTTCTCCGGAACGATCTCTGTGTCCGCGATCTGAAGGTCGAATTCCTGCTCCAGGTAAGCTATCAGCCGTTGCACCCCCAGCGAGTCGACGATCCCTTTCTCTATCAGGGAGTCGGAGGGAGAGAGCGTGACCTTGGAGCCGTGCGTCATCATCTCGTTTTGTATGAAGCTTCTGACTGTTTCTGTGAAGTCGACCATGGCTGCCTCCCGTTGGATCTGGCACTGGCGTCTCTTGTGACCAACAGGCACGTTGGTGGAAGCTTCGAGCCGCAGGCGTTGTCCTTGCTGTGTGTTTTGTATGAGGTGCTGATGTTGCCGGTTGCAAGCTGCACTGGCGGCGGGGCAGGGCGCTGTGCTGTTTGATAGATTAAAAAGTTGTAATTTAACACGTCACCTAGTGTACATTTAGGGGTCGTTGTGTCAAGCGCGGGGGGGAGTGCGGTTAAGGGTGCTTTTTTCCTTTCATAGCGCTTCCCAAAGATGGTACTTTGGCGCAATGTCACGCAAAAGCATTGAAAGAAGACGCGCCCTTTTGGCCGGCGAAAGCGGCGGAGAGCAAAGAAACAGCGGCGGCAGACTTTCTTGCTGCCTGGTCTACCCCAACCGGTACCACTCAGCCATGAGCAACCTCGGCTTCCAGGCCGTGCACGCCATGATGAACGCGCACCCGGAGGTGCTCTGCGAGCGCGCCTTCCTCCCGGATCGAGACGAGTTGGCGGAACTGGAGCGGACCGGCGGCACGCTTCTCTCCCTGGAGGGGCAGCGCGCACTTTCTTCCTTCGACGTCATTGCCTTCTCCGTTTCCTTCGAAAGCGACTACCTGAACATCCCCACAATTTTCCGGCTCTCAGGCATGAGCCCCTGGGCCGCGGAGCGTTCCGCGCGGGAGCCGCTTGTGCTGGCAGGGGGAGCGGCGCTCTTTCTGAACCCCGAGCCGGTCGCCCCTTTCCTCGACCTGGTATGCATCGGCGAGGCTGAACCGATCCTCGCGGATCTGCTCGAACTTTTGAAGGAGGGTGGGGGCTCGCGCGCCGAGCTCTTGCTGCAGGCCTGTAAGATCCCCGGCATCTACGTACCTTCGCTGTACCAGCCGCAGTACCTTGACGGCCGGTTCGCCGGGCTAAAGCCGCAGCCGGGCGCGCCGGACAGGGTGCTTCGCGTGTGGGAAAAGGAGCTGGACCGCAGGCCGACTGTCACCGAGATTCATACCGAGGCCACCGAGTTCTCCGGGATGCACCTGGTTGAATTGTCCCGTGGCTGCCCCCGTGCCTGCCGCTTCTGCGCCGCAGGCTTCATCTACCTCCCGTACCGCAGCCGATCGCTGGAAGGGGTGAGGGCGGAGGTGCTGAAGGGGGTGGCGCAGGGGAGAAAAGTGGGACTGGTTGCCGCCGCCGTATCGGACTTCTCCGGCATCGGGGACCTCTGCGGCGAGATAGTGGGCGCCGGCGGGAAATTCTCGGTCTCCTCCTTCCGCATCGACCACCTGGACGACGGTATGATCGAGGCGCTGAAGGCGAGCGGTCAGAAAACCGTGGCGCTGGCGCCGGAGGGTGGAAGCCAGCGGCTGCGCGACCTGGTGAAAAAGGGGATCGACGAGGAGCAGATCCTGGCGGCGTGCGACAAGCTGATCGGCCACGACATCCTCAACCTGAAGCTCTATTTCATCATCGGCCTTCCCACCGAGACCGAGCAGGACCTGGAGGAGCTGGTCCTTTTGGTGACGCGGATCAGGGAGCGGGTGCTGGCGGCGGCGAAAAAGAACAAGCGCCTGGGGGAGGTGCAGCTTTCGGTGAACCCGTTTATCCCCAAGCCCTTCACCCCCTTCCAGTGGTGCGGCATGGAGCCGGTGAAGTCGCTGGAAGCCAAGTGGAAGTACCTGCAGAAGGCGCTGGGGAAGCTCTCCAACGTGAAGCTGCAGATGGAGAGCCCGCGGGAGGCCTACCAGCAGGCGCTCTTGTCGCGGGGAGACCGCAGGCTCGCCCAGCTCCTGGTGCTGGCCGACAGGTCCGGGAACTGGAAGCAGGCGCTGCGCGAGGCGGAGTTTGATGCCGACGCCGAGGTGTATCGCCAGGTGGCGCTGGACGAGGCGCTGCCGTGGGATTTCATCGATGGCGGGGACTGCGACAGGCTCAAGCGGGAGTACCTTAGGGCGTTCGAGGAAGGGAGTTAAAGAGAGGTGTGACTTAAGATCGCAGGAACTTAGGCGGCAGGGGAAGTAACCCTGCCGCCTTTTTCTTTTCCGGGCTAGTTGAAGAAGATCCTGGCGCCTACCGTCACCGAGAGGTTGGTGGGGTCGAACTCGCCGCGCTGGCCGCTGGGCGTATCGACATCGGCGCTGAAGGATTCGACTCCCTTGGCTTCCAGCGTGAGGGACAGCTGGCGGTTCATGATGCAGTCGACCCCGGCGCTCAGATGCGCGCCGACCGTGGTGTTGGTGTACCTGCTGCTCAGGTCGTTCACCAGGACGTCCATGCCGGCGCCGAGGTAGGGGACCAGACGCTGCCTTTCCGGGAAGCGGTACTGGGCGCCGACGGAAACGTCGGTGACCTCGGCGGTCCCGAAATGGGAGGTGTGGAAGGAGGCCCTGGAGACCTCGAGCTCAACGGCGACGTTGTCGTCCACCCCGAACAGCAGGCCGAGGCCGCCGGTCAGTCCCGCATCGGTGGAGACGACCATGGTCCCTTGGGGGGTGTCGAGTTCGCCCTGTGCCGGGTTGATGATGCCGATCTTGCCGGTCAGGGCCAGCCTCCCTCTGAGCTCTTCCGCCGCGGCGTTCCCGGTGAGCGTGGCAGCCAGCAGCAGCGCGCCGGCGGAGAGCATGAACAGTTTACGCATGTCTTAATCCTCCAAAAGTGTCATTGCAGAGGGGGCATATTAAGACAAAACGGACTGACAGACAAGGGCTACTTGACCAGTTCCAGGGTCGCCTGCACCGCCTTCTCGATTCCCCGGGCCGCCTCGGAGATGCTTCCCGCCAGCATGTAGGCCGGGGTCGACACGATCAGGTGATCCCGGTCCACGACGATGTCGTCCGCGGCGCAATCGACGTGCTTGCTTCCGGTGGCTGAAATGGCCCCCGCGGTGCCGGGGTCGTTACCTATGGTGAGCCGGGGGGAGAGTTCCTTGCCGAGCGCGAGCGCCACCACGGAAGGGGCTATGCAGATGGCGCAGATAGGCTTCTTTGCTGCCGCCATCTCCTTCACCAGCCTGAGCACGTCGGGCTGAACCACACCGTCGGCCCCTTTTTGCCCGAAGCTGCAGAGGTTCTTCGCGGCGCCGAAGCCGCCGGGGAAGACCACCGCGTCGAGTTCGGAGGCCTTGGCATTCCTTATGTCGCTCACCTCGCCGCGCGCGATGCGGGCCGATTCCACCAGGACTTTCCTCTTGGCGCCGGTCTCCTGCATGGTCAGGTGATTAACTTCGTCGCAGTCGATGTCCGGGGCGAAACAGACGGCCTTGGCGCCGCTTCTGTCGATGGCCAGAAGGGTCAGCACCGCCTCGTGTATCTCGCTTCCGTCACGAACTCCGCAGCCTGAAAGTACCACGCCTATCTTCTTCATCCCCGCTACCTCCTGTCTTGTAGATTTCACGTCAGTTGCGCTATTCTAGGCGATGAGTTTGCACTGTCAAGGTCTTTAATGTGTACCGTGTCAGCCAGTTGTTAAGCTGTGCGACGCCTGTCACCGAGGAGCCTGCGCCATGAACGACCCTCTCCAGGAGGAGTCCCCACCTGTGGTAGATACCGTCCGCTGCACCGGCTGCGGCAGATGCGTCGCCGCCTGCGGCAGCCGGCTGCTCTCACTGGAGGTGGACGGGTTTCGCAAGTACGCTCAGATCGGCATTTCCAAGCGCTGCAAACGCTGCCTTGCCTGCGCCGCTGCCTGCCCTGTCCGGGCGCTGCGGGCCGATTGACATCAGTTCTCTTTGCCCTAAGCTTTATGACTGTATCAGGTCGCGCTGCGATCTCATTGCACGAAAGGAGGAGGACATGCTTTACTTCATCAAGCAGAACATCATCCACACGTACCCGGTTAAAAATGGGTGCGCCGAGGTTTATGAGCAGGAGCAACTGCGCGATACCATCCCGCGGGACGTCCAGCAATGCCCTTACTGTATGAAACTGTGGCCGGGAAGAAACCCTGAGGATTGAAAGGGGCAGGTAAGGGCGGGACAGACAGAGTCGAAAAGAAGAAAGGCCGCTTCCGTGAGGAGAGCGGCCTTTCTTGTAGATGGTGATCCCAAGGGGACTTGAACCCCTGTTACCGACGTGAAAGGCCGGTGTCCTAACCACTAGACGATGGGACCAAATTGTTGCATCCCGTGCGCCGATCGGGCAGGGGGCTGTCGTCAGGCCCAGACTGGCGACAGTGAAAATGGTGAGCCGCGTTGGGATCGAACCAACGACCACCTGATTAAAAGTCAGGTGCTCTACCAACTGAGCTAGCGGCTCGCTATCACTTCGTGCCGAAGCACGAGAGCTGTTGTTTGAGTGGCGTCCCCAGCCGGATTTGAACCGGCGTCGCCGCCGTGAAAGGGCGGTGTCCTGGGCCGGGCTAGACGATGGGGACGGGTGGTGAGCCGCGTTGGGATCGAACCAACGACCACCTGATTAAAAGTCAGGTGCTCTACCAACTGAGCTAGCGGCTCAAACAGTGCAGCGAAGCAAGAACAACCTTATAGCAAATCGATTTCTGCCAGTCAACACTTTTTATTAAAAACTTAGCCGCGCTGGAACGGGTTCCTGAGCACGATGGTCTCGTCGCGGCGCGGGCCGACCGAGACCAGCACCACGGGGGCGCCGGAGAGCTGTTCCACGCGCGCCACGTAGTCGCGGGCGTTCTTCGGGAGCTCGTCCATGCATTTCGCGCCGGTGATGTCGTCGTTCCACCCCGGGAGTTCCTCGTAGATCGGGGTGCACTGTTCCATCACTTCCAGGTTCGCCGGGACCTCGGTGAGTACCTCGCCCTTGTAGTTGTAGGCGGTGCAGATCTTCACCGTTTCCTGCCCGGAGAGGACGTCGAGCTTGGTGATGGCGATGCCGGAGAGTCCGTTGACCCTGACCGCGTAGCGCGCGACCAGCGCGTCGTACCAGCCGGTGCGGCGCGGGCGCCCGGTGGTGGAGCCGAACTCGCGCCCTGCCTGGCGCAACTGCTCGCCGGTCTCGTCTTCGAGCTCGGTCGGGAAGGGGCCGCTACCCACGCGGGTGGCGTAGGCCTTGGAGATGCCGATCACCTCGTGGATCTCCCTCGGGGAAACGCCGCTTCCGGTGCAGGCGCCGCCGGAGCAGGTGGAGGAGGAGGTCACGTAGGGGTAGGTGCCGTGGTCGACGTCGAGCAGGGTTCCCTGGGCCCCTTCGAAGAGGAGGCTCTTGCCGGCCTTGATCTCCTGGTGCAGGATGAGCGAGGTGTCGGCCGCGTACTTCCTGAGGGTCTCGGCGTACTTCATGTACTCCTCGTAGATCTCCTCGAAGGTGAACGGCTGGTCCCCGAGAAGCTGGGTCAGAATCAGGTTCTTCTCCTCGAGCACCTCCTTGACCTTGCGGGTGAAGGTCTTCTCGTCGAGAAGGTCCATGAGCCGGATGCCGCGGCGGCCGATCTTGTCCTCGTAGGCGGGTCCGATGCCGCGCCCTGTGGTCCCGATCTTCTTGGCGCCGCTCTTTCTCTCGCGGGCGATGTCGATCCTCTTGTGGTACGGCATGATGATGTGCAGCGCCTCGGAGAGGAGCAGCATCTTATCGTCTTTGAGGTAGCCGTTGGCCTTGAGCTTGGTGATCTCCATGATGAAGACCTCCGGGTCGAGCACCACGCCGTTGCCGATCACGCAGCGCTTGCCGTCGTGCAGGATCCCGGACGGGATCAGGTGCAGGATGACCTTCTCGTCGCCTACGACCAGTGTGTGGCCGGCGTTGTTCCCGCCCTGGTAGCGCACCACGTCGTCCGCGAATTCCGTGTAAATGTCGACGACCTTACCCTTGCCTTCATCGCCCCACTGGGCACCTATTACAACGACGTTAGCCATGATTCTCCCCCTGCAGATCGAATTTCAAATCGAGATCCTTGTCGAACAACTCCTCTACGCTCACGGTGATGCTTTGACGGTCCGCCACCCGTACCAGGTAAAGCTGGCCGGCCGCGCACTCGTCGGCGCCGATCACAAGCAGCAATCGGATGTTCATCTTCTTTGCATATTCAAGCGAACTGTCGAAGTCGCGCTTGATGATATCCCTGGCGCAGGTGTAGCCGAGGCTTCTCAGCTTCTGAGCCACTTCCAGCGCCTCGCGGCGATCGTCCCTGTTGTTGAAGATCAGGAAGTCGCGGCTGCTCGACGCCTCGACCTCAGGTCTCTTGGACATGCTGGAGAGAAGGGCCAGGATGTTGAAGGCGAAGCCGGTGGCGTGCGCCGGGTAGCCGTACTTGGCGGTGAGGTCGTCGTAACGCCCGCCGCTGCAGATCGCTTCCCCGACGCCTGGCACGAAACCTTCGAAGGTGATACCGCTGTGGTAGTCCAGCCCGCGGATCTCGCCCAAGTCGATGGTCAAATGTTCGGCGACCCCGTAGATATCGAGGATGTCTACCACCTGGGCAAGGTTGTCCAGGGCCCGCAGCGAGCGCTCGTTCCCGGCGATCTTGCGCGCCTCCTGCAGCACCTCGCGGCCGCCGTAGAGTCTCGGCAGCAGGGCGATTTCCTCCTTGACCCGGTCGGGAGCGCCTGCGGATTCGAGGATGGTGCGCACCGCGCTGACTTCCTTCTTGCTGATCGCCTCCTGCAACTGCTTCTGCACCTCAACCGAGAGGCCGGAGGCGTCCATGATGCCGCGGTAGAACTCTACCTGCCCGAGGTCGATCTTGAAGCCGGTGAAGCCGAGGTTCTTCAGTACCTCCACCGCCATCGCGACCATTTCGGCGTCTGCTTCCGGGGAGTCCAGGCCGATCAGCTCCACGCCTGACTGGAAGATCTCGCGGCTTTTGCCCGACTGCATCTGGGCCTGTCTGAGCACGCGCCCGGAATAGTAGATGCGGTGGGGGAGGGGGAGGGAGTGCATACGCGTGGCGACAATGCGTGCCACCTGCGGCGTGATGTCCGGCGGAATGGCGAGGAGCCGTCCGGTCTGGCGGTCGTCGAAGCGGAAGGTTTTGCTCCGCAGTTCGTCGCCCATGCCCAGGGCGAGCACCTGCTCGAACTCGAGCAGCGGAGTGATCATGCGCCTGAAGCCCCAGAGCTCGAAGACTCGGTGGATGCTGTCCGCGATGAAGGTGATCTTGTCGGCAGTTTCCGGGAGGAAGTCGCTCACCCCTTTGGGGAGCGGAGCTTCAATACATGAGGGGTTAGTCACGGGGTTGTCCTAAGGTATGTCGGTACCGCTGAAGCTGGCGAAAAAACGAGAAATCGTAACAGTATGGCAGGGGGAAGTCAACGATTAATTCCCCCTGCCATACTGTCCCCTATTCTGCCCGGATGATCCTGACCAGGCTTCCGCCCTTGCCGCCCAGGCCGCTCTTCTGGGTTACCTCCAGAAGTACCATTTCGCGGGTGCGCTGGTTGAAGTCGTAGTCGGCCAGGTAGTTCTGGCTTGCCTTGGTTCTCCAGGCCTCCTCCAGAGAGGATCCGTTCCAGGCGAAGGAGACCATGGAGTACCTGGAGTAGGAGCGGGCGTTGCCAAGCACGAAGAAACCGGCGTTCTGCGGTACCAGCACCTCGCCCTTTTCGGTGACCGTGATCCGCTGGTCGATGAACCTGGTACGGAACGGGGTTCCCGAGCTCCTCTCGTTTTCCATGTCGCGGCGCTGGAAGTAGGTCTCGGAACCGCCGAACTTGTCGCTGCTTCTCCAGATCTCGTCTCCGTCCCCATAGACCAGCAGGTACCCGCTGTCGTTGAAGCAGGTGAGGTACGATTTGCCAGACTGGTCGCGGAACAGGTTGAAGTTGAAGATGTTGGCAAAGCGCGGCATCTTGATCGAGTTGCCGAGCTTGATGGCGCCGTCGGCGAAGGTCGCCTCGTAAACGTCGCCGTAGTAGTCTTCGCTGCGACCCATCTGCTGGGCGAAGAGCAGCTTCTTCCCGCCGTAGGGGGCAAGGCCGCGGAACATGTAGGGGAGATCCTGGGCAACCAGCTTCAAGGTGCCGTTCTGGATGGAGTAGACGCGGGAAGAAGGGGCCTCGCGGTCAACGATGGTCACGAAGGCCAGCACCTTCCCCTCCTGGTCGGGGCCGATGGCGTCGATCCCCAGCAGCTTTTGGCGCTCGGGGAGCGCAGCTTGCGCCAAAAGGACCAGCTTGTCGCTTTTTTTGTAAAGGTAGAGGGCATCCTCGCCGGCGACGAGGATTTCATCGCTCCCCCACGAGGTGATCGCGCTCTTGGCGCCGGCGATGCGTTGGCTGGTCCAGCCGGGCGTCACTTCGCTGCGCAGCAGGTCGGAGGCGGGCGCCTTGATGATCTGGGAGGAAACCGAGGGCTGTATTGCGGCGGGCGCGGCCGGAGTTGCGGGGAGCTGGTACTGCTTCACGATCTCCCCCTTGAGTTTGGCGGAGATCTTCCCGACCGCGGGGATCAATGCGTCGATGCTCTCTCCCTGCTCGTAAGCGGCTGCAAGCGGTTTCCCTGCGGCGCTTTTCGCGCTGGCGTCCAGGCTGAACATCTTGCCGAGCTGAGTGTAGCTTCCGTTTACAACCACGTCTGCCTCGGCGGGGGTTTCGACGGCTACGAGGCCGTCTCCGGAGAGGCGCGAGGATATAAGGCGCTTCAATGTGGTTTTGAGGTCGGCCGAGTCGCCGCCGGAGACGGTGAAGTCGGCGACGTAGGCGCGGATATTTTCTGCAGATGCTACGAGCGGGATGAACAGAGAGCTGAGGAGAATCAGGGTGAGGGCGAATGTTTTTTTCATGATTGCTCCGCTTATTCCGGGAATTTAAAGACCCGGAATTATCGCAGAGCGGCCCGCTTTAGTCAAACGGTTTCGCGCCTGAAGCACGGTTGGATTAAGCAATGACAGATAAAAAAAGCGGGCCGCACAGCCCGCCTTTTTCGGCACCTCAAAGTGTCTTTGATCGCCTTACTTGCCAGGTTTTTCCAGGTCTCTCAGGAGCTCTTGAGTCTCAGTCAGTTTCTGTTGCAATTTTTTCAACTCTTGAGGGGAGTAGACCTTGGTTCCTTTCTTGATTTCATTGTCTAATCGCTGCATCCGTTTGTAAATATCGTCCACCTGGTCGGTGCAGTTCTTTGACGCGAGCAGGCACTCGTTTTTCTGGGACTGGGTCGGCTGTGCCGGTACCGTGGCAGCAGTTCCAACCAGCAGTACCGTCGTCAGCATAGCTATTGTTTTACGCATGATAAGCCCTCCTTATTTCATGTCTTAGAGTTGGATCAGCTGTCTGGCTTTTCCAAGGTGCGGAGAATCTCGCTGGTCTCCCTCAGCTTGTCCTGAAGCTTTTTCAGCTCCTGGGGGGAGTAGACCCTGTTCCCTTTTTTGATCTCCTTGTTGAGCTTGTGGATCCTGTTTCTGATGTCGTCCACCTGGTCCATGCAGTTTTTCGAAGCGAGGAGGCATTCGTCCTTCTGGTCGGAGGTAGTCTGGGCGAAAGCTGGGACCGAAGACAGCGTGAAGAGGGTTGCTGCCAAAATCATTGCCATCTTTCTCATAAAGACTCCTTTGCAGAATGGGTTATAAAGCACCAAAGCATTAAAACACGGAAGTTTTTCTTGTCAACAGGCAAAGCAAAAAGTAGCTTTCAGTATGAAAGCAGCCAAGTTGCAAGTACGGGCGCTGCAGTGGCTATCACGGGCTATCGGGGGAGGGCCCTTCAATGCGAGCACGTTCCGTAGCTCACACAGGAAGGGGTAACGTAACTGGGGATTAACCAAGCCGCAGTGCCGAACGCAGAAAAGGCCGGAGAGTAACCTCTCCGGCCTTTTCTTGGTCAGACTTTTTCCGCCTGTTGATCAGGCGTAGTTTGTCTCAGTTAAAACAGGTAGCTCACCTGTACGTTGAAGAGGTACGGGTCGTCCGGGTTGCCTGCGGGATCGTCGAAGGCGTCGCCGAGGAAGACGTAAGCAGCAGCCACGCTGGTGCTCAGGTTGTCATAGATCTTGTAGCCGACCTGGGCGTTGACCTCGGTACCGAGGCTGCTCTTCTCGCCGGCGCGCTTCTCGGAAGTTGCCATGTAGCCGAGGTTGGCGTTGTAGAAGACCTTGTTGGCGGTACCCTCGTACCCTGCGAAGACACCGTAGGTGCCGCGCCCTTCTGCGGTCATGTCGTTGTTGAGCACAGAGGTAGAGGTGTTGGTCGCCTGGTTGGGGCGGACCAGCAGCCACATGTTAGCCGGGTTGAAGTAGGTGGTTGCTGCGGTGACTGTCTGGAAGGAATCTGTGTCGCCGGTGGTGTTCTTGTCGCCGGAGAGGTAGTAGCCAGCGAAGTTGACAGCACCCGGGCCGACCTTTACTTTGCCGGAGGCGCCCAAGACGTATGCAGAGATGTCGTCGTTGGCGTTCAGTTCGCCGAACTGATAAGCTGCGAAAGGTTTGACGACTACGTCGCCGAATTTAAGGTCAGCGTTCACGCCGAGCATGTGCAAGAGCTCAAAGTCGCCAACGCCGGGGGTGGCGGCTGCGCCAAGTCTAGCCCCAGTATCGTTCTGGATGTTGTAGTAGGACGCACCCACGGTCATGTCCTTGTTGAGGGCGAATTTGCCATCGAGGACGATAAGGTCGGCGGTGAACTGGCCGGCGCCGGTGTTGGTCCCGGTGGGCAGCGTGTTGTCGTCGAAGCGGAACCAGCCAAGCGACACGGTAGCCGGGTCGAATTTCTTGGTGGCGTACACGCCGGTCATGTCGGCGGAGAGGAAGAGGCTGCCGTAGGCGTCGGTCCAGGGCTGCATGCCGACCTTGAAGTTGGTGGAGGTGTTCGGCTCGTTGAAGTCGAGGTAGATGTTCTTGGTCTCGAGGGTCAGCTGGTCGGCGTCGAGGTTGCCGGAGTCGTTGCCGGTGCCGATGCCCTTGTAGCCGCCGGTCACGCCGCCGAAGCGGGTGTCGAGCTCGAAGTGAGTTACGAGTTTCAGGTTGTCGTTGGCCTTGGCGATGTACATAAGGCGTGCGCGCTGCTCAGCGAAGAAACCGGAGTGGGCGTCGCTGTTGAGGTTCACGGTCCCGCTGTTGCCGCCGGTGAGGCTGTTGGACTGATAACCCATGAACTTGAACATCCCGTGGAACTCGTTCTCCAGCGCCATCGCCGGTACGGCGGTTGCTGCGGAGAGAGCAGTGACTGCTGCAAATGCAAGCATCTTCTTTTGAAAGCTCATCGTTTACCTCCTGGGTTGGTTGTTAAAACTCGATTGAAGTTACCGCCTTGGTACAGTTATCCGAAAAACGGATACTCATATCTTTGCAAAAAAAGCTCTCACCTAAGTCACGGCTAATAACCCTGACAAATTTGAGAGCTTTAATATACTACTTGAGCGGCCTGTTTGTCTTTGCAACGATATAGTCCTCCACTTCCTGAAAGAAGATCTCGCCAATCAGCCAGTACAGCCTTTCCCAATGAGCAAACCACTGTTATATAAAACTGTCGCCACTATATAATTATTCAAACAAAAGTCAATAAAAAAATCCCGACTCATGAAATTGCAGTTTCTGAATGTCTCAGTGACTGTGGTGGTCAGCCTCACACAGTTCCGTCAGCACACCGCCGCTGCTTTTGGGGTGGATGAAGGCGATACGCGCGCCGTGGGCGCCGTTGCGGGGAACGGCGTCGATCATGCGGGTACCTTTGGCCACCAGGGAGGCAATGGCTGCCTCGATATCCTCGACCCCGTAGGCCACGTGATGCACCCCCGGCCCGTTCTTCTCAAGGAACTTGGCCACCGGGCTCTCCGGGGAGGTCGGCTCCAGCAGTTCTATCTTGGATTCGCCCACAGACAGAAAGGCGACGCGTACTAGTTGACTGGGAACTTCTTCTGTACCTGAGAAGGTCATCCCAAGGCTGTCGCGGTAAAAAGGTAGAGCTTCCTCAAGAGAAGTGACGGCAACTCCGATGTGATTTATCTTAGATAGCATTAATATTCCTTTTGTTCATCGTCGGTCATTGACTGACGGAAATAGATGATAGCCGATAAAAAATAAAGTGCAAGTAGCAGAGCTAAAGTTTATCAAAATTGTGACATTCAGGCTTTTCCGTATGTCTTATTGTGGTTGACGAAACAGATAAAAAGAGAGATTCAAGGCAGGTTCGAACTGTAGGAGAAACAGTTTAACTTCTGACGGGAGCGGTTCTCTTCGATCATGATTTTGCATCATCTCGGAATGGAACACCGCTCCCGCCAGCGTGTCTGATTGTGTCGATTTTTCAGCTAATTGTCGTCCTGTTTAAAGAACAACGGTCTCCCTGTGGATGCCGAAGACCCCCCTCATTACGTTGGCGATCTCGCCCAGGGTGGCGTAGGTCTTCACCGCGTCGAGGATGAACGGCATCAGGTTGTCGGTTCCGCGGGCCGCCTGCTCCAGCGCCTTGAGGGATGCCTCGACCTTGGCGCTGTCGCGTCCCTCTTTCATCTTGGCAAGGGAAGCCTTCTGCTTCACCTCGACCTCGTCGGTTACCTTCAAAAGCCCTTGCGGCGCCCCCTCCTCGACGGTGAACTTGTTCACGCCGACGATGATGGTCTCGTTTTTCTCGATGGAGCGCTGGTAGGCGTAGGCGGAATCCTGGATCTCTTTCTGCTGGAATCCCCTGGAGATCGCCTCGACTGCGCCGCCCAGGGCATCGATCTTCTCGATGTAGGCAAGCGCCTGCGCCTCGATCTTGTCGGTCAGCGCCTCGACCATGAAGGAGCCGGCCAAGGGGTCGATTGAGTCGGCGACGCCGGACTCGTAGGCGATGACCTGCTGGGTGCGCAGGGCAATCCTCACCGATTCCTCGGTGGGAAGCGCCAGGGCCTCGTCGCGCGAGTTTGTGTGCAGCGACTGGGTCCCGCCGAGCACGGCGGCAAGCGCCTGCAGGGTGACGCGCATGATGTTGTTGTCGGGCTGCTGCGCGGTGAGGGTGCAGCCGGCGGTCTGGGTGTGGAAGCGCAGCATCTGGGAGCGCGGGTCCTTCGCCTTGAAGCGGTCGCGCATGATGCGGGCCCACATGCGGCGGGCGGCGCGGAACTTGGCCACCTCCTCGAGCAGGTCGTTGTGCGCGTTGAAGAAGAAGGCCAGGCGCGGCGCGAACTCGTCCACGTCAAGACCTGCCTTGACCGCCGCCTCGACGTAGGCGATGCCGTCTGCCAGGGTGAAGGCGACTTCCTGCACGGCGGAGGAGCCGGCCTCACGGATGTGGTAGCCGGAGATGCTAATGGTGTTCCACTTGGGGACGTTGTCCTTGCAGTAGGCGAAGATGTCGGTGATGATCCGCATCGACTCCTTCGGTGGGTAGATGTAGGTGCCGCGCGCCATGTACTCCTTGAGGATGTCGTTTTGGATGGTGCCGGAGATCTTGTCGGCGGAAACCCCCTGCTTCTCGGCCACGGCTATGTACATGGCGAGCAGGATCGACGCGGTGGAGTTGATGGTCATCGAGGTGGAGACCTTGTCCAGCGGGATGCCGTCGAAGAGGACCTCCATGTCCGCCAGGGAGTCGATGGCTACCCCGACCTTGCCCACCTCGCCGCGGCTCATCGAGGCGTCGGAGTCGTAACCCATCTGGGTGGGGAGGTCGAAGGCGATGGAGAGGCCGGTCTGGCCGGCGGAGAGCAGGTACTTGTAGCGCTCGTTCGACTCGGCCGCGTTGCCGAACCCGGCGTACTGGCGCATGGTCCAGAACCTGCCCCGGTACATGGTCGGCTGGACGCCGCGGGTGAAAGGGAACTGCCCGGGGAAGCCGAGGTTCTCCTCATACCCCGGATACTCGAACTCGGGGGCGAAGCAGCGATCCAGTTCGATGTCGGAGCTGTTACGGAAGGAGCTTTTGCGCTCCGGCGCTTTTGCCATGCTCTTCTCGACTGCTGACTGCCATGCCTGCTTTTTCTCGTCAATGCTCATGATGCTCTCCTGGCCATAAAAATGTAGTTGCGAAGCCTCGGTGTTGGGAAGACGGTTTTTGTTTGCCCGGTTGCCGGCGTTGCGGAAAATTATTTTTGCCTAACCGGATGGTGCGGCACAGGGCCCAGATTAGGAAATTTTTGTTTTATTTTTAGAATGATGATTTATATTTCAAAACAAATAGAATATCAAGGATTTACTGTATACGCCGCTGGCGGCCGCCGTCGCCGTTGTTTTATTTTTTGCGCAAACCCTAAAATGTCGATTTGTCATACAAAACAGTTATCGTCGTGTAACATAGTGTTTTAAGACGTTTTTTCAGAATTTTTCACTTGTAAAACACGGGGGAGCCCCATATATTTTCGACAGCGAAAAAAAACAAGAGACAAGTCCTGCAAAGGCTAGAGGAGAAACAAAATGCAATGCCCCGTGTGCAAAAACGACGAACAGATCGGCATGGACCTTCGTTCCGGCAGCTTCAATGAGGACATCGTGGAATGTCCGAGCTGCGGCACTATGTGGTCCGTGAACCATGGCCATATGGCCATTGTAAAAGACCCGCTTCAGGACAGCTTCCTGGAAGCTCTCTCCGGCGACAACATCTGCTTCGCTGCATGACCCACAAAAAAAGAAACTGACCCTGGCTGCGAGGCGGGGTCAGTAGGTGAGGCGGGGGCTCCGGATTTTATTCCGGAGCCCCTTTTTCGTCTCTCTGCCGATCGCCTGACGCGCCCCTAGAGGACCGCTTTCAGGTAGTCGGAGGTGATGCTGCGCTTTTCCTTCTCGAGGGCGTTGACATCGACCTCGACGAACTTCTCGTCCGGGGTGACCTTGAAGAGCGGCTGCCCCTTGGAGACGATGGTGCCGTCGCCGGAGGTGACCAGGATCTTGTCGATGGTCCCGGAGAAGGGGGCGTACACCTTGTTGAACATCTTCATGACCTCGATGATGTAGAGCGGCTGCCCCTTCTCGAAGTGCATCCCCTCGGTTACGAAGGCGGGCATGCCGGGAGCTTCCTGGCCGTAGTACATGCCGCCGCACACGGACACGATCTCGTCCGCCTTGGTCGCCGGCGGCGGTACCAGCACCTTCTTCATCCGAGCCTGAAGCTCGGGATCGTTCAGGTACTCGGGGATGGTGATCTCCAGGTCTTCCTCCACGCGCAGGTCCCAGAACTTGGTGGTCTGCCCGATCAGGAACAGCATACCCAGGAGCTCGAGACCGGCCTCGTAGCCGAAGTGTGCGGAACGGACGTGGTCCCAGGTCGCCTGGTCGAAGCCACCCTGCGGGGCGTCGTTCTTCAGGATCTCATGCAGGGTGAAGTACTCGTCGCGCGCCAGGCCGAACTTCTCGCGCAGGGTCCGGGAGAAGTGGAGCGCCTGCTGCAGGAGCTCGTTGTCGTGCCCCCAGATGATCTCGGCCGCAGGCTTGTGCGGGCGGTGATTCATGTGCAGGTACTCGTAGGTCTCGTTCAAGACCCCTACCGGGTTCCTGAGCCAGACCACCTTCCCGTTGTCGATGCGGAAGTTCTTGGTGTTGATAGAAAGCCAGCCAGAGAGAAGGTGCGGGTCGCCCAAAAGCCGTTCGATGGGACGGATGATCAGGGTCCCCTTGCGGTCCAGAAGGCTCGACATGTTCTTCAGTTCCTTCGCCTGGCGCTCGGGCTCTCCGGCGAGGGAGTCGGTAACCATCTTGGCGTAGTGCTTCTTCATCTGCAGGAAGGCGTAGACCGGGTCGATCTTGTTGGCGACTTCCTTCAGCGTCCCGACCAAGGTGAGGTAGGGGACCACGAAGCGGGTGGTCGGCTTCGCCATCACGTTTCTCCCCAGGAACCAGTTCACCAGGCCGTAGTGGAACTCGAGGTTCGTGGCAAGGTCGGAGCCGCGCAGGGTGGTTGCGCGCAGCACCTCGGACATCTTCTCGTAGCTCTCCAGGCGGTCTTCGCCTTTGGTGAGGAGCAGGGCGATGTTGGAGTCGTAGGCACCGGCGACCTTGTACTTCATGAAGACGCCGGTGTCCGGGTTCAGCATGCTGATACCCTGGTCGTCGCGGATCTCGCCTTCGATCGGTTTGGACCAGTAGCGGATCATCCCCCCCGCGTGCGGGGAGAGGGAGGCGTCGGTGGCGTTCAGGCGCGCCTCGACGGCGGCGTTGAAGCGCACGATGCGCTCCGGCTTGGGAACCCGCTTTCTGTGGCGGGCGAGGATGGCCATCGCCTCGACCAGGCTCTCGACCACGAAGAAGTCGTTTGCATCGTCCGGGTTCACGAACTTCAGGACGTAGCAGAGCTCGGTTACCCGGTGCTCCACCTGGATCCTCGTGTTCACCTCCATGAAGTAGTGGCGGTCGCGGTCGACTATGCACTCGAAGGTGGACGCGGAGTCAAGCCCTACCGCCTTGCCGAAGCGCTCCGATTCCTCTTCCATCCTCTTCAGCACCTTGAGGTCGCTCTCAAGGGCCTTCACCTCGGCCTTTTTACCAGCAGCCTTGGCCTTTTCGATGGCGGCCATGAGCCCTTCCTGGGTCACGGACACCTCGAGGAGCTTCTGCTCGTGCATCTGCAGCGAGCAGTCGCGCCCGCCAAGAGCGAGGCACCAGTCGCCGTTGCCGATCAGCTGGATCTCGTTGTGCCTGGTCTGCTCGATGTTGAGCTCGACCAGGATGTTCTTGTTGTCGCCGATGCCGTTTGCCTTCACCTCGTTCAGGATCTCGCGCACAAGGCCCGGGGCCTCTGCCGCTTCCTTCTCGATGGTCTTGTCGTCGGCGTTTTTCAGGTTCAAAAGGCCCGCGCCCAGAAGACGCTGCCCCTTGCCGCCGCCGCCGCCGATCGCCTTAAGACGCACCCTGCTCTGCGGGTACTTCTTCAGCATGGCGACGCACTCGGTCTGGACCTGCGCGCAGAGCTCCTCGATGGAGAAGAGGTCGACACCCTTGCTGTAGGAGGCGTAGAGGATGTGGTCGGCCAACTCCTCGAGGGAGAGCTTTTCGTTGCTGAGGACCTTCGGGTCGCAGTCGAGTCCGTCGGACTTGACCAGCGCCAGGAGCTTCTCGCGGGTGGGGTGCTTCTTGATCAGCGTGCGGGCGGTGACGTTGTCGATACCGGGGGTGACGGAGACGTTGACCGACAGCGCGGTCCTCTTCGCCTCGTCCTTTTTCCCGGCGCCGGTCTGGGTGGCGGCGCAGGGGCCGATGAAGTTGAGCCCGGCCTGCTCGATGGCGCCTACGAACTCGTCGTCCTCGGCCATGAAGCCGTAGCCGGCGAAGATGGAGTCGTAGCCGTTGTCGAGGGCGATCCTGATGATCTGGTGGATGCGCTCGACGCGCTCCTCCTTGCTCGCGCCGCTGTAGTCGGGCACGCGGTGCACGCGCTTGGAATCGGTAAGGGTCCTAAGCTCCGGCGCTAGTGCGTTCGGGTAGACGATCGAGTCCTTCTCGGAGAGGAGGATGCCGTAGTGGGTGATCCCCATTTCCTGGTAGACGTCCATCGCCTCTTTGCGGATCGGTCCGCGGCAGACGATGAGCGGTTTGAGATCCTCGCAGGAGAAGGAGCGCACCCAGGCGGAAGGCGACAGGCTCAGGCGGCGATCCCTGTGGATCAGCGGGTTCTTGGTGTATTTTTCAGACGTGTATGCCATCGGTTTAATCTCCGTTACTTTAGATATCGCCGGCGACGGGCGCTGTCCTGCCACCCCGCAGCAGGGCTCGGCTTTCGCCCCGCCCAATCCTGCCAGCAATTCGGGCGCGATGCCCCCGGCTTGCGTAGTTCCCAGTCCCATGTCTGTGGTCGCCATTAGTGGAACTCCCTCTGCACGGACTGCATGGGGCCCGGCTTGTAGTGTCGCAGGAAGAAGTTCATGTTCTCCCCGAGCACTTTCCTGAGGTCGGTCGGCATGACCAGCGAGGAGATGGAGCCAAGGGAGAGGGCCTCCTTCGGGTTCATCAGTTCCTTCTCGTAGCGGGTGTTGAGGAGCGCCTCCTCGGCCTTGAGCCAGTCGGCTGCTTCCTTCTCGGCGTCGAGTTTTGCGAGCTCAGGCTTCACGCCTGCCTCGACCCGCTCCTGGGTGCCGCGCTTGACGCGCTCGATGACCGCGTTCCTGATCTTCCTAAGCTCGTCCTTGTAGACGAACTCTTTTCCGGCCGGACCCATGACGGCGAGCCTCGTGGTGGGAAGGGCGAGGACCAGGTCGGCGCCGGTGGGGTAGTTGTTGTAGGAGGCGTAAGCGCCGCCGTAGGCGTTCCTGAGGATCAACAGGATGCGCGGGGTCCTGATGTCGACGATGGAGTCGAGCATGGCGCGGCCGGCCTGTACGATGCCGCGCGCTTCCTGCTCGCGACCCGGGAGGAAGCCCGTGGTGTCCTCCATGAAGATCATCGGGATGTTGTAGATGTTGCAGAAGCGGTTGAAACGGGCGATCTTGTAGGCGGCGTCGCAGTCGATCTGGCCGGAGTCTACGGCCGAGTTGTTGGCGACGAAGCCGACCACGTTTCCGCCCAGGCGGCCGAATGCGGTGACGACGTTGCGGGCGCGGTCGCGCTGCATCTCGAAGTAATCGCCGTGGTCGCAGATCTGCTGGATGATGATGGAGACGTCAAACGGGGTGTTGAAGCCGGTCGGGGAGTTGAACGCCTTCTTGAGCAGCGTGTTGATCTCCCAGGTCTTCCTGTCCAAGGGATCGCTGGTCTCCTGGTGGCGCGCCATCACCGAGTTGTTGTCGGGGATGTAGTTGAGGAGCTGCAGCGCGGTCCTGAGCGCCCCAACCTCGTCCTCTACGGTGAGGTCGGCAACGCCGGACTGGCCGTGGACCTTCGGTCCGCCCAGATCTTCCGGGGTCACGTCCTCGCCGAGCACGCTCTTGACGACGCCCGGGCCGGTGAGGCCGAAGAAGGTGTCTTTCGGCTGGATCACGAAGCTTCCCTGGCGCGGCAGGTAGGAGCCGCCGCCGGCGTTGAAGCCGAACATGCACATGATGGAGGGGACCACGCCGCTGATCTTTCTCAGCGCGGTGAACGCCTCGGCGTAGCCGTCAAGACCACCCACGCCGGCGGGGACGAAGGCGCCCGCGGAGTCGTTCATGCCGATGACCGGGATCCCTTTCTCGCCTGCCATGTAGAAGAGGCGGGCCAGCTTGTTGCCGTTGGTGGCGTCCATGGAACCGGCGCGCACGGTGAAGTCGTGGCCGTACACGGCGACGTCGCGGCCGTGGATGTTGAGGATGCCGGTCACGAGCGAAGCGCCGTCCAGGTTCTTGCCCCAGTTCTGGAACAGGATGTTCGGCTCCTCCTCGGTCAGGACGCGGATCCTTTCCCAGACGGTCATGCGCTTCTTGAAATGCTGTTTTTCGATCTGGTCGATGCTCACCGACTTGACCGGGCGCTGGATCAGGTCGTAGCCTGCCTGCATCGCCTCTTCGTAGCCGCCAGTGGCGCGGGAGATCTCCCCCGGGATGTTGAACTCGACCTTCTCGCCGGCGTCGAACGGGTTTTTCAATGAGGGCTGAATAAAGGTATTAGACATTGCTGGCATCCTTCTGGTCGTTGGGATTTTGCATCTCGTGCGGGGTCACTGCGGAACTCATCTACGTCCTCCTGTTGATTGATATTAAAAAAGTGTTGTACTTTTTGAGTATCGCTAAAAATCCCCCTGCCTCAGTTAGCGAAAACGTAAGATGCGGTCCGCAGAAGGGAGCAGTTGCACGTTTTCGTGAAGCATCCCGCAAAGCCATGGCAGGCGGCGGGGGAAAGGCCCGTTGCTCCCGCGGAAACGTATACGCTTCGGTGCAGACAAGGGGACTGGCGCTTCTTCTCAGGTTTTACGTGGAACGGGAGGGGGTGCTGCAGTGGAGAAAGATGTCCGGTTAGCCGAGCCGGGGGAGGATGAGCCCCAGCAGCCTGGCGCCAAGGGGTTGGTATCGTCAAACTGCATTTAATGCAGAACGAACTTGGCCTGCTGCTCTTATAGTCTCAGTAAACGAACTGTTGTTTTACTAAAAAAATGACCGTACTGTACATAAAGATTTGCTTGGCAAATGTCAATAAGAAAAAGCGTGTATACGCCCTTCGTATAGGGATTACAGGGGGTTGTGAAGCAGGGAAAAATTGCGGAAAAAAAGCGGGGGGGAGGCGGCTGACAGGGTAGCCCTGTCAGCGCCTCATTTTGCGGGCCAAAAGTTCCACGGTATGCAATACCTTCGTTTTATCTCCGGCCTGTTTCAGGCCGTCGGAGAGCTGCATGATGCAGCCGGGGCAGCCGGTGACCACGGCGTCGGCGCCGGTTGCGATGATCGCGGCGCTCTTGCTTGCGTTGATGTCGAGCGAGCTTTCGTAGTGGTAGACGTTGAAGGTCCCGCCCAGGCCGCAGCAGCGGTCGGCCCCTTCCATCTCCACCAGTTCCAGTCCCGGCGTCTTGTTGAGGAGCGCGCGCGGCTGTTTTGTGATGCCGGCCGTCCTGTGGTGGCAGGGGTCGTGGTAGGTGATGCGCATGCCGGCGCCGGCGCCGGTCTCTTCCGGTGCGAGGCCGAGTTTCTGCAGCAAGACCGCGGCATCCACCGTCTTGTCGGCGAGTGCCTGGAGCCGCTGTTTCAGTTCGGGGTTGCGCTTGCCCACCACCAGGGGGTAGAGCTTGTGCAGCGCGCCGCCGCAGGTGGCGCAGGCGGTCATCACGTAGTCGGCCTCATGCGCCTCCATGGCGGCGAGGTTCATCTCGGCCAGTTCGCGCACCGTGTCGAGGTCGCCGCCGGACATGCCCGGAAGCCCGCAGCACTGCTGCCCCTTCGGGATGATGACGGTGCAGCCTAAGTGGCGGAACAGGGCGAGGGTTGCCTCACCGATCTCGGTGTAGACGAAGTTGGTCATGCAGCCGACGAAGAAGACGATCCTCGGTTTACCCGGCTCCCCCTGGATCACCTCGGGGTGGCGCTTCATAAACGGCTTCTTGGCGATCTGCGGGATATGGCGGCTCCCCCCGAGAAACGGCATGGGGAAACGGAGCCTGAGCCCGGAGGTGGCCGGGACCTTCCGGAAGAAGAGGGGGCCGAGGACTGCGGCTGCGAGGGCGCCGAAGTTCATCACCTTCCGGTTTTTGATCACCTGTCCCACCGCCTTGTGGAAGGTGGTGAGACCGCGCCTTTGCGCCAGCGCCTCGCGTGCGGCGATCACTATCTCGTCGGTTGGTACCTGGTTCGGGCACTTCTCCACGCAGCTGCCGCACAGAAGGCACTTGGACATGGCGGAGTAGGTCCCGTCGTCCAGCGTTATGTCCCCCTTGCAAAGGTGCTGCGCCAGGGCAACCTTGCCGCGGGCCGTGGCTGGCTCGCGCTGGAAGGTGCTGAAGGCGGGGCAGTGGGCGCGGCAGGCGCCGCATTTCACGCATTTCTTCATCTCTGCTGCCACCCGCTCGAGCGGGTCGATCTGCTTCTTGGTCATCTAGGTTCTCGCTTCGGCTGCTGCAATGGGCTGCATGGACCTTATGGACGGAATGGACTGGGTGGACTGCATGGACGTTGCACCCGTTGTCAATTGTCCATTGTCAATAGTCAATTGGTTTCACACCGGCAGCATCTTGCCGGGGTTGAGGATGTTCTTCGGGTCGAGGGCCGCCTTGATCGCCTTCATCGCGGCAACCTGGTCGGCGGAAAGCTCCATCGGTATGTACGGCTGCTTCGCAAGCCCCACGCCATGCTCGCCTGACATGGTCCCGCCCAGGTCGAGCGCTGCCTGGAACACCTCCTTGATCGCCTCGTGCGCCTTCTCCAGCTCCCCCGGCACCCGCTTGTCGATCATGATGTTGACGTGGATATTGCCGTCGCCTGCGTGGCCGAAGTTGACGATCGGGATGTCGTAGCGCTTCTGGATCACCTCGATGCGCCTGATGACGTCGGGAACCTTGCTCCTCGGCACCACAATGTCCTCGTTGAACTTGTCCGGGTTCACGTCCCTTAAGGACGGGGAGACCAGTCGGCGCACCCGCCACAGTTCCTCGCTTTCGGCGGCGTCCTTGGCGACTCGGAACTGCACGAGGCCCAGCGGCTCTATCAGTTTATGGATCTGCCCCGCCTGCTTCTCGATCAGCTCGCGGTCGCCGTCCACCTCGATCAGGAGCACCGCGCGGCCGCTGTCGGGAAGGCCCAGGTTGAAGCGGCGCTCCACGCAGGTGAGCGTCGCGTGGTCCATGAACTCAAGCGTGGTAGGTATGATCTTGTTCTTGATGATGGTCGAAACCGCGCGGGCGGCGCCGTCGATGGAATCGAAGACGGTCAGCATGGTCTTCTTGGCGTCGGGGTAGGGGAGGAGCTTGAAGATGATCTTGGTGATCACCCCGAGGGTTCCCTCCGAGCCGCAGATCAGCTTGGTAAGGTCGTAGCCCACCACCCCCTTCACCGTCTCTCCGCCGGTGCGGATTACCTCCCCGGTGGGAAGGACCACTTCCAGCCCCATCACGAAGTCCTTGGTCACGCCGTACTTGACGGCACGTGGCCCGCCGGCACACTCGGCGACGTTTCCCCCAAGGGTCGAGAACTTGAGCGACGCGGGATCGGGAGGGTAGAAGAGCCCCAGTTTCTCCACCGCCATCTGGAAGGTCTCGGTCACGACCCCCGGCTCCACCTCGGCAACAAGGTTGTCGGTGTCGATCCTGAGGATCCGGTTCATGCGGGTGGTCACCAGCACCACTCCCCCCCCTTTCGGGAGGGCGCCGCCGGTGAAGCCGCTGCCGGCTCCCCTGGGAAAGACGGGGAAGCCTTCCTGGTTGGCGAGCTTCAATATCCGCGATACCTCTTCGCTCCCGTCGGGATGCACCACGCAATCGGGAAGGAATTCCATCTGGGTTGCGTCGTAGCCGTAGCAGATCAGGTCCTGAGGGGTTGCAGCGATGTTTTCGCTGCCGACGATCTCGGTAAGTTGCTGCAGTATGCGTGCGTCGAGCATCTATCTTCCTTTCGCTTCGTCTTTCGAATCTATATCTATATACATGGCCGCAGTCAGGCCGGGCGGTACACCGGCAGCACGTTACCCCCCTCGGGTATCACGTAGGCGCGATAGTTTTCGGGGAGCATCGGGAGCGCGATGCCCAGCGCCTCTTCCAGCGTACCCGCCGGGGTCATCCCCATGGTCCTCACCTCTTCCCCGGGGAGCCGGGATACCAGCACCACCCGGAAGCGCTCCGCCTTCTCCTTCACCGACCAGGCCGTCTGTCCGTTGATCTCGTAGCGTTTTCTCAGTGCCGACTCCAGCTCGCCGCAGGTGGGGTAGCCGAACCAGTTGAAGAAGGTGGCGTTGCCGTAGCCGTCGCGGCACTCGGCAAGAAGCACCATGACCCCTCCCGGCTTCAGGGCTCGGCTTGCGTACTCCATCGATTTGTGCGCCTGGATCAGGTTGATGTCCTTGGGGAAGCCGCCGCAGGACACCAGCACCAGGTCGGCGAGCTCATCGACCTGCGCCGAGAAGGCGTCGGCGTAAAAGCGGCACCCAGCCAGGTGGGCGTCGCGCCAGTTTCCGGCGAAGGCGGCGACGATTTTCTTGTCCGGGCCGAGCACGGTGTTCAGGATGAGTTCGGGGGGGCGCTTGCCGCAGGCCTCAAGCATCGCCTCGTGCACCGGGTTGCCGTCGAGGTTCCCGGTGACCGCCTTGGGATGTCTGCCGCTTCCCTCCTCGGGGTTGAGGAGTGCAAAGTGGCTTGCCATGCAACTGCGCCGGCTGGAGACGCCGGGAAGCATGCTCTTTCTCCCGCCGCCAAAGCCGGCGAAGTAGTGAAAGGTGATGGCGCCGGTGAGGATGAGCCGGTCCGCCTCGGCGACGCGCCGGTTGATCTCGACGGGTACCCCGCGGGAGGTATCCCCCAGGTACACTAGCGCACCCGGGTCGTCGCAGTCGTGGTCGCTGACCTTGACCCGGTCGTACACGCTGCCGACGATCTTTCTCTGCTCAGCCTCGGTCTGCTTGCGGTGTATCCCCAAGGCGATGACTATCTCTATGTCGCGGTCCCGGATTCCCGCCTGGCTCAGCCGGGACACCAGCAGGGGGAGGTAGACCTCGCTCCCGGTCGGCCTGGTGACGTCGGAGGTCACGATGACGACCTTTTCGCCTGGTCTGAAAGCGGAAAGGGTCTGCTCGCAGCCGTTGATTGCTTTCTCTATCAGTTGGGACGGCGTACCCTGCGGGATGAAGGGACGAGGGCGCAGCACCGAAAGAACACGGTCGGCAGAGATCTGCAGAGGGTAAGTTTGATCGCCGCATTTAAGATCGAGCATCGAGTTATGATACATATTCGAACTTCAATGCGCAACTGTTTACGGGGCCTGGACTCTGTCAAGGACGCTGCATGACTGGCAGCAGACGAGAAATGCGGATTCCGGATGGCAGAGCAATCTCAGTCGAGCCGCTTTAGTTGGAACAACATCCGGAGAAGGAGCAGCGTTGCTATGTCGTTGCTTCCCCTTTGTGACTGGCGTGAGCGTATACGCTATGGTGGCGGCTGGTTAGACGGTTAGCGCTAACCCGCTCTAATCTTGCTGCGGCGCAGGTGATGAATTAGATTGACAAAAGGTCCTCTTTTCGATAACAATCACCCGTTTTTATGAATGGATTTGTACTGTGCAAAGGGAAGTCACGCCTTTTCGAGGCATATCTAAATAGGAGGATTTTTTTCAATGGAACAGTATGCAGTAGTCTTCGCCCTGGCATGTGCCGCGGCGGCAGTGGCCTACGGTCTTATCTCGGCCCAGTGGATCCTGGGGCTTCCCCAGGGTAACGAGCGGATGCGTCAGATCGCAGCAGCCATCCAGGAAGGGGCAGGGGCCTACATGAAGCGCCAGTACACCATCATCGCGGTGGTCGGCGTCCTCATGTTCGTCGCACTCTTCGCGACCCTCGGCTGGATGACCGCGGTCGGCTTCCTGGTCGGCGCCGTCTTCTCCGGCCTCACCGGCTTCATCGGGATGTTCGTCTCGGTTCGTGCCAACGTGAGGACCACCGAGGCTGCCAAGTCCGGCATCCACAAGGCGCTCAACGTGGCGTTCAAGGGTGGCGCGATCACCGGCATGCTGGTCGTAGGTCTCGGCCTTCTGGGCGTTGCAGGCTACTACATGGTGCTTCAGCAGATCATGCCGGGCGCTCCTGTCAAGGACGTAGTCGGCCAGTTGGTCGGCCTTGGCTTCGGCGGCTCGCTGATCTCCATCTTCGCCCGTCTGGGCGGCGGCATCTTCACCAAGGGCGCTGACGTGGGCGCCGACCTCGTGGGCAAGGTCGAAGCAGGGATCCCCGAAGACGACCCCCGCAACCCGGCCGTCATCGCCGACAACGTGGGCGACAACGTCGGCGACTGCGCCGGCATGGCCGCCGACCTCTTCGAGACCTACGCGGTAACCCTGATCGCCGCCATGCTGCTGGGCGCCATCACCTTCTCCAACTCCGCAGCGGTCAGCTACCCGCTGATCCTGGGCGGCATCTCCATCGTTGCCTCCATCATCGGCACCTACTTCGTCAAGCTCGGCTCTTCCGGCAAGATCATGGGCGCCCTCTACAAGGGGCTCATCGCTTCGGCCGTAATCGCCTGCATCGCCTTCTACTTCGTCACCGTGCAGATGTTCCCGCAGGGGCTCGCCGACGCCGCAGGCGCCGTGATCTCCGCCAGCAACATCTTCATCTCCGCCATCGTCGGCCTCGTGGTAACCGGCGCCATCTTCTGGATCACCGAGTACTACACCTCCACCGAGTACGCTCCGGTCAAGCACATCGCCGAAGCCTCCAAAACCGGCCACGCCACCAACATCATCGCCGGCCTCGGCGTTTCCATGAAGTCCACCGCACTTCCGGTCATCGTCATCGCAGCCGGCATCGTGGTCGCCTCCAGCTGCGCCGGGGTCTACGGCATCGCCATCGCGGCGGTATCCATGCTGTCGCTGACTGGCATCGTCGTCGCCATGGACGCCTACGGCCCGATCACCGACAACGCCGGCGGCATCGCCGAGATGGCTGAACTGGACGATTCCGTCCGCGCCGTCACCGACCCGCTGGACGCAGTCGGCAACACCACCAAGGCAGTCACCAAGGGTTACGCCATCGGCTCCGCTGGTCTGGCCGCGATCATCCTGTTCACCTCCTACGTGCAGGAGCTGACCATCGCCGACAAGACCTTCTCCCTCTCCGATCCGTACATCATCGTCGGTCTCTTCATCGGCGGCATGCTCCCCTACTACTTCGCGGCTATGTGCATGGAAGCTGTCGGCAAGGCAGGCGGCGCGGTCGTAGACGAGGTCCGTCGCCAGTTCCGCACCATCAAAGGGATCATGGAAGGCACCGGCAAGCCGGACTACGCTTCCTGCGTCGACATCGTCACCAAGACCGCTCTCAAGGAGATGGTCGTCCCGGGCCTCATCCCGATCCTCGCCCCGATCCTCGTCGGCTTCACCCTCGGCCCCAAGGCACTGGGCGGCGTGATCGTCGGCTCCATCGTCACCGGCATCTTCGTGGCTATCTCCATGACCACCGGCGGCGGCGCATGGGACAACGCCAAGAAGTACATCGAGGACGGCTATCACGGCGGCAAAGGTAGCGAGGCTCACAAGGCTGCGGTTACCGGCGACACCGTAGGCGACCCGTACAAGGACACCGCAGGCCCTGCGGTCAACCCGATGATCAAGATCATCAACATCGTCTCCCTGCTCATCGTTCCGCTGCTGAACAAGATGTAGCAAAGGCTTTGGCTGAAACAAAAAGGCGTCCCGGGGTTCCGGGGCGCCTTTTTTTGTTCTTCAGAAGCCGCCCTAAAGCGAGGGAGGATGCCCGTCGAGCCAGGAGCTTTTCTCGCTCGATTGCGATCTCACTTGGAATCGTTGACTTCGGTCGGGAATAAGGAAATTCGATTTGGAATTTTGCAATTCCTGTTCGGAATAGTGAATTTTCGTTTGAGATTTTGCAATTTTGATTTGGAATAGTGCTATTCCCATCGGGAACAGTGAAAATCGATTTGGAATTATGCAATTCTGATCGCGAATAGTGCAATTTCCACGCGGAATAGTTAAATTCCACCCAGGAATTTGCAATCCGCGTCCGTAATAGTGCTATTCGTTTTGGAATAGTAAAATTTCACCCGGGAATCTTCAATTCGTGTTGGGAATAGTGCTATTCGGGCGGCAGTAGTAGAAACCGGCTTCCGCAGGAGAGCAATCCGCTTTTTCAGATGCCGTCGCTGCAATCGGAAAGGCGGGGAGGCTGTTCCAGAGAGCTAAGCAGGGAGCTGGTATTTCTCCCGCGTGTCCTCACTGCTCTTTTCTCTTCTTTTACTCCGCCTCTCTGTCACCTGCCGGAACCTCTCCTCGCCCAGCTTCCTTCTCATCCCCTCCAGGTAGAGCCGCTCGTATTTCGCCGCCGCGTCCTCCCAGGTGAACCTCTTGCCCATGGCATTCTGCCTGAGGGCCTTGATCCCTTGGCGGTCGTGGTACCAGGTGTGGACGGCCCAGCCGACCGTGTCGAACAGGGCGCCGGCGTTCAGGTCCCAGAACTTGAAGCCGTCCCCGCTTTTGTTGCGCGCATCGTAGTTCTGTACCGAGTCGTCAAGCCCCCCCGTTGCGCGCACGATGGGTATGGTGCCGTACCGCATGCTGTACATCTGGTTAAGGCCGCACGGCTCGAACGCCGAGGGCATCAGGAAGAAGTCGCACCCCCCCTCTATCTGGTGCGCCAGGGCGTTGTCGTAGCCGATGCGGCAGGCGAAGCGGTCGGGGCGGCTGGCGGCCATCCCCCCGAAGTAGAAATGCGCCCAGGGCTCGCCGGCGCCCAGAAGGACGAGCTGGATATCGAGTTCGAGGATCCTGGGGAGGGCCTGGGCCAGCACGTCTATCCCCTTTTGCTTCACCAGGCGCGAAACCATCCCTATCAGCGGCACGTCATCCCGTTCGGGAAGTCCCAGCGCCCGCTGCAGCTCGCGCTTGCAAATCCCCTTTCCGGCAAGGTCGGCCGCACTGTAGTTGGCGGGAAGCAGCGGGTCGGTCTCGGGGTTCCACTCCTCGTAGTCGACTCCGTTGAGTATCCCGGAGAGCTCCCCTGCACGCTCCCGTACCACCCCTTCCAGCCCCCAGCCGTACTCAGGCGTCTGGATCTCCCGCGCGTACCCCTGGCTCACCGTGTTCAGCAGCGTCGCATGGTAGATCCCCCCTTTGAGGAGGTTCACCTGGTTCTCCTTCTCGAGCTCCAGATAGGTGAAGTGCTGCCAGCCGATGCCGAGCACGTCCATGGCCCCTTCGTAGAAGCTTCCCTGGTGCTGCATGTTGTGGATGGTGAGCAGAGACGCCGACTGGGAGAGATACTGGCCGTGGCGGTACCAAGTGTTCATGAGGACCGGGACCGCGGCTGTGTGCCAGTCGTGGGCGTGCACCAGGTCCGGGGTGAAGTGGATCATCTTGCACAGCTCAAGGCTAGCCTTGGAGAGGAAGATAAAGCGGTTGTCGTTGTCGAGATACCCCTTGTTGTCCCGCTCGTAGAGCGTGTCGCGGCCGTAGAAATCCTCGTGCTCCAGGAAGTAGACGGGAACGTCGCTGCCGGGGATGCGTCCCTCGTAGACACCGCAGTACATGTCGCCGATGATCCCCATCGGCACGACCAGCAACCCCGGGAGCTGGCGCAGCCGGTAGCGGTCGCGGTCGACCTTGTAATAGCGGGGCATGACCACCCGGACGTCGTGCCCACGGGCCTCAAGGTATTTCGGGAGGGCGCCGACGACGTCGGCAAGCCCTCCTTCCTTGGCGAAGGGAACGGCTTCGGATGCGGTGATGAGGATGTTCAGACGCATATGGATCGGCTCCTGTGGCTAGTCTGTGGTGGCCAAGGCCTCAGAAAAAATACCATGCAAAATGAACGGCGCAATTGGTTCGTGTTAATTATTCCGACGCGGATCGGGCTCCTTCATCGCTCTGAGGGCTGCCACCCGCTCCACCACGGGAGGATGGCTGTAATAAAAACCGGCGTAGAGCGGGTGGGGGTGGAGGTTAGAGAGGTTTTCGCAGGCAAGCTTGACCAGGGCGGAGGCAAGTGCCTGCGGGGCCCGGCTTAGTGCCACTGCGAACCGGTCCGCCTCGCGTTCGTTTCTGCGCGAGAGCCAGGAGCCGACTGGGGTGAACGGGAAGGAGGCGATAGAGAGGATGAAGCTTACCAGAAGCACCTGGGCCGGGAAGGAGGCGTCTTGGTGGCCGAAGAGCCCGGGGAGCCCCCCCCAGGCGATCAACCGGTGCACCAGGAAGAAAAGCGCTAGCGCCACGCTCTCCATGAGTAGAAGCTGCTTCCAGATGTGCCCCTTCTTCCAGTGGCCGGTTTCGTGCGCGAGGATGGCCAGCAGTTCCTGGCGATCCATCTGCTTCAGCAGTGTGTCGTACAAAACGATCCGCTTCACGTGCCCTATGCCGGTGAAATAGGCGTTGGAGTGGAGGCTGCGGCGGGAGGCGTCCATCTGCAGGACCCCCTTCACCTCGATCCCCGCCCTGTACAGCATGACTCGTATCTCCGCCTCGAGCCCAGGGTCGGAGAGCGGCTCGAACTTCGAGAAGAGCGGTTCGATGACGTAGGGGGAGAGGTAGATCATGGTTATGGAGAAAAGCGCGAAGAAAGCCCAGACCCAGAGCCACCAAAGCTCGGGGGAGTGCCGGACCAGCAAAAGGGCGCCGCTCACCAGGACTCCCATGAGAAGCGCCGAGATGAGGAGCGACTTGAGGAAATCCGAGACCCAGAGGCCGGGCGTCATGGTGTTGAAACCGTAGCGCCGCTCCAGGTGGAAGGTGTTGTAGAGCGAGAACGGGATCTCCAGGATGCTCTGCGCCAGGTAAATAATGAGCATGAAAAGCAGCCCCTGGACCAGGTAGGAGCCGGACAGGGAGGCGATGAAGCGGTCATAAAGCGGAAACAGGGGGGTGAACAGGAACGCGAGGAGCAGGGCGCTGTCGTAGACCGATTCCGCGAGCCCTACCCTGTGCTGCTCCATCGTATAGCGTGCCGATTTTTCCAGCGCCTCCTGGTCAATGGCCCCGGTAAACCCTTCAGGGACGGTGGCTCCGTGCCGCTTGAGATGGCGCAGGTTCAGGTAACGCAAAAGGTATGCGGCGGCAAAGCGCGCGAGGAACAGCGATATCAGGACTGTCTTCATGGCTCCCTCTATGATCGGGCCGGTATTGCCTCTCGCCGCGCCTTCAGTGAGCGGCGGGAGCATCGCGCTGCCGGGGTGCGAGTAAAAAAGGCCCCCCGTCATCGGCGGGGGGCCTTCTTTACTCTGGAGAGAAAGCGTTACTTTTTAACGCTCCCTTTCTCGATGATGGCGGTGTATTTGTAGCCGCCGCCGAAATCCTTATCCTTGGCGAGGGTGCCGGAGACCGTGATGATGTCACCTTCCTCAGCCTGGTCGGTCGTGGTGACCACGAGGTCGTTGGTCTTCTTGCCGGCGTTGCCGGTGCCGTCCTGCAGGTGAATCCAGTTCTTGTTCATGATCCCGGAGGCGACCTTCACTACCTGCCCCTTGACGACGACCTGCTTGCCGTTCAAGGAGCCGCGTTTGGAGAAGATCTCCTCGACGGTGTATGCGTTGGCGCCGGCGGCCTTTTCCACCTTGATCGGGCCGGCAGCTGCCTTCTTCTTGGCCGGGGCAGGCTTGGCCGATGCGCTCTTCGCGCCGGCGATCTCGGGGGCGTTGCAGAAGAGAATGTTGTCGAACTTGCGGTTGAGCGCCTTGCTCTGGAATCCGCCCATGGGGAGGCAACCCTTGAAGGAGAGGGTGTCACCGACCTTGGTTTCGAGGGGGGGATAGGCCACCCAGGTCTTGGTCCCGGCGCTGTCGATGAAGGCGTAGGTGTACCCGCCACCGTCCATGGTTTCGAGGACCTTGCCTACCGGATCGGGGTTCGGTGCGGGAGCTGCAGCGGCGCCCTCCGCAGCGGGGGCTGCCGCCGCTCCGCCCATCATCATATGACCGCTCTTCACCACCGATTCCTTTATGGCCTCGACTTTTGATTTTTCGGCTTTTTCGGGGGCTTGCGGTGCGTCAGCGCAGGTGCCGGCTACCGGCAGCGCGAGTGTGAGTAAGACCGACATGATGGTTGAATAACGTTTCATCTAGGAACTCCCCCCATAGGTAGGTACCGCAGGCGCGGCGCAAAACTGGAGCTTTGCGCCGCGTACATTATCAGTTTTGCCAAAACTAAGCAATTTATTAATTGCCGTTTACGGTGTTGCCCCTTTTCCCGATGGTCAGCGAGTCTCCCTGCGTCGAGAGGTCGACCGCAACTACGTCGCCTGGGGCGAACTTGTTCTCGAGCAGCATGAGCGCCAGCGGGTCCTGGATCTTGCGCTGCAAGGCGCGTTTGAGCGGCCTCGCCCCGTAAGCCGGATCGTAACCCTCCTGGGCCAGGAATTCCCGGGCCTGCTCGGTCACTTCCAGGCCGATTCCCTTTTCCTCCAGCCTCTTGACGAGCGACTGCAACTGGATGGAGACGATCTCCTTGATCCGTTCCAGCGGCAGCGCGTGGTAGATGACGATCTCGTCGACCCGGTTCAGGAACTCCGGCTTGAACGCCTCCCGCAGGGTCTCCATGACCTCGTTCTGCATTCTCCCGTAGTCGGTGGCGCCGTACTGCTGGATCCATTGGGAGCCTAGGTTGCTGGTCATGATGATGACCGAGTTCTTGAAATCGACCGTCCTGCCCTGGCCGTCGGTTAGCCTGCCGTCGTCTAGGATCTGCAGGAAGACGTTGAACACCTCGGGATGGGCCTTCTCGATCTCGTCGAAAAGGACGATGCAATAGGGGCGGCGGCGAACCGCCTCGGTGAGCTGCCCTCCCTCCTCGTAGCCGACGTACCCCGGAGGAGCACCGATCAGGCGCGCCACCGTGTGCTTCTCCTGGTACTCGCTCATGTCGATGCGGACGATGGCCTGGTCGTCGTCGAAGAGAAACGAGGCCAGGGCCCGGGCCGTCTCGGTCTTGCCGACGCCGGTAGGTCCCAGGAAGATGAAGGAGCCTATGGGGCGGTTCGGGTCGGAGAGGCCGCTTCTGGCGCGCCGCACCGCGTTCGCCACCAGGGTGAGCGCCTCGTCCTGGCCTACCACGCGGCTTTTCAGCCGCTCCTCCATCTTGACCAGCTTCTCGGACTCAGTCTCCAGCATCCGGTTCACCGGGATGCCGGTCCACTTCGCCACCACCTCGGCCACCATCTCGGCATCCACCTCTTCGGGAAGCATCTTTCCTTCCTTCTGGATCTGTTCCAGGGTGAGGCGCTTGTCCTCGATCTCCTTCTCGATTGCCGGGATTTCGCCGTAGCGGATCTCAGCAGTGCGGGCCAAAAGTCCGTCGCGCTCGGCCCGTTTCGCCTCCTCGGCCTTGTCCTCCTTGCGCTGCTTCAACTCGCCCAGTTCGGCCAAGAGGTTGGTTTCCCGCTTCCAGTGGCTGTTCAATTCGTCCGACTGGGCTTTCAGCGCTGCCAGCTCCTCTTCCAGTTTTTTCAGCCTTTCCAGCGCCTTCGGGTCGTGCTCGCGCAGCATGGCCTCCCGCTCTATCTGCAGTTGTATGACGCGCCGGTCGATCTCGTCGATCTCGGTCGGCTTCGAGTCCAGCTCGATCCTGAGCCGGGAAGCCGCCTCGTCGATCAAGTCGATCGCCTTGTCGGGGAGGAAGCGATCCGTGATGTAGCGGTCCGAGAGCGTCGCGGCCGCGATGATGGCGCTGTCCTTGATCTGGACCTTGTGGTAGTTCTCGTACTTCTCCTTGAGCCCCCTTAGGATGGAGATGGTTTCCTCCACGCTCGGCTCGCCGGCGTACACCTGCTGGAAGCGCCGCTCAAGCGCCGCGTCCTTTTCTATGTGTTTGCGGTACTCGTTCAGGGTCGTGGCGCCGATGCAGTGCAGCTCGCCGCGGGCGAGGGCCGGTTTCAGCATGTTGGAGGCGTCCATCGCCCCTTCAGCTGCTCCGGCTCCCACCAGAGTGTGCATCTCGTCGATGAAGAGGATGATCTTTCCTTCCGAGCGCGCCACCTCCTTGATCACCGCCTTCAGGCGCTCCTCGAACTCGCCTCTGTACTTGGCTCCTGCGATCAGCGCCCCCATGTCCAGCGCCATGACCACCTTGTCCTTGAGCGTTTCCGGGACGTCTCCAGAAACGATACGCTGGGCGAGCCCCTCGACGATGGCGGTCTTGCCGACGCCTGGCTCCCCGATCAACACCGGGTTGTTCTTGGTGCGGCGCGACAGGACCTGGAGCACCCTCCTTACCTCGTCGTCCCGCCCGATCACGGGGTCGAGCTTCCCCTGGCGGGCCAGGTCGGTGAGGTCGCGGCAGTACTTGGCGAGCGCCTGGAACTTGCCCTCCGGGTTCTGCTCGTTCACCGCCTCGCCGCCGCGCAGCTCCTTGAGCGCGGAGAGGACCCCATCGCGGGTGACCCCGCTCTGGCTCAAGAGCCGTGAGCTGGGTGCGTCCTTGGCAGCCACGAGGGCCAGAAGCAGGTGTTCGGTGGAGACGAACGAGTCGTGCATCGAGTCCGCCTCTTTCTGCGCCTGGTCCAGTACACGGTTCAGCGTGGCGGACATGGACACCTGAGCCGCGCCTGTGACTTTGGGCAGGCGCCTCAGCATCTCCTCGACGCTCTCGCGCAGCCTTGGCAGCGGCGCCCCTATCTTCTTCAAAAGGTCGGGGACGAACCCACCCTCCTGGTCTATTAGGGAGAGCAGCAGGTGTTCGGCCTCGATGCTGCCGGCGGACATGCTTGCTGCTTTCTCCTGCGCCGTCACCAGCGCGTCCTGTGTTTTAACGGTCATCTTTTCCGGTCGTATCATGGTAGTGCCTCCTAAAGTCCTAAAAGAAGATAAGGAGGGGGGAGGGTAGTGTCAAGGCGGGGGAGTTTTTTTAGCTTGAGAGTGTGGGAGGGCGACTTGAATGTCTGCCGCTTTGGCAATGCTTGTGGTGCGCGGCAAGATATGGCATTATCCGCTGGGCAACCGGCGACCCGAAGCATGGTCGCGGGCGCGAGATACCTGCATCAGGCACAAGTGATGACGCTTTGAGATTGGTAGGGGAATAAATTGTGGCAAAGCTGACATTGAACGACGCGGAACATGGCGTCGGGGAAGATCTGGAACTAGACGCCGGGGGCGAAGCCGCTGCCGCTGTCGACGATGACCTGGACGACCCCATTCCTGATGACGATCTTTACTACGGCGATGAGCCGGATGATTTTTTCGACGATGACCAGGATGACGCCGAGGAGCTGGTGTGGGACGGCGACGACCTGTCGAAGCCCGTGGTTCCGACGCCCGGATGTGCCGTCAGTTTCTTCGCCGACAACAAGCGCCACCACGCCATCTGCCTCGCCATCATCGGCGACGAAGTGCTCCTGGAGCACAAAGACGCCACCCGCTGTTTCCTGTTCATCGGGAAAGTCACGGAGATCGTGCCGCGGCTGCGGCGCGGGGTCGTCTCCGCCACCATCACCGTCGGAGCCCTGAAGAAATGCCGCTACCACTCCGTCCCGAAGAAGTGGCTCCAGGAGATGATCCGGACCGGCCAGAGCTGGAAGGGGGTGGAGGGTGGAGGGAAAGTGGCGCCGCCGCCGGGCGACCTTTTGAAGGGACAGATGGACCTGTTTTGAGGATTGGGGGAGATTAAGGACGTTTTGGAAAAGTGGCGGAGGGGCGGGAGCTCCTCTTTATTGAGCGCAATAAAAAAAGCCGCGCGGGGAACTCAACCCGCGCGGCTTTCTATTTATCAGGCTAGATCTTCCTGATCCAGCCGAATTTGTCTTCGATCTTGCCGGTCTGGATCCCGGTCAGTGTGTCGTAGAGCACCTGGGTGTGCTTGCCGACGCCGCCGTCGCCTACCTGGACCGTATCGCCGGCGTAGCTAAGGGTGCCGACCGGGGTGACGACCGCGGCGGTGCCGCTGCCGAACGCCTCGGTGATCTTCCCGCTTTTGAGGTCCGCCATCAGGTCCTTCACGTCGATGCGCCGCTCCTCGACCTTCAGGTTCAGCGACTTGGCCAGGGTCAGCACCGAGTCGCGGGTGATGCCGTGCAGGATGCTCCCTTCAAGCGGCGCGGTGACGATGGTGTCGCCGTAGGCGAAAAACATGTTCATGGAGCCCACTTCCTCGATGTAGCGCTTGTGCACGCCATCCAGCCAAAGCACCTGGTCGAACCCTTTCTTCTTGGCCTCCAGGCCCGCCTTGAGTGAGCTGGCGTAGTTGCCGCCGGTCTTGGCCTCGCCGGTGCCGCCGGGGGTGGCCCTGACGTATTGGTCCTCGACCATGATCTTGACCGGGTTGAAGCCGTTGGCGTAGTAGGCGCCGACCGGGGAGAGTATCACGTAGAAGTAGTAGTGGTCCGAAGGCTTGATGCCGACCAGCGGTTCCACGGCGATCATGGTGGGGCGGATGTAGAGCGAGGTCCCTTCGGCTGCCGGGACCCAGTCGCGCTCGGCGGCCACCAGCTGCTCGATCCCGCCCACGAAGAGTTCCTCGGGGATCTCGGGCATGCAGAGCCTGTCGGCGGAGTGGTTGAAGCGGCGGGCGTTCATCTCGGGGCGGAAGAGGGCGATTGAGCCGTCCTTCCACTTGTAGGCCTTGAGCCCTTCGAAGATTTCCTGTGCATAATGCAACACGAGCGCCGCCGGGTCGAGAAGGAACGGCTCGTACTTCTTGATCCTGGCGTCCACCCACCCCTGGCCGACTTTCCACTCGACCAAAAGCATGCGGTCGGTAAAAATCTTGCCAAAGCCAAGCTGGGACTCGTCGGTGAATTTCGGCTTCTTCTCCCCCTCGCTTAGGGGCACAATCCTGATCTCCATGTGGCAGAACCTCCGGTTTTCGGCGCCAGGCGTCGCTTTTAATTCGATCTTTTCGTTTACCATATTCCCCGTTGCCGGCGCAAGCAATTTAACCCGGCGCAAGCACCTGTTTCGGCCACGGTTATTTCGCGCAGGGCCTTGATTTTTTATATGCTGCTTGTTATATTGTTAGCGCTCACCAGAGCAGAGTGCTAACGGCAGGAGGCAAAACCTGCACTCACAGGGGGTAAAAGTACTATGACACACACCATGCCGGTACCTATTGACAACCTGACCCTTTACCTCACGGAGATCAACCGGTTTCCGCTGCTTTCGGCGGATGAGGAAATGGATTTGGCTACCAGGTTCCGTCGCGAGGGAGACCTGGAGGCGGCGCACCGGCTGATCACCTCCAACCTTCGTTTCGTGGTGAAAATAGCAGGCGAATACCGCTCCTACGGCATGAAGATGCTCGACCTGATCCAGGAGGGGAACATCGGGCTGATGATGGCGGTCAGGAAGTTCGACCCGGAGAAGGGGGTGCGCCTTATCTCCTACGCGGTCTGGTGGATCCGGGCCTACATCCAGAACCACATCATCTCCGCCTGGAGCCTGTTGAAGATCGGGACCACGCAGGCACAGAGAAAGCTGTTCTTCAAGCTGAACCAGGCCAAGCAGGCGATCATCAACATGACCGGCGAAGGGGACCTGCATGCTGCAGCCATCTCGCTGGACGTGAAGGACACCGAGGCACAGGAGATGGAGCAACGCCTCCGGGGTGAGCTTTCACTCGACGTGGAGATGTTCGAAGGCGAGGGGGGAGGGACCTTCCTGGAGAGCCTTCCGGATCTGCGGCAGAACCAGGAGGAGATGCTGGCCGAGCGCCAGGAGACCACGATCCTGGAGCAGAACGTCGCCAGCGCGCTGGAAAACCTGAACGAGAAAGAGCGCTTCGTCATCGAACAGCGCGTAGCCGCGGAAAACCCGATGACCTTGCAGGAAATAGCCGATCATTTCTCCATCTCGCGGGAGCGGGTGCGCCAGATCGAAGAGGGTGCGCTCAAGAAGATGAAACGCCTCCTCACCCCGCTGGTGATGGAAGCCGAGGCGGCGTAACCAGAAGCCGCCGCCACTAGCAGGCCTGATTGAAAAAAGGGCGCCTCCGTCAACGGAAGCGCCCTTTTTCTATTCTGTGTCTTTATCCCTTTCCCTGTCGGCTGGTGTGCGTCCTGTGGCAGGGATTGGCTGCGTTGCGCTAGGCCTTGAACTTGTTCTCGGTCCCTGAGGTGAGCCTTGCGATATTCTCGCGGTGCTTGAAGATGACGATACAGGCGATGACGACGGCCATGACGACGAGCTTCACGCTCCCGCCGGTTGCCCACACCAGTACCGGGATCAGCGCCGCCGCGGTGATGGAGGCAAGCGAGACGTAGCGCCACTTGTAGAGCACGGAACCGAAGATGACTATTCCGAAGAGAACCGAGAGCGGAGAGGTGCCGAGGAAGACGCCAAGGGCGGTCGCCACACCCTTGCCCCCCTTGAACCCCAGGAAGATGGTGTACACGTGCCCGAGGAATGCGCAGAGGCCGGCTGCCGCGACCCAGAGGTCGGGAAGCCCCAGCCACCTGGCGACGAGCACCGGGATAAGCCCCTTCAGGCAGTCCCCGAGAAGGGTGAGTATGCCGAGTTTGCGACCGATGGTCCGGTAGACGTTGGTGGCGCCGATGTTGCCGCTGCCGGCCTCCCTGATGTCCACCCCCATGCTCTTAGCCAGGAGCAGGCCGGTCGGTACCGAGCCGAGGAGGTAGGCGCCTACCAGGAGCAATGTCTCGTTCAAAGAAAGGTCCCCCTGCTGCTTAATGAAAATACGGCGGCATCCTACAGTATTTCGCCCAAAACCGCAAGGGCGGGGGCGGCACCGCAGCTGAAGTGTTTCCCGCTCCATGGGCTATCCGTTTGAAAAGACAACACCTTGGGAAGTCGTTTGGTGAGGGTTGTGTCAGGTGGTGGCAGCGGGGGAAGGGTTTCTTTTCGCCTCGAACCGGAGCACGGCTCCGGCCATCGCGAGAAAGACGACATCCCTGGCCAAGGCGAGCCAGGGGGAGGTTTTGCTTCCCCCGAAGCAGCCGCAGTCGATGTCGAGCCCGCGCACGATCAGGGATGCGAGCGCCACCATGAAGAGGGCGTTCATGGCTGCGACGATGAGCGCGCCGGCCCGGACCCGGTATCCCGACAGCAGCAGCACGCCGCAGATCAGTTCCAGGAAGGGAAGCACCGCCGCGATGAAGTAGCTCCAGAAGTAGGGAAGTATCTGGTAGCTGGCCACGGTCCCGGCAAAGGAGACGGGATCCGCGATCTTCGGGAGCGCGGCGTAGATGAATATCCCGCCCAGGGCGACCCTGACGGCGACAGGAAGGTATCGCTTCAGCCTGTTCATCGCTCCCCCTTGGATACCGGGTAGCCGGCATCCCGCCATTCCGGCAGCCCCCCCTCGAAGACGTAGACCGAGCCGTAACCGGCTGCGATCAGGAGCTTCGCGAGTTCCGTGCTGTCGTGGCAGGAGAAGCCGTTGCAGTAGGCGATGACGACAGCATCCTTGGGAACGTCATCAAGCAGCCGGCTCTTCTCCGTGCGCTGCTTGGCCTCCTCCAGCGGGAGCGGCCGCGCGCCGGCTATGTGCTCCTCGCGAAAGCTCGCCGTGCTGCGCGCGTCCACCACCACAGCCTGTCCGCCGTCCAGCATCTCCTTGACCTGGGCGAGACCGACCGGCATGGGAAGCACTTCGCCCGCCTGCGCTGGGGAGGATTGACTGGTGGGGGCGCCTCGCCAGGCGTCGGCCAGCAGCGTCCGGTTCCAGATCCCTCCGAGCGCCACGGCGGCCAGGACGATGAGCGAGATTTCTATTATTGAAGCGAGGGTACTTTTGGACATTGGTCTGCACTCTTTACCGCATCTGCACCCCGGTTCAGGGGCGGCTGCTCCCCGGGCCGGGGACTATTCACCTGACAGATGTTACGCAAAAGAGATGCCGAGGTCAACAGTGTGGTGGAAAAGGTGTGCTAGTCGAAGCCTCGCTCGGGGGGGTAGATGTCATGCTCTTCCAGCCAATGCGCGGCGCGCGTGGTGAGGAGTTCCTCCCTAAGCGCCTGAAAGCGCTCCTGCTCCTCGGGATAGAAGGAGAGGATCTCGTTGAGCTTTCCGTGCGAATGTTTCCCCGTGAATGCCCGCACCAGCATCGCCTTCAGCCCGTCGTTGGCTATCCCCTGGATGAAAGCGTGCACCATCTGGCGCTCCTGCCCATAGTCGAAGGGGGGGATCTCAAGGTAGCGCTCCCGGTTCGCTCCCACCTCCTCCCAGAAAGGTTCGTCGTCGTAGTCGGCCGGGACGGAGAACACCTCGCCGGTCTCGCGGTCGAGAAAGTAGATCATCTCGGTATCGCCGTTTTCGAAGGCCTCCATCAGGTCTTCCCAGACGATCTCCAGGTTGCGCATCGCGTGCATCTATACCTCTTCAACAGCGGGTTGAAGCCCGCTTGGGATTAACAGAGAAGGAGCGCGGGCTAAATGAGCCTTTGGCGCCTGTTCGCTTTACCAATGGTGCTTTTTTGTATATATTGCGCGCATGCGCAAGATCTTCATCGCCGACGCCCACCTGAAAAGACCGGAAGACCCCAATTACCGGACCCTGGTCCGGTTCCTGGAAAACCTCCCCGCCGACACGGAGACGCTCTATCTTTTGGGGGACATCTTCGAGTTTTGGATCGGCAACCCAAGCCCCGTGTACGGCCACTACGTGGAAATCGTCGACTGCCTGCAGAAGGTGAGGGGGCGCGGCGTGCGCATCGTCTACTTCGAAGGGAACCACGATTTCCACCTGGAGCGCTTCTTCGGGGAAAAACTGCAGGCTGAGGTCCACCGCTCCGGCGCGATGCTGGAAATCGGCGGGCAAAAGGTCTACCTGTGCCACGGGGACCAGATCAACCGCGAGGATTACCGCTACAGGGTCTTCAGGCTGCTGCTGCATAACCCTCTGGTAAAGGCGCTGGTTCCCATCTTCTCCAGAAGGCTTGCGGACCAGGCGGCGGCGACCTTGTCGCAGCGCTCAAGCAGCAAGCACTCACACCGCGGTAGGCGCTGGGATTACGGTGCCATCCTCAACTCCTTCGCCCGCAGCCGCTTCGACTCGGGGTGCGACGCGGTGATCACCGGCCACTACCACCTTCCCATGCTGAAGCGGGAGCCGGGGCGCCTCTTCATCTCCCTGGGCGATTGGATCACCCACTATTCCTACGCGCAGTGGCTGGACGGCGAATTCACCCTGGAGAGCTACCGGGAGGACTAGCCCATCCCGAAGAGCTTCAGGTAGTTTGCTACCCGCAGCTCCAGGGTGGGGGCGGCTATGGCCAGGCAGATGTCGTCGGGGCGGTAGCCGCGGCAGACCGCGGGGCGTTCCTCGTAAATGCCGCAGGAGAGGTTTTCCGTGAGGTGCGGGCATCTCTGCCCGACCTTCTTTCCAAGCGCGCTGATGTCCGGGGCGACACAGCAGGTGCCGCATCCTGAACAACCCATTTCCATCCCCCTACCTGAAAAATGCCTCCAGCGCCTGCTCGCCCACAGAGGTCGCCTTGATGCGCCACTTGTTCCCGTTTACTACCAGCGCCGCCAGAGCTATCTGCGGGTCCTCCATCGGCGCGTAGGCCGCGAACCAACTGTAATGGCCGGCGGGATCGGTCCCGTCGATGGACCCGGTCTTGGCAGCGATGCTGACCGAGGCGAGCATCCGCCTTCCCCTCCTGTCGTGAAATGCCCGGCGCGAGGTGCCGCTTTGCACCGTGGTGGCGAGCATGCGCGCCATAGCCGATGCCGTCTCCGGCGTCATCACGGTCCGCAGCGCCTGCGGCTGGTGCGTGAACACCAGGTTCCCCTTGGCGTCGCGTATCTCGCGGGCGAAGCCCGGGGCCATCATGACGCCTCCGTTGGCGACCGCGGCCATAATGGCGGCGGCATGGAACGGAGATGCCTTCACCTCGCGGTTCAACCCGGCTCCCATCCGCATCAGCTCGTCGACTGTGGCAGGCGTGGGAGCGGTGCTGGCCATTATCGGGGCGCCGGGGAGGAGCGCCTGGTTGAAGCCGTAACGTCCGGCGTACAGAAGCAGCGGGTCGCGTCCCACCACCTCGCCGGCGAGCCTGCCGTACACGGGGTTCACCGATTTACCCATGGCGATGGCGAGCGGCATCTGCTGGTTGCCGCGCCCGGGGTGCACCCGCCAGTACTTGGGGCTTTCCGAGGTGAGCCTGCCGTTGAAGGCGAAGGGGGTCTCCGGCGTTACCTTCTTGCTTTCCAGCGCGGCTGTCGCGGTGACTATCTTGAAGAGCGAGGCGAGCGGGTAGAGGTGGTAGTTCCCGTCCTTCTCCCACCCGGGCTCAATCGAGGAGTGGGATACCATGGCGAGGATGCGCCCGGTCCTGGGCTCCATGGCGACGAAGAGCCCGTAGGGGACCTTGTAGTCGGTCAGCACCTTCTCGACCCGCTTCTGCACCTCATCGTTGATGGCGTACACCACCTGTCCCCCCTGCGGCAGCGGGGCGACGTAGGAATCTCCCTGCACCTGGGCCTTCGGGTAGGCCTCGGCCGCCAGGCGGAAGGCGCTCCCCTGGTCAAGGTTCTTCAGGGAAACCGTGGCCGCCGCGGCTGACGTCGTGGCAGTTTTGGAGGGTGAGGAGTTCAACAGGGAGATAATCGGGTAGGAGGCGAGCAGTACCGCGATGACCCCCAGGGCGATGCCGTAGCGCTTCTTGCGCGGCTTGTCGTCGTCCAGGATCTTCTTGAAGGCGTTGCGCCCTTCAGGTCTCTTGGCCCTGCCTGATCTATTGCTTCGCTTCTGCTTGTCTATGTCTTTGAAATCTTGCATAACCCGCTTCGCAACTGAAGTTTAATCGGGCCACTATATGTCAACTGCTCCCTCTTTGTCAACGCCGGCCGGGCTCTTTTCTGGAACCGCAAGATCCATCAGCGTGCGCCCCTCCAGGGCGCTTGTCAGCGCCGCGTCGACCGTCTGCACGATCTCTTCGGCCTCGTCTTCTCCCTCGATGGAAGAGTAGGCTCCTCGGTTTCTAAGTGAAAGGAGCACCTCGGAGATGGTGACCCGGTTCAGGTCCCGCGCCGGGTAGTAGCACTCCCCCTCGCCGGCGCAGACGAGAAAGCCTTCCTCGCGCAGGTGCTCCAGGGTGTCGCGCACGATGCGCAGCGGCATGTTCAGTCTGGCGGCCAGGTGCTGCTCTCCCCACCCCGGGGCTCCCTGGTAGAAAGCCTCCCCGATGTGTCTGAGCGCGGCCAGGGCCACCAGTTCCTGCAGGGTGGGGCTGATGCTCCTCCCCCGGATGTCCCGGCGGAAATAGGCCCGGTTCTGGTGCGCCGCCACCACCTCCATCCCAAAAAGGACGATGATCCAGCTGACGTAGATCCAGACCATCAGGATGGGGAGCGCCGCCAGCGTACCGTAGATGGCGTTGTAGTTGCCGGCACCCACCTGGAAGTGGATGTAGGCCCACTGGGCGAACTGCCAGAGTGTCCCGGCAAAGACCGCCCCGATCAGGGCCGAGGTGTAGCGGACCCGTGTGTTGGGTATGAAGGTGTAGAGCAGGAAGATGGCCACCCACACGCTCAGGTACGGGGTGAGGCCTAGCATGAAAAGGAAGAGATCGCCCAGGTAGGTCCGCTCCATCAGCCACCCGATGAGCCACTTGCTCTGCAGGGTGGTGGTGATGCTGGTGGCAGCGAGCAAAAGCAGCGGCGCGCTGATCAGGACGCTCAGGTAGTCGCTGAACTTGCGGTACAGGGAACGGGTCTCCTGGACTCCCCAGGCGACGTTAAAAGCCTCCTCGACGCTTCCCAGCATGCTGATGGCGGTGAAGAGAAGCGCGGCGAGGCCGATGGCGCCGACCGAGCCCATGTTGGTGTTGCCGATGTAGGAGACCACCCGGTTCACCACCTCCTCCGAACCGGCAGTCACCTGTTTCAGGATCAGGGGGGCGAGCCGGTTCTGGGCCCCGAGCCCCTTCAGGACCGAGAAGGCAAGGGCCAGAAGCGGCACCAGCGACAAAACCGTGGTGAAGGAGAGGGCGGTGGCCCGCAGAAGCGAGTTGTTGGCCATGAAGTTGGAAAAGGTGAAGCTTAAAAACTGCAGCAGCCGGACCATCTTCCCCTTGAAGCCGCCGACGGCTGAGGGATCGTATTCCCAGATGCGCCCGGTGGAGAAGGGCCTTTTTGAGCTGGATTCTGTCATAGCCTGAAGCACCGATTACCTTGGCCGGGGGGCGGGGCCGCCCGGGAATTGACGAGCCGCCAAGAAAAAAGCCCACCGAAGTGGGCTTTCAAAGGGGCGGTCTTTGTTAGAGCTCCGCTTTTTGTTTTTCCTTCTCCCGCTCCATCGCCTCTTTGCCTGCCTCTATGGCGGAGGTGATGATGCTTTTCTTCTCGAGGACCAGGTCCTTGCCGTCTTCATAGCTGGCCCTGATCTTGTCCTGCGCCTCGTTGGCGTATTCCTTGATCTTGTCGACCGCGTCGTCGGCCAACTCCTTGATCTTGCCGCGCATTTCCTCGCCGGTCTTGGGGGCAAGCAGCAAAGCCGCCCCGATCCCTACGGCGGCGCCGGCAACGAAGGAGAGAAGCATGGTACCGGTTCCGATATCTTTATCTTTGGACATGAAGTCACCCCCTGATTTTTGATCTGACAATTCTATCAGCAATAAATTTCCCCGCAACCTTCGCGCCCGTAAGCCAGACAGTGGAGTTACGGGCAACGTCTGTTGCGATGCCTAGTACTTTGTTGATCATCCTTATGTTGTGTCCGGCGTGGCCCAGCTCGCTCAAAAGCATGTTGACGCCGTCGGCGTTGGCTGCGGCTGAGCTCGTGACGACCTGAATGTCAGCGACCGTCTCGCGCAGATCGTTGATGAGCGGCTTCAGCTCCTTTTGCAGCGAGTCAGTGGCCTCTTGCAGTGAGACAGCGGCCTTTTTCATTTCAGCAAGGACAGGTATCAGGCACATTGCCAGCACCACGAGTGTCACCGCTGTCACTGCCGAGGTTATCTGTAGTAAGAGCATGCAATCCTCCTGGTACTGTTGGAACTGGTTGTCGGCGTGGTAAGGCTCAATGGAAGGGGGCAAAAAAGGTCGGGGAGGCCGCAAGCGCGGCCTCCCCGGTTGCTGCAGGAGTCGTTACTTCTTGGCCGGTTTGGCCGGTTTGGCCGCGGGCTTGGCGGCAGCCGGTGCTGCTGCCGGCTCGCTCCAGCGGTTCAGGTCGTGAGCGATGCTGTGGCACTCGCCGCATTTCGGGAACTTAGCCATGATGGCGGCCGGGTGCGGTTTGACGTGGCACTGGGTGCACTGCGGCACGGTCTTGTGCTTGTTCTGGTGGCAGTAGACGCATGCGAGCTTGCTGTGCTTCGCCGGGCTTGCAGCCAGCAGGGTGAACGCCTTCTTGTGGCAGGCGGCGCACATCTTCGACGGGGTGTCGGACTTGTAGGTCACGTCGGTCGGCTTGTGGGCCTGGTGGCAGACCTTGCAGTCTTTCTGCACGATGTCGGCGGAGTGCGACTTGTGGCACTGGGTGCAGTCCGGGATCCTGCCGTGGACGTTGTGGCAGAAGGAGCAGTTAAGAGCGGTGTGCTTGCTCTTGAACTGGCGCAGCTGCTCGATCTGGTTGGTATGGCAGGTGAGGCACGGATCGGTGACGTTGTTGCCGAACTTTATGTTCTTCGGAGTATGGGGGTTGGAGTGGCAGCCGAGGCAGCCCTGGAGCTTGTAGTGCGGCTTGCCTTCATGGCACTGGCTGCACTGCGGGATCGGCTTCTTGACCTTGGGCGGGTGGCCTACGTGACAGTCCTGGCAGGTCACTTCGGTCTTGTGCTTGCCGCCTGCCTGGGCGATGGCCTTGGGTGCCGCGTCATGGCATTTCGCACAGTCTGCATTGGTCAGTGTTGCAGCAGCAGGTGCAGTATCGGCTGCAGCTGCCGTTCCCACAAACGCGAACAGCGCTAAGGCCGATATTAGATTCAAAATCTTTGCTACTCTCATTGCCCCCTCCTTAGGTTTAAAACAGAGTTAATTATAAGCATGGATTTATATAACGTCTCAAGGGGAGTTGTCAAGATATTAGGGAGTAAAAGGAGCCGTAGATCGTGCTTCTTGGCGCCGATTTCGGGGAAGGAACAGGAATAGCCGGAGGGAAAATCAGAGCGGACAGGAATAGCCGGTTGCCGGGAACGTTCTTCAGCTTCTGACAAGCTGGATGACATAGGCGAAGAGGTTTCTTCCGGGTGCTAGTTCAGCGCTTGTTACGGGTGACGATGGGCAGTATATTCCGGACCGGAAAATACAATCCGCGCACTGTCCTGATAGCATCCGCAGCGGGAATTAACACCTCCCGATTCAGATGGTGGGGTGTGCCAGCGTGCCGCGGATCGGGATGCGGAAGGCGCCGGGGGAACTCTGGTACTTGGTGAGGAGCAGGAAAACGAACTTCTGGCGCTCCAGGAAGGAGGGCTTGGGCATCATCTCCATGGTTAGGTTGAGCGGCGAAGCCCCAACGGGCTTGCCGAGTTGGGTGTCCCCCGAGATGCGCACGTAGATGCCGTCGCCGTTCAGGGTGAAGCTTTTGAGGGTAGCGCGCCCCTTGTCGATGCTGAGCGCGCCGCGCACCTCGCGGTAGGCCGCGTCGGGAAGCGGCATGGTACCCACCTTGACCCCCGCGACCTCGGCGCCTTTCACCTCCAGCTGCATCTCCCCGTGGCCCCCCCCTTTGCCGGGCGTGAGCTTCCCGGTGAGACGCATCTCTCCCTTGACGTTGGCCTCGGCCACATTCTTGAAGAAGGGGATCTCCTCCAGGCGCACGCCCCGGCAGTTGAGGTCCCAGCCTGGTTTTTTGCCGAGAGTGACTTCCCCCTTCACCTCTCCCGCGCCGATCCCCCCGCTGCAGGCGACTGCGACCTTGCCGGTCAAAAGCGGGAGCAGTTCAAGACGCACCTTGGCGTCGCGCAGCTGCAGCAGCGCCCCCTTCTCCGAGCCGAGCTCCAGGGTCCGGGCCGAGAACCCCACTGGAAGGCTCTTGCCGAAGCCGGTGCAGCGCAGGGTGTACCCGGCATTCGCGCAGATCCGGGTGAGGAGCCCCTCGACCGAGCGGCTCGGTACGAAGAGGATGGTCAGAAAGAGAAAGCATGCGATCGCCACAGGGATGCCGCAGGCGAGATAAAGGGTGCGTCTTTTCATTTCGTCCCCGCCGGCGCAGGTTTGATGAGCGCGATGGTTAGCGCCAGGTCGAGCTTTGCCGGGTCGTCGAAGCGCTGCTTGATCAGGGCCTTCTTGACCGTCACCGGGCGCGCCCCCTTCTCCAGGCGGTGGATCAGGTTCACCGCCTCGTTGGCGCTAAGCCCCTCCATGCGAACTTCGGCGGCGTCCTCGACGTAGCCGGGGATCTCCTCCCCCTTCACCGGCTTGATCTGGCTGCTGCGCCCCTTGATGCCGATTTCCTCCACGATCTTGGCCGGGGAGTCATCGGGCTTGGTGGCGAGGAGCCGGTTGGCCAGGCGCTCGGCGCCGGCGCTGGCGCTCTGGTAACGTAGCTTCAACTGCATCATCTCGGCGATGTCGGCCTCGCGGGCCGCGCGCTTTCTCTCCAGCGCCTTGATCTTGCCGTTCATGGCGGAAACGGCGACGATCACCGCCAGCACCACGGCGACGGCTATACCCAGGCGTTGCCTGCTGCGGGAATCCAGCCCCTGCAGAGCATTGATGATCTCTTCCCGGCTCATCGGGTCACCTCCTTCATGGTACCGCTCAGCGTGAAGGAGACGCTGCCGTCCGGGCGCGACTTGGTTTCGCTCACCTCGGCCTTATCCAGCAGGGCGGCCGCACGGCTCTTGAAATCGTTGGCGGCCTGGAAGCTCTTGGCGTCCCCCTTGAGGCGCACCTCGGTCCCGGTAACTTCGGCCTCGTAGATACCCCCGACGTCATCGTTCTTGGCCTGGGCAAGGTCCTTGAAAAGCTGCAGCACGTTGCTGGAGGTCTTGGCCCCTTCCAGCCTCTTGATCTCGGAGCGGATCTCGGACACCTCGTCGACCGCCTTCTTCCTGGTGGGGAAGACCTCCTTGTAGATCGCGGCGATGGAGCGGTCCAGGGAGGCCAGGTCCTTTTTCACCAGGTAGTAGCGCACCCCGCTCTCGGCGATGATGAGGAGCACCAGGGCCGCCGCGAGCATCATGGTCACACGCAGGCGCTGGTACAGCTTTTCGCTTCCAGCCGTGTAGGCAAGCGGGCCGCGGCGCAGGTTGATGGCGGAACCGTCCGCCGCCGCGGCGGCGACGGCATAGGCGCCGGCCAGGTCATGAGCCGCATGGCTGTTGTCGGCAAAAGCCTCGAAGAGCCCGGGGGCAGCTGAGAGTCCTCCCCCTCCTTGCGTGTCTGCCGCGTGGGTGATGATCTTTTCCACTTTGACGGTGCGGGCGAGTTCCACCGCAGCGACGGTCCTGGAGATCTCGGCATCGCCGGAGTTAGGCGGAAGGGCCCGGAAGAAGATGGCGCCGCCGTCCTTGTATGCTGAGAGGGCCTCGCCGTCGCTCACCGCCACCGTACCGTGGGCTGGCGCGAGCCGGTTCCAGTGGAAAAGCGATGCGGTCACCATCTCCGGCTCCAGCCCGGCATCCTTCAGGGTCTCGATCATCCCGGAGAGCTCGCCCGCGTGCCCCCAGATGGCGAGCACCTTTCCCTCGGGAAGCGGCAGCGCGTCGAAGACCAGGTCGTCGGTGTCCAGAGCGGTCTCGCCCTTCAACTCAAGGGGGAGGAGGTCTCGCACCTTGGAGCGGTCCGTAATCGGGAGCTCCAGTTCCCGCATGAAGAGCTGGGAGGGGGGAACGGCCAGGATCACCCGGTGCTCCCCTTCGGCGATCAGGCTCGTCTTCAGGATGCGGGAAAGCTCCCCTTCCTCGCCCTGCAGGGGGTGGCGCTCCGCGGAGAGGAAGTTCACCCCCCCCTTGCGGGGCTTGAAGGAGGCGAGGACCAGCTCGGTCCTTTTAAGCTGCACGATCAGCATATCCATCAATACTCTCTCCAATAAAGAACTTCTGGCGTCGTCCCGCCGGTGCGGACGACGGCCTCGGCCACGGCTACGCTTTCTCCAACTTTTCCCTCGGAGCGGATCCGGTACACGTTCCCCATGTAGCAGACCTTCAGGGAGATGAACGCGGCTATCGAATCTACGCCGGGGATCTTGTTGAGATCCCCATCCTTGATGGGATGGGTTTTGCGGTAGTCGATTATCCTGTCCACGAGGTCATCGGTCATCTTGTCATCAATGGCTGCGAGCAAATCCCGATTCGCTGTATTGACGTTGATCTTCGTTCCTGCCTCATGCTCCCCGTTGGTGCTGGCGCCGTAGGTGGTCACCAAAGCTCTGAGCTTCATCAACACTTCCGGCGTATACCCCTTTACTAACGCCAATTCATCCACCGTCTCCAAAGGCCTGTTCTTCGCGGCGTAAGGGAGCTTGAGGTTACCGTAGTAGCTGCTTTCGGCACCGCCGGGAAGTGGAGTGTCGTTCTCGTCCACCCAGTCCATAAGGGATTCGCCGAGGTCGGTAGGGAGCTTCAACCTGGTCAGCAGGCGCACCAGCATCAGCGTCTGCTCGTTCGAGGTGCCGTTGGTTGTGGTAGCTGAATTCAGGTTCAGCTTCCCGCTCTCCTCCTCGATGGTGATGGTCACCGTACCGTTGTCGGTCTCGAAGGACTGCGGTTTTGCCCAGGGCTCAAGAAGGGAGCTGTACGCTGCGCCGAGCCTCATGGCGCTGGAGACCTGCAGCAGCTTGATCCCGCCCGCCACCCCCGATTCCGCCAGTATCCCCGCCTGCTGCGAGGCGACGAAGTTGTGGCTGTGTGAGGTGTCGACGTAGACTTCGTTCACGAACTCCACCAGGAGCGCCACGAGCAGGGTAGTGACGATCAGGGTTATCACCAGGGCGAACCCTTTTTCCCCCCTCATCGCGTGAGCCTCTGCGAGGCGATGGTGCTGAGCTCCTCGCCTCCCTTGAGCGTGATGGTGGCCCTCACCTGTTTGGGAAGGAAGCCATTCAGCGCGGTGTCCCAGCTCTTCACCCACTTGTTGCCGTCCCAGCACTCGACCAGGAACCCCTCGATCTCGTCCACCACGGGGTAGGGGGCGGACTTCACCTTTACGTCCAGATAGGGGTCACGCGCCTCGCGCTGCAGCGAAAGCGCCTGATCTTCACCCTTTTCCAGAACCGAGTAGCGCAGCACCACGATGCCCGAAGCGGGGGCAGGATCGACGCGGGGAGGGGCGATGGCGGTGAACTGCAAAAGCGAAGCGGGCTTTCCGAAGCTGTCCCGGTCCTCGACCACGAAATGCAGCCTCTCGTTGTTTTTGTTGAAGAAGCAGGAGGAGAGCTCGTCGTGCAGCTTCCCGAGCGTGGTGGAGAGTTCCCGGCGCTGCTCGATCCGCTGTCCCCCCTTCTCCCGCGCGGCAACGACCGAAAAGTAGGTGCCGTAGAGGGCGCCGGCGAGGATAACCAGGAGCGCCAGCGCGATCAGGAGCTCTATGAGGGTGAAACCCCTGTTATTGCGCATTTTGCGGTGCGTATTGCACAAGCGTAAGCCTCTTGGCGTCGTCGTCCCAGGTCACCGTGAGGCGGATCTGGTTCAGTCCCGGGAGCTCGGTCTTGGTGATCTCGCGCACCCACTTGTGCCCCGGGTGGTTCGGCGCGAAGTCCCCCTTGTCTTCGGCGACCTTGGCGAACTCGGGATCCTCGAGCTTTGCGCGCCCCAAAAGGACGGCGGTCGTTTCTTCGGCGTCGTTACCCACCTGGGACAGGTGGTGGTTCAGCGAGGAGATCACGGTGAGGAGCACCCCGGCCGTGATGGCGAGCGCGATCATCACCTCCAGGAGAGTAAATCCTCTCATGCGCCAACCTCCTGGTACCCTTCGAGCACCTTCACCTTACCGCCGGAAGGGTAGGCGATGACGGTGTACTGCTTCTCCCCACCCTTCAGGTGAATGGTCATGCCGTCGGCGATTCCGCCGGGGCCGAAGGTGACAGTCGCTTCGCCCTCTGTCAGAAGGCCCAGCGACGGGACGTTCACGTCCTCGATGTCGATCCCCTCTTCGACCAACCGCCGGTTCATGAACTGGTCATCCGGCTGCAACTCCTCCCCGGAGGGGGAAACCCGGGTGATGCGGGTGCTGTTGTCGTTGAGGTCCAAGTGCAGGCGGTAGACCTTCTTGGTGATGATGGCCTGGTCGTTCAGGAACCTGATCCCGCTGCCGAGGTTGCGCGCCGAGTTTTTCAGCTTGGTTGCCTCGGTGTCGGGCAGGCGCGGAAAGACGAGTCCCGCTGCGAGAGAGATGATGAAGATCACCACCATGAGCTCCAGGAGCGTGAACCCGGCACTGCAGCGGCTTAGAATTTTACCCGTACCCTTACCCGCCAAAGTTTCGCTGCCCCCGTTAACCTTCCTCTCCCGCAACCCTGCTCCCTACTTCATGTTCCAGCTCTGGATGTCGGCGTTGTTCCCTTCGCCGCCGCGCGCGCCGTCGGCGCCGAAGGAGGAGAGGTCGTAGTCGCCGTGCTCGCCGGGGGAGAGATAGACGTAGTCGCTGCCCCAGGGATCCTTGGGAACATTCTTGTTCTCCAGGTACCCTTCCGCTTTGTAGTTGTTGGGGATCTTCCCGGTGGTGGGCTTCGCCACCAGCGCCTGCAGCCCCTGTTCCGTGCTGGGGTAGCTGCCGCTGTCGAGCTTGTACAGCTTGAGCGCCGTCTCGATGTTGCGGATTTGCACCTTGGCGTCGGCGATCTTCGCGTCGTCGCTGCGGCCGATGATCTTCGGTCCGACCATGACGGCAAGGATGCTCAGGATAACGATGACCACCATCAGTTCGATGAGGGTGAAGCCGCGGCTGTCTTTAAGAGTTTTGAACATTGCTAAACCTCCTGTATTCGCAAATGACATTATTGATCAGCAGTTGCACTCTCCCCACTTTGAGAAAAGGGGAGGGGATTCATGTCGGATGAAAGAGGGAATACTTGCCTCGTATGCAAGTTCCGACAGAAAGCCTGTGCCTTGCCGTTATTTCACCAGCTCGTTCAACTGCATGATGGGGAGGAGCACCGCTATGACCATGAAGCCGATGGTGAGACCCATTCCCAGGATAAGGAGCGGCTCCAGCATCGCCATGGACCTCGTGACCGTGGCGTTGAACTCCTTCTGGAAGGCGTCGCCTGCCTTGATCAGCATCCCGTCCAGCTCGCCGCTCTTCTCGCCCACGGCCGTCATGTGGGTCAAAAGCGGCGGAAAGAGCGGGCTCGCCTTGAGCGACGCGGAGAGGCTTCCCCCTTGCATCAGGCTCTCCCTGGCCTCGACCAGAAACGCCTTGTACTCCCGGTTCACCACCGCCTCGCCGGTTATGTCCATCGCCTTGATGATCGGGACGCCGCTTTGCAGCAACAGCCCAAGCACCTTGGCAAATCGCGACAAGACCAGGCGCTGCCAAAGCTGCCCAGCCACGGGGAGCTTCAAAAGCAGGCGGTCGCGCTTTCTAACCAGCTCCTCGTTCTTGACCAGCCGCTTGTACCCCGCGTAGAGCGCGATCCCTGCGGCCAAAAGGACCCACCACCCCTTCCTTACCACGGCGCTCGCCTTGATGAGGATGATGGTAACCATGGGAAGGGTAGCCTTGTTGGTCTCGAAGACGGCGGCGATCTTGGGGACCACGAAGCCCAAAAGCACCAGCATGACCCCGGTTCCCACGACCACCATGATGGCGGGGTAGATGAGCGCGGTGATGACCCGGCTTCTCACCTCGGCCTGGTCCTCCTGGAACTCGGCCAGCCGCTCCAGCACCACTTCCAGGGCGCCGCTCGCCTCGCCGGCCGCAACCATCCCGATGTAGCTCTCGGAGAAGACTGAGGGTTCGGCGGCCATCGCCTGTGCCAGCCCCTGTCCCTCGGCGAGGCGGTCCCGCACCCGGCCGAGTACCTTCTTCAATTCGCCCGGCGCTTCCTGTTCCCAAAGGGTCGCCACCGCCTCGTAGACCGGGACGGAGCTCCCGAGGAGCGTGGCGAGCCTGCGGGTCGCAAGCGAAAGGTCGGGGACGCTCACGCCGGCGCTGAAGAGTTTTCGCTTGCCCCCTTCGACGGCGGGAGCGATCTCCTTGGCGTAGAGCCCCTTCTGTTTCAACTGCAGCCGCGCTTCGGTTTCGCTGGCAGCATCCACGGTGCCGGAGACCTCGGCCCCCTTCTGGTTGAACGCGCTATAGCGAAAGGTCGGCATAATCGTCCTGGGTCACCCTCAGGACCTCCTCGATGGTGGTGATCCCCTCGGCCGCCTTGGCAAGCCCGTCCTCGCGCAGGGTGCGCATCCCCTTGGAGACCGCGTACTCCTTGATGGCGCCGGAGGAGGCCTGACGGATGATCATGGAGCAGAGCTCGGCGTCGATGGGAAGCAGCTCGTAGATGCCGACCCGCCCGATAGTCCCCAGATTGAAGCACTTCTCGCAGCCGCGGCCGCGGTACAAAAGCGGCGGGAGCTGGACCCCGGGGTAGCTTCTGTCCGGGACGTAGGACTCCTTGCAGTGCGGGCAGATGACGCGGACGAGCCTTTGGGCGAGCACGGCCGACAGCGAAGAGGCGACCATGAACGGCTCGATCCCCATGTCGATCAGGCGGGTCACCGCGGTGGCGGCGTCGTTTGTGTGCAGCGTCGAGAGGACCAGGTGGCCGGTGAGGGACGCCTGCATGGCGATTTCGGCGGTCTCTGCGTCGCGGATCTCCCCGATCATCACGATGTCCGGGTCCTGCCTCAGTATGGAACGGAGCCCCGCCGCGAAGGTGAGGTCGATCTTCGGGTTCACCTGGATCTGCCCCACACCCTTCAACTGGTACTCGATCGGGTCCTCGACAGTGATGATGTTCTTCTCCGGCGAGTTGATCTGGGAGAGCGCCGCGTAGAGCGTGGTGGTCTTGCCGCTGCCGGTAGGCCCGGTGACCAGGATGATGCCGCTGGTCCTCGACAGGAGCCGGTCCATCAGCTTGTCGTTGCCTTCGGAAAGGCCGATCTCCTTCAAGGAGAGCACGCCGCGCTGCTTGTCCAAAAGCCTCAATACCACCCGTTCCCCGAAGAAGGTTGGGATGAGCGAGACGCGGATGTCGACGTCGCGCCCGGCCACCTTGACCCTGATGCGCCCGTCCTGCGGCAGCCTCTTTTCGGCGATGTTGAGCCCGGACATGATCTTCACGCGGGAGGTGAGCGCCTCCTGGATCACCTTCGGGGGGGAGAGCATCTTGTAGAGCAGGCCGTCGATCCGGAAGCGGACCTCGAGCTCGCGCTCGAAAGGCTCGATGTGGATATCGCTTGCGCGCTCCTTCACCGCCTGGAACAGGATCGAGTTCAAAAGCCTGATCACCGGCGCCTCGTCGGTCAACTCCATCAGGTCGCGCGGCTCGTTGAAGCTGGTGGCGAGGGTCGAGAGCTCCTCACCTTCGAGTTCCTCGACCACCTCCTGGGCGGAGCCGGAGAGCCGTGAGTAGAGGCGGTTCACCGCGTCGAGGAGGGCCGGGCGCGGGACCGCGACCACGGAGACCGGCTGCGAGAAAAGCCCCGCCATCTCGTCCAGTGCCAGCAGGTTCGTCGGGTCGGCGCTGGCGGCGACGATGGCGCCGTTCTCCTCGTGCAAGGGCAGCAGCAGGTTGTTGCGGGCGAAGTTGAGCGGGACCCGGTTCACCAGGGCCCCGTCCACCTTGGAGTCGTCGATCTCGGCCTGGTAGGGGAGGCCGAGCCGTGTCGCTATCTCTTCTATGTCTAAGCTTTCTGCCATGTCGGGCCTGTTCGCTTGAAGGTAGATGCTGCGTTGCGGCGAGAGGGTCAGCTCCGCGCCGGTATTAGGGCTTGTCCTCGGTCACCGACTTCGGCTTGTCTTTGAGAGCCTGTTCCAAGTCGATCGGGCCTGTGTTCTTCACCGCTTCGCTGAAGCTGTTTCTCTGGTTGACCGAAACCTCGGCCATGTCGCGCGCGTCCTTGATGATGCGCGGGGTGAGCATGATGAGGAGGTTCGTCTTGTCGTGCGTCGTCTTCTTGGTCTTGAAAAGCCAGCCCAGGAGCGGGATGTCGCCCAGAAGCGGGATCTTGCTCTCGGTCACCTGGTCGGTGTCCTGGATCAGCCCGCCGATGATCACCGTGTCCGTGTTCTTCACCACGACGGAGGTTTTCGCCGAGCGTTTGGTGCTCCCGAGGTTCGGGGCGGTGGCCGTGCCGAAGTCCTTCACCGCCGAGATTTCCTGGTAGATGTCGAGCTTTATGTACTCGCCCTCGCTGATCTGGGGCTTGATCTTCAGGATGATACCGGTGTCTTTTCTCTCGATCGACTGCTGCGACAGGCCACCGGCGACCAGGCTGGTGCCGGAGAGGAAGGGGACGTTCTCGCCCACGAATATCTCCGCTTCCTTGTTGTCGCTTGTCATGATGTTCGGGGTGGACAGGACGTTCAGCGCACCGTTGCTGGCCAGCGCCTTGAGCGTCGCGGGGAACAGGGCGACGCCGGGGTCGGGCGTAATTCCTAGGTCGGTTGCGATTTTCAGGGCGCCGCTCAGGCCGGCGACGGCGCCGAAGGGGTCGAAGGTCCCTACGGTAGAGAGCGTGCCGTTGGAGGCTCCCGCCACTACCCCCCATTGCAGGCCGAGTTCCTTCGCCTTGTTGGCCGAGACCTCGGCGATCATCGCCTGCACGAAGACCTGGCGGCTGCGGCGGTCCAGCTTCTGGATCACCTGTAAGAGGTTCTGGTAATCGGTGGGGGAGGCCATGATGACCAGGGAGTTGGTCGACTTGTCCGGGGTGATGGTGATCTTTCCACCCTCGAAGACGGCCTGCTGCGGCGCCGTGGCGGCAGCGCCCGCTACGGGCGTCGGGGTGGCCGGGGCCCCCTTGATGAGCCCCTCCAGCACCTTGGCGACCTCGGCGGCCTCGGCGTTTTCCAGGTAGTAGACGTTGACCTTGCTGCTGGTGGTGGGCGGGACCACGTCGACCATCGCGATCAGTTTCTTCACGTCGGCCTTGTCCTTGTCGCTGCCGAAGATGATCAGGGCGTTCAGCCTGTTGTCGGCCACTACAGTCGAGGACGCGGAGGCGGGCGCAGCACCCGGGGTTGTCACTCTGGAGGACTTGCCGCTCAGCCAGTCCTTGACCAGCGTCGCCACGCTTTCGGCGGCGGCGTTCTTGAGAAAGACCAACTCGGCCCCCTCGCGCACCTGGTCCGTGTCGATGTGCTTGAGGATGCCCAGTATCTTCTGGATGTTGAACGCGGAGTCAACGACCAGGATCATGTTCGCCGCGCCGAAGGCGGAGATCTGTCCGTCCTTGGAGACCAGCGGCTGCAGGAAGGCGACGGCGTCCTGGGGTGCCACGTGCTCCAGCTGGATCACGCGGGCCTGGTAGCTGTCGTTCACCACCCCCCGTTCACCCTCGGAGAGGACCTTCATCCCCGACTGCCTGGCGCTGGCCGTGGGAACGATCTTCAGCACCTTTCCCGCCGGAACCACGGTGAACCCCTTGAGTTCGAGGACCGATGTGAAGACGTTGTAAGCTTCCTCGTTGGAGAGCTTCGCCGGGGAGAACACCGAGATCTTCCCCTTCACCCGGTCGTCCATGATGAAGTTCTTCCCGGTCAGGTCGCTGACGAATTTCACCATGGTGGCGATATCCACGTCGGTGAAGTTCAGTACCACACCCTTGGCGAAGACCAAGGTCGGTGCGGCGAGCAGGAACATGAGCATGGCTGTGATGAGCGCACATCTTCTTTTCAAGAAAAACCCCCCTGCAAGGCTAGGTAATCAATCCATTACTTCGAGCACCGGGAAAAGCAGGCCCGGCCCTTTTTCATCTGATGTCGTAATTAAAGGTGGTCGGCTGCCCGTCGCGGATCAGGTCCAGCTTGATCCTGCTCTGCCCCTTGAGCGAGGCGAAGGACTGGATCGCCTTCTCCGGGGAATCGATGGGGAAGTCGTTCATCCTCAACAGCACGTCGCCGTTTCTGATGCCGATGGTCCCGAAGATCCCCTGTGGCTTCACCTCGGAGGCGCGGAACCCCTCGACTTTGCCGTCCTTCATGCTGGGCAGAAGGCGCGCGTCGGTCATGGCCTGCCCTATGTTGTCCAGCGCGGCGTTCAGGGCGCGCTGGTCCACCACGTAGTTGCCGGAACCGGTCGCCGCCGCGAGTCCGCCCTGAGGTGGGGAGGAGACGGGCGCGGCCGGCTGCGCCGCCGCTGCGGCCGCCGCTGTAGGGGTAAGAATTTTGACCCTCTTGCCGTCGATCAGGATCTCGACCACGTCCTTTTTCACCGAGACGAGCGGCCCCGCCGAGAACACCGTCTCCCCCAGCCGGAACACCCGCTCCTCGCGAGTGGTCCCCTTCTGCACCAGGGCAAAGCTTTCCCGGAACGAGCCGACCGCCGTACCCAGCAGGGTGAGGTCGCCGACCGACGGGGCGAGGGGCGCAGCCTGCCCCGGAGCCGCAGCCGGCTGCAGGATGGCGCTGAGCTTTCCCTGGGTTGCCTTGCCGAAGAGCCCGCGCTCCAATATCGGTGCGAAAGCGAGCAGGTCCTGGCCGTCCGCGGGGGCTTCGGCCGTCGCCTGCGCCTGCTTCTGGGCCGTCCTGGGATAAAGCCCGGAGATCTTGAAGCTGAGCAGGTCCGCAGCTATCAGTGCCGAGACCGCGATGAGCGCAAGGCCAAGCGATATGTTGAGGGGGAGAATCCAGCGCGGCATGAAAGACCCTTTGTCTGCTGAGTAGTTAAAACTAAGCGAATATATTAGATGGCCTTGAGTTATGCAACAAAAAACGGGGCGCCATACCGCCTTGCGGACGCTTCGCGCCGGCTGCCGCGGCGCCTTCCCGCACCCTTCCGGCCAGGTTCGAAAAACCCTTAATTAATCTTCACGGGTTGGCCTTTCTCATTGGTGCGCCTGCAGTGTCAGCAAGAGCCGTGCCGCTGCGCCTGGAGCGGCTTCAGCCTGAAAGCGTCACCGCCTATTGCGCGTTTTTTAAAGGGAACCGTTTGGGTTGGTAAAAATTAACCATCGGAATTGACTCACGATGCCGCCCTCGTTTTTGACGCGCGACAGATCTTTGACGTAGCCGGCCCGGGAGGTTGCCGTCCGCTTCCCTGCTGTGCTAAACTGCGCGTGCCCCATCGAGCACCCTTTGGAGAAAGCGCATGAAGCCAATCATCGTAACCGCATCGACTATGCTGGAACTCTCCGAGCTTATCGCCGGCACCTCCGCCGTCGCCGTCCCCCATGTCGGGCACCTGCAGGTCTACCGCGCCCGGTATTGCGACCGCGACCTCGTCATCGCCGCAACCGGCATCGGGAAAGTGAACGCGGCGTGCGCGACCACGCTGTTGTTGGAGCGCTTCGGTGCCAAAATGCTGATCAACACCGGTTGCGGCGGTGCCTTTCCCGGCTGCGGCCTGGGCATCGGGGACCTGGCCGTAGCTCAGAGCGAAAGTTTCGCGGACGAAGGGGTGCAGACGCCAAACGGGTGGCACAGCCTGGAGCTGATCGGTATTCCCGTGTTCCAGGAAGGCGGGAGGAGGTTCTTCAACACCTTCCCGCTGGACCCGGACCTGGCACGGAGGGCGGGGGAACGGGCCCTGGAGCTTGGCTTTGCTGCGGTCAGCGGCCCTTTCCTGACCGTCTCCACCTGCAGCGGCAGCACCGAGCAGGGGGAGGAGCTTTTGCGTCGCTTCCAGGGCGTTTGCGAGAACATGGAGGGGGGATCCGTGGCGCAGGTGGCGCTACAGTACGCGGTGCCGCTGCTCGAGGTGCGCGGCATCAGCAACCTGGTCGAGGACCGGGACCTCGCGCGCTGGGACCTGAAGCTGGCGGTCTCCCGGGCGCAGAGTTTCCTTGTATCCTATCTTGAGCATCCCAAGCTCTAGGTGACGCACTTTCGGCGTCTCATCCGGCCGGCGGCGCTGTGAAAAGCGTGGCGACAGCATGGGTCAAAGCCAACCGCCTCAGAAAATTGCAACCTTCTCTTGCACTCCAGTCATAGAATAAGTATATTAAAAAGTTCCGCAACAACCGGTGATCCCGGCCCGTGACAGAGAATACATGGAGCAAAGCCAGAATGAACAACGTTGACCCCGAGCAGATTGAGAGAACTTCCTCTCCGATACTGTCGCTGGGATTCTCTCCCTGTCCCAACGATACCTTCATCTTCGACGCGCTGGTGCATGGAAGGGTGAGCTGCGGCTACGCATTCAGAGAGCGTTTGGAGGACGTGGAAACCCTGAACCGCATGGCGCTCTCCGCCACCCTCGATGTGTCGAAGGTCTCCTATCATCTGCTGGGACACATCCTGGATGACTACCTGCTCCTGAGAAGCGGCGGGGCGCTGGGGCGCGGCTGTGGGCCGCTGCTCGTGGCGCGCGAGAAGCTCGACCCGGGGAGCATTGCAGGGAAGAAGATCGCCCTCCCCGGGCGTTACACCACTGCGGCCTTGCTGCTGAGGCTTTTCAACCCGTCCCTCTCCGAATTCGTCTACCTCCCCTTCGACAGGATCATGGCTGCGGTGGCCGACGGCTCGGTCGCCGCCGGGGTCATAATTCACGAGTCGCGCTTCACCTACCAGGGCTATGGGCTGGAGAAAATCCTGGACCTCGGGCAGTGGTGGGAAGAGGAAACCGGGCACCCGATCCCGCTCGGCGGCATCGCGGCCCGCCGCGACCTGGGGCGGGAGACCCTCCTGGCGTTGGAGCGTGCGATCGCTGAGAGCGTGGACCTCGCCTTCAAGAACCCTGGTCTCGCGCGCCCCTACATCCGGGCCCATTCCCAGGAGATGAGCGACGAGGTCTGTGACGCCCATATCGGCCTCTACGTGAACGACTTTTCCCGCGGGCTGGGCGAAGAAGGAGAGGCGGCGGTACGGCTGCTTTTAGGCCGCGCCGAGGCGGCAGGCATCATACCCCCCTTGCGGGAGCCGCTCCTGGCCTAGTTCGCCGCGGTAAGGAGAATTAAAGTTATTTTTTCCCCTGTCGATACGTTGAACCGGCAGCGCTGGCTGTCTGGAGGTTGGTTAGGATGTTAAAGACGTTGAAATGGAAGCGGCATGCGCTGCTGGCAGCCGTTTTATCCCTGCTCTTCTGGCTCGGGGACACGCTGGTCGACTCCTTCGTCTTCGGCAGGAGGTCGTTCGCCGAACAGTTCCTGGACCCGGAGCCGTTCGAGATATCCCTGCGCGTCTTCTACGCCACACTGGCCGCGGTCTTCTTCACCTTCCTGTTCATCCTCTGGGAGAAGGGGCGCAAGGTGGAAACGGCCCTGCGGCATTCAGACGACCTCTCCAAGATCTTCTTCGGTTCCTCCCGCGACGCCATCTGCGTCATCGAGACCGACACCCTGTCCGTTTCCGACGCCAACAGCGTTTTCCTGCAGAAATACGCGCTCAAGGATGCGCAGTCCGTAGGCAGTTTCCCCGAACTCCTTGCCCGCAACGGGCTCACCGAGCAGGTCCTGGGGCAGGTAGCGGCCTGCGCCGGGGGCGCCGCTCCGGTCAGCTTCGAGATCAGCTACCGCGGGGGCGATGGCGGCACCTGCTACGAGGAAGTCTCACTTCACCCGGTGGGCGAAAAGCAGCAGGATGTTGAGACGGTGCTTTACGTGGCGAGGGACATCACGGTGCGCAGGCGGTCGCAGAAGATGCTCGAGGCCTCCGAGGCGAGGTACCGCGCCATCTTCGAGAACACCGGAACGGCCATGGCCATCATCGAGCCGGGCGGGACGCTGCAGACGGTGAACCGCGGCTTCGAGGCCGTCAGCGGGTTCAGCCGCAGCGAGATCGAGGGGAAAAGGGTCTGGACCGAATTTCTCCAAAGCCCGGAGGGGGCCGGGCTCGACCAGGGAACGGGAGCTGAGCGCCGCACCTTCGAGGCGCTTTTGCGGGACAGGGACGGCATGCTGCGCAGCATGGCCGGGAACTGGGCGCCGGTCGAGGGTACCCAGCAGGCCGTCCTCTCCTTGCTCGACATCAGCGCGCACAAGGAGGCGGAGGAGGAGCTCAGGAAGAGCCGCGCGACACTCGCGGTCGCCCAGCGCATAGCCCGCCTGGGCAACTGGGATTGGGACCTCTGCAGCAACGCGCTCAGCTGGTCCGAGGAGATGTACCGGATTTTCGGCATGGACCAGACGGAATTCACCCCCAGCTACGAATGGTTCCTGCAGACGGTGCACCCGCAGGACCTGGAGCGGGTGGTCCGCTCGATAAACGACGCCATCTACAACAGCAAGCCCTACCAGCTCGACTACCGCATCATGCTCCCGAGCGGGGCCGTACGCACCCTTTCGGCCAGCGCCGAGGTGACCTACGACGCGCAGGGGACCCCGCTGCGCATGGTGGGAACCAACCAGGACATCACCTGGCGCATCGAGGCGGAAGAGGCGCTGAAAAGCTCGGAGGAGAAGTTCTCCAAGGCTTTCCACGCAAGCCCCGACTCCATCGTCATCACCCGTGCCGTGGACGGAACCTACATCGACGTGAACGAGGCGTTCCAGGAGATCACCGGCTACTCGCGCAGCGAGGTGATCGGCAAGAGCTCCACCGAAATCGGGCTCTGGGCCGACCCCGATGCGCGCATGGTGATGCTCAAGCTTTTGAACGAGCACGAGCACGTGCGCAACCTGGATGTCCGGTTCCGGGTGAAGTCGGGGGAGGTCCGCGAGATGCTCTGGTCTGCCGACGTCATAGAGTACGACGGGGAGGCCTGCCTGATCGCCATCTCACGGGACGTCACGGATCAAAGGCAGATGGAGAAGGAGCTGCTGGAAAGCGACGCCCGCCTCTACATGAAGCACGAGGAGCTGAAGAACGTCTTCCACCAGATGGAGGTGATCCGGCGCGAGTGGGAGGAGATCATGGACTGCATCAGCGACATGTTCATCCTCGCGGACCAGTTCGGCAAGATCCGCAGGTTCAACCGCGCCGTCGAGACCTTCACCGGCAAGGCGCACCGCGACATCGTGGGGAGGGACTGCCTCGCCTTCCTGGAAGAGCACGGCCTGGGAGAGCACCTCGAATCGCCGGGGCTGGAGCTGCTGCACAAGGAATCGGGCAAGTGGCTCGTAGTGAAACGCCATGCCTTCCCCAACGCCGAGGTCGACGGCTCTTCGCGCGAGGTCGTCATCATTAGTGACACCACCGGCATAAGGCGCAGGAACGGTTACGAGGCCCCGCAGGCGGAACCGGAGCTTTCTGTCGTTAATTAGAAAACCACGGCAACACGGCAGGTTAGGTCGCTCCCGCCTCCCCTGAGCTTGACTTCAGCGCCTGATCGTGCTATACGGGTGCCTCGCCCAACAAAGGAGGTGCGCATGGCATCACCCGAGCGGAGCGGCAGGGCGGCACGCATTTGCGCGTTGCTCTTGATGCTCCTCCCGATCCACACGCTTCCCCTGCTGGCTGCAGAAAAAGTTGAAAAACCCGCTGTAGAGACATCCGTTGAAAAAGTAGAACCGCAGCAAAAATCGGTGGTAAATAAGCTGGTCGGCATAGCCTCGTACTATGCCAAGAAGTTCCACGGGAGACGGACCACGTCCGGGGAGCGGTACCATCCTGAGAAGATGACCGCTGCCCACCAAAGCCTCCCGTTGGGGACCAGGGTTCTGGTAAGGAACCTTGCCAACGATAAGGAAGTCACGGTTGTAGTCAACGACCGCTGTCGCAAGAAGTCCGTGCCGTTCATCGACTTGTCACGGGCCGCGGCAAGGAAACTGGGTTTTCTCGGTTCGGGGGTGACCAAAGTGGCCATCATCCCCCTGCCCGAGGGCGAATCCTAGGAAAATTCATACATCTGGGCGAACAGACGGAAAAGGCCGGGACTAAAAGTCCCGGCCTTTTCTCGTTGGTGACGGCAGTTCCGGGCGCTTTCCTGCCAAGCCGCCTCCGTCCGGTCGGGCGCAAGCGGGGGAGCTTGCGAAAAAAAAGGCAGCCCGTCTTGGGGCTGCCTTTGGCGCTGACAGTTGCCGCGTTTGCGGCGCTGCTAATCTTCCTTGCTCTTTTTCTTGGATTTTTTCTTTTTGCTTTTCTTGGCAGGCTTGTCGTCGCTGTCCTTCTTGGACTTCTTCCCCGCTTTCGCTTTTTTCCCCTTCTTCCCTTTCTTGCTCTTGCTCCCGCTACTGGACTTGTGCTTGTGGTAGCTCCTGGGCTCGGGGGTGAACTCGTCCTTGATGTTGCTCAGGAGGACCTGGGCTTCCTCCAGGTCGGGGTCCACCTTCCTCGCCGCCTCCAGCGACTCCTTTGCCTCGGCAAGGTGGCCGTCCTTCATCTGGACCCGTCCCATGGCGTTCAACGCCTTGGCGTGGTCGGGCTTGAGGGTCACCGCCTCCTTGTACTGGGCCGTGGCAGCGGCATAGTCCTTCTGGAACTCGTAGACGAGGCCTAGCTTGTAGTGCGCGTTGGGGTCGTTGGGGGATAGCTCCACCCCGTCCTTCAACAGCTTCGCCAGGGCGTCGTAGTTCTTGTTCTTTACGTAGATGGCGGTGAGGGCGGTGCGTGCTTCCTGGTCGTCTTTTTTCAGCCTGAGCACTTCCTGGTATTCGGCTGCGGCCTCGTCCATCATGTTTCTTTTGCGCTGCAGGTTGGCCAGCTCGCGGTGGGCCTCCAGCGATTCGCCGTCCAGCTTGAGGGCCCCCTGGTACGCTTCGGCTGCGGCGTCCAGATCCTTGCTGTTGACGTAGGCGCGGGCGAGTTTCAGCTGCAGGGTGGCGTCGGCGGGGTTGGTCTTGATCAGAGCCTGGTACTGCTCCAGCGCCTGGTTGAAGCTGCCGCGCAGCGTGTAGATGTCGGCCAGCCGCTGCCGCGCCTGCTGGTTGTCGGGGTTGGTGGCCAGCACCTGGCGGTACTCTACCACCGCCTCGTCGAGCAGCGCCTTGCGTTCGTAGATCCCGGCCAGGTTGAAGTGGAGCTCGGCGTTCTCCCCCTTGTTTCTCAGCGCGTCGCGGTAGTACGACATCGCCTCGTCCTCGCGTCCCACCGCAAGCAGGGTGTCGCCCAGGCGCTGCTGGGCCACCGCGTCGTCGGGCTCGGCGGCGATCCTCAGGCGGTACTCGCTGATGGCCATCTCGTAGTCTTTCCCCTGGCGGTATTTTTCCGCCAGCGCCATGTGGTCTACCTTGGGGAGCTCCTTGAGCTTCGAGCTGGCGCCGGCGAGCCCACGCTCGTACTCCGCGCTCTTCGCGTCCCCCTTGCGGGAGTACGCCTCGGCGAGCAGGCGGTGGATCTCCTTGTTGCCGGGCTCTGCTATGGCCGCGAGCTTCAACTCGCCGACGGCCTTGTCGGCCTCGCCCCGCTCCAGGAGAAGGGCGCCCAGACCGGAGCGCGCCTGTGCGTTGTCAGGCTGCAGCACCAGGGCTCTTCGGTAGGCGTCCTCCGCCTTCTGCTTTTGTCCCGCCGCGTTGTAGGATGCGGCCACGCCGGTATAAAGCGCGGCGTCGTCGGGGAAAGCGGCTATCGCCTCGTTGTAGTGGAAGATGGCGAGCAGGTGCATCTGCTTTTCCGCCATGACCCGGGCAAGGCCCGCGTGGTAGCGGGGGTCGCCGGTCTTGAGCCCCGCGGCGAGCTCGACGGCTGCCTCCTCGCCCGCCCCCTTCTGCAGGTGCAAAAGCCCGAGGTTGCCGCTGGCGGGGTAGAACTCGGGGTCGAGGGAAAGGGCCTCGCGGTACTCGCTTATGGCCGCGTCGACGTTGCCGCTTCTCTCGAAGGTGAGTCCCTTCAGGTAGTGCCCGGCCGGGCCGGTAGGGCACAGCTCAGCCACCCGCTTTTCTGCTTCCTTCCTCTTCTGCTCACCTGCCTGCGGAGAGAGCTCGACGATGATGCGTTTGGCGTCTCGGCAGCTGTTGCCCGAAGGAAACGGCCAGTTGAACCCTGTGGTGAACAGGGTCACTGCAAGAAGCGAGGATAGCGCTGCATATCTTTTCATGTATGGCCCTTTGTTTTCAATGTTGTAAAGGAGGCGCCGAGTCGGGCGCCACAGGCTTCCCGGCGAGCGTGCCGGGCGCTGCGGGGCGTGAGGGCCCCCGTGCGGTTGGCGGATTATACACATCGGCACTATTAAATTCAATTGCAAAACGCCAATCATTAACGATGACGGAGCTTTGCGCCCGGCAACCCTTGCAAACAGTGGGGGGGTGCCAGGTTAGGGCGGATTACCTTGACTTTCATGATAAAGATGGTTAAATCTTCTGCACCCGGTCAGCCGTGGCCACCACGGGGCCGGTCTTTTTGTATGTGCTAACGGCCCGGAGCGCGTCCTGCCACCAGGCGTCGACCGGCCGCCTAGAGGGCCAAATGGCGGTGATTCCCAAAGAACCTTTGGAGTGGCTGGGGCTGTTCCGCCAGCAGATGGACGAGATCTTCCGCTACCTCACCACGCTGGAAGGGCGGGAGGGGGGCGCCGAGAAGGAGCACTCCCCCCTGGTGGATATCTACGAGACGGACAGTTCCTTCGTGGTCGAGGCGGAACTTCCCGGCTGCGACCTGAAGGACATCTCCCTGAGTATCTGCTGCTCCACCCTGGTGGTGGAAGGGGTCACCCGCGAGGGGGCGCTTCCCGGCGTCAACTACAGCTGCCTCGAGCTCTTTACCGGCCGCTTTTGCCGCGCCGTCGAACTCCCGCCCGGAGCCGATCTGGACCGGGTCACGGCGCGCTACCGGCGGGGGCTGCTCACCGTGGTCATCCCCTGGTGCAAGGGGGAAAAGCCGCATATTCGGGAGATCCAGATAGAAGAGTAAGGAGAGGTACATGGAAAACAGGCAGGAGACCGAAGAACTTAACATACCGGATGTTCTGCCGCTGCTCCCGGTGAGGGACGTGGTTGTCTATCCCTACATGATTCTGCCGCTTTTCGTCGGCCGCGAGATCTCCATCAGCGCCGTCGATTACGCCCTTTCCAAGGACCGGATGATCTTCCTGGCGACCCAGAGGGACGTGGGCGACGAGGATCCGGCCCCTGAGGCGATCTACGAAGTAGGCACCGTGGCCATGATCATGCGCATGCTGAAGCTCCCGGACGGGAGGGTGAAGATCCTGGTCCAGGGACTCACCAAGGCGCGCATCACTGAGTACCTGGCGGAGAAGCCCTTCTACTCGGTCCGCATCGACAGGATCGTCGAGCCGGCGCTGCAGGAGAACACCCTGGAGGCCGAGGCGCTGATCCGCACCGTGAAGGAAGAGCTGGGTAAGATCGTGGCGCTGGGCAAGGCCGTCTCCCCCGAGGTGATGGTCATAGTCGAGAACATGCAGGAGCCGGGCTCCCTGGCCGACCTCGTCGCCAGCAACATAGGGCTCAAGGTCGAGGAGGCGCAGGGGCTCTTAGAAGTGATAGACCCCCTGGAGCGCCTGAAGCGGGTGAACGACCTGCTGAACAAGGAAAGCGAGCTCTTGAACATGCAGGCCCGCATCCAGTCCGCCGCCAAAGAGGAGATGGGGAAGAGCCAGCGCGAGTACTACCTGCGCGAGCAGCTGCGTGCCATCCAGCAGGAATTGGGCGAGACCGACGCGAGAAGCGAGGAGATCGCCGAGCTCAGGAAGTCGATCGAGAGCGCCAAGATGCCCCAGTCGGTGGAGAAGGAGGCCCTGAAGCAGTTGGGGCGCCTGGAGCAGATGCACCCCGACGCCGCAGAGGCGGGGATGCTGCGCACCTTCCTCGACTGGATGGTGGACATCCCCTGGGGGAAATCAACCAAGGACTCCCTGGAGATCAACCGCGCCTCCGAGATCCTCAACGAGGACCACTACTTCCTGGAAAAGGTGAAGGAACGCATCCTCGAGTTCCTGGCGGTGAGAAAGCTCAAGAAGAAGATGAAGGGGCCCATCCTCTGCTTCGTCGGTCCCCCGGGGGTGGGTAAGACTTCGCTCGGCAAGTCCATCGCCCGCGCCATGGGTAGGAAGTTCGTGCGCATCTCGCTTGGGGGCGTGCGCGACGAGGCCGAGATCCGCGGGCACCGCCGCACCTACGTGGGGGCGCTTCCCGGGCGCATCATCCAGGGGCTCAAGCAGGCCGGCTCCAACAACCCGGTCTTCATGCTGGACGAGCTGGACAAGCTGGGCTCCGATTTCCGCGGAGACCCCTCCTCCGCGCTTTTGGAGGTGCTCGACCCGGAGCAGAACAACAGCTTCTCGGACCACTACATAAACCTCCCCTTCAACCTCTCCAACGTGATGTTCATCGCCACGGCGAACCAGATGGACACCATCCCCGGCCCCTTGCGGGACAGGATGGAGGTGATCAGCCTCTCCGGCTACACCGAGGAGGAAAAGCTCGGCATCGCCAAGCGTTACCTGGTGCCGCGCCAAGTGAAGGAAAACGGCATCACCGAGGAGACGGTCACCTTCTCCGACGAGGCGCTTAAGACAGTGATCTCCAAGTACACCCGCGAGGCGGGTCTCAGGAACCTGGAGCGCGAGATCGGGAGCATCTGCCGCAAGGTGGCCAGGAAGGTAGCCGAAGGGAAGGGTGAGCACTTTACCATCACCGCCGGTACCGTCGCCAAGTACCTTGGGCCGCCGAAGTTCCTGCGCGAAGAGGAGATGGAGAGAAACGAGGTGGGTGTCGTGACCGGGCTTGCCTGGACCCCGGTAGGTGGCGAGGTACTCTTCGTCGAGGCGACGGTAATGAAAGGTAAGGGGGGATTGACCCTCACCGGGCAACTGGGCGACGTGATGAAGGAATCGGTGCAGGCGGCCCTCTCCTACATCCGCTCGAAGACCGCCGACTTCGACATCCCCGAGGACTTCAACTCCACCACCGACATCCATGTCCACGTTCCCGCGGGAGCCATCCCCAAGGACGGCCCCTCCGCAGGTGTAACCATGGCGACAGCCCTGGTCTCGGCGCTCACCAAGATCCCGGTGAGAAAAGAAGTCGCCATGACCGGGGAGATCACGCTGCGCGGCAAGGTCCTCCCCATTGGCGGGTTGAAGGAGAAGATCCTCGCCGCGGCGCGGCTGGGGGTTACCACCATAGTGATCCCGGTGCAGAACCAGAAGGACCTCGAGGACGTGCCGAAGACCATCCTCAAGAAGCTGAAGATCGTCCCGGCATCCAACATCGACGACGTCCTCGCCGTGGCGCTGGAGGTCTATCCCCCTCCCGCGGCCTCGAAACCGAAGCCCTCTAAGACCGAGCCACCCAAGGCCAAGGTTCCCAGGAGCCGGGTCTCCGTCCCCCCCACCGGGGTGAGGGGCAAGGCTTGAGACTGGCGGAACTGGGCGAATTCGGCCTGATCGACCGCATCAAGAAAAACGTCGCCGCGTCCCCCTCGGTGCTTCTGGGCATCGGGGATGACGCGGCGGCTCTCGTTCCTGCCCCAGGATGCGTCACCCTGATCACCTGCGACATGCTCCTCGAAGCCGTCCACTTCGACCTCTCCTTTTGCGACCCGGAAAGCCTCGGCAGGAAATCGCTTTCGGTTAACCTCTCGGACCTTGCGGCGATGGGTGCCCGCCCGCGCCAGTTTCTGCTCGGCATCGCCCTCCCCAAGGAAGTCCCGATCGAGTTCATGGACCATTTCATGGCGGGGATCCTGGAGCAGGCCGAGCGCTTCGGCGCCACGCTGGTCGGAGGGGACACCTGCGCCTCCAAGGGGGGACTCGCCATCTCCATTACGGCCTTGGGCGAGCAGCGCCCGGAGCTGGTCTTGAAGCGCAGCGGGGCGCGCCCGGGGGACCTGATCTGCCTCACCGGGACCGTGGGGGACGCCGCGGCAGGGCTTGAGGCGCTGCGGCGCGGAATGCGGGACGGTTTCCTGGTGTCGCGCCAGTTGGACCCGACACCCAGGGTCGCCGCCGGCGTCGCGGTCGCCGAGGGGAGACTTGCCACCGCGATGATCGATGTAAGCGACGGCGTTTTGGGGGATCTGGGGCACATCCGCGAGATGTCGGGGGTGGGCGCGAAACTGGAGCTGGCCAGGCTGCCGCTCTCCGACGAGTACCTGGCCTTTTGTCCCGACGACCCTTACGCGCTGGCGCTCACCGGCGGGGAGGACTACGAGCTTTTGTTCTGCATCGACCCGGGAAAGAGAAGTGAAGTGGAGGCGCTCTTCGCGCGGCTGGATTTGAGGCTCTCGGTGATCGGGGAGATCACCGCCGTGCGGGAGACGACCCTCGTCACCCCCGACGGCGGCGCCTACGCCCCCGGTCGCGGAGGCTTCGATCATTTCGGGTGATGGGTGCTACTCCCCGCAGAGTTTCACCGCGACGCGGCGCTCCCTGGGGCCGTCGAACTCGCAGAAGTAAAGCGCCTGCCAGGTCCCCAATAGCAGCTTGCTCCGGTCCACCATGAGCCTTTCCGAGCAGCCGATCATGCTGGCTTTCACGTGCGCTGCCGAGTTCCCTTCGGCGTGGGTGAAGTAGTGCGCGTCCGGCACCATGCGGTCCAGGCAGTTGCTGATGTCGCGCTTGACCGCCGGGTCGGCCCCTTCGTTGACCGTGACCGCCGCGGTGGTGTGCAGGACGAAGACGTCGCAGCATCCGGTGCCGATGCGCGAGGCGGCGATGATCTCCTCCACCCGCGCCGTGATGTCGATCAGCTCCGTCTTCTCCCTGCTTTTCAGCGTCAGGTAATGTATCATTCTCCCCCCCCCTTTTTCTTTCCATTGATCCCATAACAGGCGCGCTGCGGGCTATGCCGCGGCTGTTCCGGTCATCTCAGCCCTTGCCCCGGCAGCAGCGAACGCTAGCGGTCCTTCTTGAAAATGTTGCTCCTCATCTTGCCCAGGTACTTGTTGAGCGGGTTGGTGCGGGCGAGGAAAGGGAGTACCGGCTTGTCCCTTTGCCCCAGGGCCTGCAGCATCCTGGTGATGCCTGGGTGGCGCCCGACCCTGAGCCCCAGGTTGAAGATGCGCACCGCCTCTTTCTTCCGCCCGGCAACCAGGTAGATGGTTCCCAGCCGCAGGAAGTGGTTCGGGTTCCTCGGCTCGCTCCTGATCGCCTCCTGGCAGAGCGCGACGCCGGCCTTGTCGTTGCCGGTGTACTGGGTGAGCGCCAGGGCGAACTGCGAAAGGTGCTCAGGTGAGCGTTTCTGGTCCAGCGCGGCCCTGAGGAGCCGGAACGCCGCCGCGAAGTTCCTCGCCTGAAGCGCCTCGGTTCCCTGCCGGTACAACTCTTCAGCATCGGCCGCTCCGGGCTTCCCGGTGGCCGCTGTTTTCTGGTGGATCTCGGATCTGTTCATGGTCCCGCCCCCGGTTTCCGTTGACCGCCGCGGCAGGCAAGGCAACCGCCCCCTGCCGCGTTAGGAATGTATACTATAGCATTTAATCTGGGCAAAGACAGCCTTGGCGCGGGGTGCCGCCGCCCCTGGAGCGCTTTTAGCTAATGAGCGGTCGGGGTTGAAAAAAATAAGGATTTATGCTCTAATCCCACGCTGTGGAAGAGTGCGCTTACATAGGGTTGGGGAGCAACCTGGGTGACCGCGAGTTGAAGCTCCTGATGGCAGTAGCGGAGCTGGGGAAGCTCCCGGGAACCAGGGTCACCGGCGTGTCCCAGTTCTACGAGACCGAGCCTGTGGGGGGAGTTCCACAGGACAACTTCTACAACGCCGTGGCGCGCATAGTCACCACGCTTTCGCCGTTTCTGCTTCTCGACGAACTGAAGCGGGTAGAGACCGAGGTCTTCCAGCGCAAGAGTTCGAAGCGCTGGGGCCCCCGCAGCATGGACCTGGACATCCTCCTCTACGGGGAGCTGGTGCTCGACTCGGAGCAGCTCACCATCCCGCACCCGCGCCTGGCGGAGCGGCGCTTTGCGCTGCAGCCTTTGGCCGACCTCGCCCCCGACCTGGTGCATCCCGTCCTTGGCAAAAGCGTCGCGCAACTTTTGGCAGCACTCACCACGACCGAGAAGGTGGTCAAGCTTTAGGGGGAAGCCGTGAAGATATTGATCTGGGTGCTCCTTGGCTACCTGGCGTACCGGATGTTCAAGGGGAAGTCCGAGGCGAAGATCGCCAAAAAGGAGCCGGCCGTGGCGGAGACCTTCCAGGATCCGGTCTGCGGTGTGTACATATCGGAGGCCGACGCGGTGGTCGGCAACCTCGAAGGAAAACGCTATCACTTCTGCTCCATGGACTGCCTAAGGCGGTTCGAGCAGATTCAGCAGCAGCGGTAACAACAAACCAAGCGGAGGAAAGATGAAGTTTTTTATCGACACAGCGGACGTTAAGGAAATTCGGGAGGCAAACGAGCTCGGGCTGGTAGACGGTGTTACCACCAATCCGTCCCTGATCGCCAAGAGCGGCCGGCGCTTCGAGGAAGTCATCAAGGAAATCACCGAGATCGTCGACGGCCCCATCTCGGCGGAGGTGATCTCGCTCGAGCACGACGGCATGATCGCCGAGGCGACCGAGCTGGCCAAGATCCACCCGAACATCGTCATCAAGCTGCCGATGACCCCGGAAGGTCTCAAAGCCACGAAGACGCTGCACAAGCGCGGCATCAAGACCAACGTGACGCTGATTTTCACCCCGATGCAGGCCCTTCTGGCCGCCAAGGCCGGCGCCACCTACGTCTCCCCGTTCGTCGGGAGGCTGGACGACATCTCCCAGGACGGCATGGGGATCATCCAGGAAATCAGGACCATCTTCGACAACTACGGCATGGACGCCGAGATCATCGTGGCCAGCATCAGGAACCCGATCCACGTGCTCGACTCCGCGCTGATCGGGGCCGACATCTGCACCATCCCGTACTCCGTGATGCTGCAGCTCGCCAAGCACCCGCTGACCGACGCCGGGATCAAGAAGTTCCTGGAGGACTGGGAGAAGGTTCCCAAGTAGTCTTCTTTTACGGATAAAGAAACAATCCCCCTGGACGCCCTTGTCAAACAGGGTATCCAGGGGGAAAGTGAGCGATGGGGCGGGTCCTGGACCCGCCCTTGTTTTACCCGGCTACCTGGTCCGGGCTCAGTCGGCGCCGCAGTTGCCGTTTCTGCGCTGCCACCGGACGTAGACGGCGATGATGACGGCGCTCAGCGCCACCACGCCTAGAACCGCCTGGTGCGAGTACTTCATGATCAGCTCCTGGTTGCTGCCGATGACGTACCCTATGAAGGTGAGTACGGTGCACCAGATGCCGGCGCCGAGCAGGGTGTAGAGGGAGAACCTCAGGTGGTTCATCCCGGAGAGCCCCGCCGGGAGCGAGATCAGGTGCCTGACCACCGGCAAGAGCCTCCCTATGAAGGTCGATATCTCGCCGTGCTTCAAAAAGAACCGCTCCACCTTGGCGAACTTCTCCTCGGTGATGAAGACGTACTTTCCGTACTTGAGCACCAGGGGGCGCCCCAGGTAGTGCGCGGCGTAATAGTTCGCGTAGGCGCCTACCAGGCTACCCGCGGTGCCGCAGAGTATCGCCACGGTCATGTTCATCTGTCCCTGCTGGGCCAGGTACCCTGCCGGCGGCATCACCAGTTCGCTCGGTATGGGGATGATGGAACTTTCCATCGCCATCAGGAGAAAGATGCCGGGATACCCCAGCGCCCCGATGGTCTGTAACAGCCAATCCACTACTGCATGCATTTATTGCTCTCCTTTTTCGCTTTCATCCGCGGCGCCATTCTAGTACAGATCGCGGCAAAAAAACGACAAAATTAATTATTTTTCAGAAGGCGCCGCCTTTTTGATCATCCAGGGGACCATGGAAAAAGAAATCTACATAATCGGCCACAGGAATCCCGACACCGACTCGGTCGCCTCGGCCATCGCCTATGCCCGTCTGAAGCGGGAGCTGGGCGAGGAGAGGGTCACCGCCGCCATGGCCGGAGCGCTCAACCCTCAGACCACCTGGCTTCTTTCCCGGCTCGGGATCAAGGCGCCGCTCTACCTGGCCGACGTGCATCCCAAGGTTCGCGACGTGATCCGGCGCACCGCCGTCTCGGTCGCCGAGACGGCGCCGCTTCTCACTGCCCTCGAACTCTTCCATCACCACGGTATCCGGGTGCTGCCGGTCCTCGACCAGAGGGGGGCGCCGACCGGGGTGATACCGCTTTTGAAGATCGCGGAGCGCTCGCTGGCGACCGGACCCGCGTCGCTGAGACTCGTCACCGCGTCGCTCGACTCGCTCGCCGCCTGCCTCGAGGCGAGCTTTCTCGCCGGCTCCGGCGACGGTGCGGTGGAGACGCTGCACCTCTTCGTGGGGGCTATGGCTGAGGAGTCCTTCACCGCCAAGATATCCGGGTTCGACCCGGTGAACCTCGTGGTTGTGACCGGCGACAGGCGCTCCATCCAGCTATCCGCCATCGAGCGGGGGGTGCGTCTTCTGGTCGTTACCGGGGGGCTCGCGGTCGACGCGGATGTGGTGCGCCTGGCGGAGCAAAACGGCGTGGCGCTTCTCTCCACACCTTTGGACACCGCGGCGACCGTGTCGCGGGCGCGGCTTGCGACCCCCGCCGGGCACTTGGCCGACACCGGCTTCGAGAGCGTCTCCGTGGGGGCCCCGCTTGGGCGCCTGAGAGAGAAGCTCCTGCACTCCGGCGAGACCGCCGTGCTGGTCCTCGAGGAGGACGGGACGCTTGCCGGCGTCGCCACCAAGTCCTCGCTCTTCGAGCCGCTTCCTTACGCGCTGATACTGGTGGACCACAACGAGCTCTCGCAGTCGGTGCCCGGGGCGGAGGACCTGGAGATACTCGAGGTAGTCGACCACCACAAGCTCGGGAACCCTCCGACGAGCAACCCCATACCCTTCATCACCGCCCCGGTCGGGAGCACCTGCACCATCGTCGCCTCGCTTTACGAGGAGCACCGGGTAACCCCCTCCGCGGAGACCGCGGCGCTGCTCCTGGCGGGGATACTCTCCGACACCGTCATCCTCAAGTCCCCCACCACCACGGCAAAGGACCGCGACACGGTTTCCCGGCTCGCCGTGCTGGCGGGGCTCGACTGGCAGGCCTTCGGCGCCGAGATCTTCGCCGCCTCGGGGGCGCTCTCAGGCTACGGGAGCCCCGACCGGGTGGTGGGCTCCGACTTCAAGCTCTTCAGCCAGGGGGAGATCCGCTTCGGCGTGGGGCAGGTCGAGGTGTTCGGCTTCGCCGAGTTCGAGGAGATGAAGACCGAATTGAGGGGCGCGCTCTCCTCGCTGCGTGAGAAGGAAGGGCTTGAGGTGGCGGGGCTCATGGTCACCGACATCTCCAGCGAGAGCACCATGTTCCTCATGGACGGCGGGCAGGGATACAGCCGCTTCATGGGGTACCCCCAGCCCGAGCCCCAGGTCTTCGAGATGAAAGGGGTCATGTCGCGCAAGAAACAGCTGGTGCCGCACCTGATCAAGGTGCTGGGAGGACGCTAACATGGGCGGATCTTTTCTGGAGCGGGTGGCGCATGAGGTGCTGATCGGCGACGGCGCCATCGGAACCATGCTTTATGCCAAGGGGGTGGCGCTCGACGCCAACTTCGAGCACCTGAACCTGGTGCGGCCGCAGCTGGTACTCGACCTGCACGCCGAGTACCTTTCGGCGGGAGCACAGGTGATCGAGACCAACACCTTCGGCGCCAACTACGCCAAGCTCTCCGCCATAGGCATCGGCGGCAAGGTGGCGGAGATAAACCGCCAGGGGGCGATCCTCGCCCGCCGCGCCGCCAACGGGCGCGACGTCTTCGTCGCCGGTTCCATGGGCCCCCTGGGTCGCGGCAAGCAGGAGCAGAGCGACGAGCAGGTGCAGGAGTCTTTCCGGCTCCAGGCCGCCGCCCTGGCCGAGGGTGGGGTGGATCTCCTGATCCTGGAGACGTTCTCCGAGCTGGACGAGCTGGAAACGGCGCTTGCCGCGGCACGCGAGACCGGGCTACCCGTGGTGGCGAACCTCGCCTTCGGGGAAGGTTCGAGACTTGCCGGCGGCATCGAGGCCGAGGACGCGGCGCTGAGGCTCGCCGCGGCGGGCGCGAGCCTCGTGGGCGCCAACTGCGGCGCGGGCCCCCTGGAGCTTCTGGCCACCTTGAAGCGGATGGCCGCGGTCACCGACCTGCCGCTGGCAGCCTACCCCAACTCCGGCTTTCCCGAGTACGTCGACGGGCGCTACATCTACCGGACCACGCCCGACTACTTCGCCGCCCGGGCCGAGGAGATGGTGGCGGCAGGCGCCGTGCTGGTGGGGGGGTGCTGCGGCACCACTCCGGAGCATATCCGGGTCATGGCCCAGCGCCTGAAGGGAGCTCGCCCTGCCGCTCGCGTCGCCGTCGGAGCCGTGAGCCGCACCCCTGTTGCGGAAAAGGCCCAGGCGCTCGGGTCCAGTTTTCTCGACCGCTGGGGCAAGGAGATGGTGGTCACGGTCGAGCTCGACCCCCCCAGGGGTCTCGACTGCAGCAGGATTCTGGCCGGAAGCCGCGCCCTCAAAGAAGCAGGGGCCGACGCCATCAACCTCGCCGAGAACCCGCTGGCGCGGGTGCGCATGGGGAACCTGGCGCTCGCCTCCTTGATCAGGCGCGAGGTGGGGATCGAGGTCATCGCCCACATCACCTGCCGCGACCGGAACCTGATCGGGCTGCAATCGGACCTGATGGGGGCGAGCCTTCTCGGGGTGAGTTCGATCCTCGCCGTAACCGGCGACCCGGCAAGTCTCGGCGAGGAGGCAGGGGCCTCCTCCGTCTTCGATCTCAACTCGTTCACACTGATCAAGCTTTTGAGCGACCTCAACCGCGGCGTCAACGCGCTGGGAAACCCGATCGGCGCCGGCACCGGCTTCACCATCGGGGCCGCGTTCAACCCCAACACCCAGAAGATGGAGGTGCAGGTGGCGAGGCTCGCCAAAAAAGTCGCCAACGGCGCCTGTTTCGCCCAGACCCAGCCGATCTACGACCTGGAGCGGTTCGAGCAGATGATGGAGCAGACGGCGCACCTGGGGATACCGGTACTTCCCGGTGTCCTCCCGCTGGTGAGCGGGCGCAACGCCGAGTTCCTGCACAACGAAGTCCCCGGCATCACCATCCCCGACAGCATTCGGGAGCGGATGGCCGGGAAGGTGGGGGAGGAAGGGGTGCGCGAGGGGCTCGCCATCGCCCGCGAGTTCATCGAGGCGACCATGGGGAAGGTGGGTGGATACTACCTGATACCCCCATTCGGGAAATACGAGATCGCCGTCGAGCTGGTGAAGTTCATAAAATCCAGAGGCTGAATCAACTGCGGAACACAGAGGACTCGGAGGTTCACGGGGGGGCACAGAGAGAGCCGAAAGACTTTTGGTTTATACCAAAAAGGCCTTTTGCTTTTGCCGTTCCTCAGATTTTCCTCTGTGTACCTCTGTGCCCTCTGTGGTGAGTGCCTTTAATTTTGTCGTATTTGACCTGCATCAATTTAATAACGGACAAAGGAGCAGATGATGACCGAAGCGATGATCAAGAAAGATATCCTCAACAAAGGCGCAATCCTCCAGCGCGACCGCGAAACCTACGCCATCGCGCCGCACATCCCGGGTGGCTTCACCGATACGGCGACGCTCAGGAGGATCTGCGACGTGGCGGACAAGTACAAACTGGAGCTGAAGATCACCTCGGCGCAGCGCATCGCCATGATCGGCGCGAAAGAAGAGGACCTGGACGCCATCTGGAGCGACCTGGCGCAGAACCCCGGCGCGGCCATCGGCCTTTGCGTCAGGAGCGTCAAGATCTGCCCGGGGACCCAGCACTGCAAGAGGGCGGTCCTCGATTCCGCATCGCTCGGGCTCAAGCTGGACCAGATCTACCACGCCATGGAACTTCCCAACAAGATGAAGATGGGGGTCTCCGGCTGCCTCCTCTCCTGCTCGGAATCCGGCGTCAAGGACATCGGGATCGTCGGGCACAACAAGGGATGGCGCATCTTCGTGGGCGGCAACGCCGGCCCCCGGCCGCGCCTGGGCGAGATGCTGGTGGACAACGTGCAGACTGAGGAAGAGGTGCTGGAGATCGTCGCCAAGGTCGTCGAGGTTTACAAGAACGACCCGCAGCAGGGGCGCATCGGCAAGATCATCGAGGATATCGGGATCGAGGCCTTCCGCGCCAGGGTTTTCGGAACCGCTGCCGCGACTGCAGGGAGCGCCAAGTAACATGGACGCAATGACGCAGAACCAGGCGTTATGCGCGGGAGGTTGCCGTGGCGCTTATTGAGGACGCCGCCTTCACCCGGATCAAGAACCGGGTGGGGAGGGCGATAGCTGAATTCGACCTGATCTCCGAGGGGGACCGGGTCGCGGTTGCGGTATCGGGAGGGAAGGATTCCTACACCATGCTGCACATGCTGGAGACCCTGAGAAGGCGCGCGCCGGTACGCTACGAACTGGTGGCGATCAACATCGACTCCGGCTACCGCGGCTACCGCGCCGACATCATCGAGGAACACCTGCGCGAGCACGGCTTCACCTATCACATGGAGAAGACCGACCACTACGACATCATCTCGGAGAAGCGGCGCCCCAACTCCTCGTACTGCTCCATCTGCGCGAGGCTCAAGCGGGGGACGCTCTACACCCTGGCCCAGCAGTACGGCTGCAACAAGCTGGCGCTCGGGCACCACATGGACGACTTCATCGAGACGCTGCTCCTGAACCAGTTCTTCGTGGGCTCCTTGAAGGCGATGGCGCCGAGCATGCTGGCCGACAACGGCGTCACCACCGTGATCAGGCCCTTGGTCTACGTCCCCGAGAAGGAGATAATCCCGTTCTCCCGCAACAACCGCTTCCCCGTGGTCTGCTGCTGTTGCCCGGTCTGCGGCACCGCCGATTTGCAGCGAAAGAAGATGAAGGAGTTGCTGGAGACCCTGGAGCGTGACAACCCCCTGGTGAAGAAGAGCCTTTTGACCGCGCTCTCCAACGTGCATCCGCGCCACTTGCTGGACAAGGGGTTGACCAGGAAGCCCTCCTGACGCAGGTCGGCGACGATGTCCTTCACGGTCAGGTAACCGCAGTAGATGACAATGGGAACTGCTCCTATGACCATCGGTTCCATGTTTGCACCTCCATCCTTTGATGATGCAACCATATCAGGGGGCAGTGACAAAATAAGTCGCAAATGCCGAAGTGGCAACGTAGGGTGGAGGCGATGTTTTCCTCTGTGCCCCCTGTGTGCCTCCGGGACCTCCGTGTTCCGGGGTAGGCCTCTATATAAAAAGCGAAGGTGAGGAAATGGCTGAGAAAAAAGTACAACGGGTAAGAATCGCGGTTCAATGGGGTTTTCTTCTTTTCTCTCTCTACCTGGGGGTGACCTTCTACCGCTTCGTGCAGCACTTCCGCTCCGGCGGCGCCACCCCCTTCGTGGAGCGCCCGGACGGGGTCGAGGCCTTTCTCCCCATCTCCGGCCTGGTCAGCCTCAAGGGGTGGCTCACCTCAGGTTCCATTAACTCGGTCCATCCCGCGGCGCTGGTGGTTCTCCTTTCCGTCATCGCGGTATCGGTCCTTCTGAAGCGCTCCTTCTGCTCCTGGATCTGCCCGGTATCCACCATCACTGAGCTCTGCTGGAAGCTGGGGCACAAGCTCTTCGGGCGCAACTTCCGGGTCTGGCTCTGGCTTGACTGGCTTTTGCGCCCCATAAAGTACCTGCTGGTCCTCTTCTTCCTCTTCTCGATCCTGGTGCTGATGGCGCCGGACAGTGTCGCCTCCTTCATCGTCTCCGACTACAACAAGACGGCCGACGTGAAGATGCTCGACTTCTTCCTGAACCTTTCCGGACTGCCGCTGGCCTTCATCTCGGGTTTCCTGCTCTTGTCCTTCTTTTTCCGGAACCCGTTCTGCCGCTTCCTCTGCCCGTACGGCGCGCTCCTCGGTGTGCTCTCCCGCCTGGCTCCCGCCAAGGTGGAAAGGATGCAGAGCGCCTGCATCTCATGCGGCAGCTGCAACAAGGCCTGCCCGTCCCACCTCGACGTCATGAACGCGAAGCGGGTCTGCTCCGAGGAGTGCATCGGCTGCCTGCGCTGCGTGAGCTCCTGCCCGAAACCCGAGGCGCTGCAGGTGCGCGTCAAGGGAGGGAAGGTGGTCCCGGGCATGGTGTTCGCGGCGCTGGTGGTAGTGATTTTCGTTGGCGGGACCCTGGTGGGGAGGGTGACCGGGCACTGGCACAGCGAGATCCCCAAGGCCGACTACCAGAGGCTGATCAACAACGGCCCGCCGATAGAGCATCCCTGACCCACCACTGGTGAGCCAGATGGAAATCCCCCTAGATCCCACTTTTCAAAGTTGGACTTTGTAAACGAAGAGGGGACGGTATCGCTACCGTCCCCTCTTCGTTTATTCAAGCTTTAAAGCCTTTCCTCAGATTCTCCTCTGTGTCCTCTGTGGTGAAAGCCTTTCGTCTGGTTTAACCTTCTTCTTCCTCGCCCAGTGCAATCTCGCGGTAGGCGCGGTCTTCTTCGAAACGCTTGGTCTGTGCCTGCTGCTTCTCGAGATCTGCCTTGCATTTGACGCAGTGGCGTGCAAAGGGGACGATCTTGAGCCTTCCGATGGGAATCTCTTCCTCGCACTCCTCGCAGATGCCGTATTCACCTTCTTCGAGCCGCAGCAGCGCCTCGTCGATGTGGCGCAGCTTTTCACGCTCCCGGTCCCCCAGCAAAAGGCCGAGCTCGCGGTCGCGCTCGCTGGAAGCCTGGTCGTAGATATCGCCGCTCGGTTCGTTAACGGGGATATCGGAACCAGACTTCACAGTCTTGTTGATCTCTTTAAGCGTCTCCTCTTTCATTTTGAGGAGCATCGCTTTCATTTCTTCCGGTTTTTCATTCATGTAAAAATACACTCCGTACTGTTGGTGTCCCTCAAAGCGACGCAATAATACAGCAATAGAGGTTCATGTCAAGTAGAAAGCCTAGTCTACGATTTCCCCTATCAGGTCGTAATCAGAGGAATCTGTGATCTTCAATCTTACTATGTCACCGACATTGGCATTGCCTGCGGTGATATATACGAGACCGTCGACATCGGGTGCCTGTCTTGAAGATCTACCTTTGAGCAAGAGCTCGGTTTCTTCGCTGTAGCCCTCGACAAGTACATCCTCTTCGCTGTCCACGAGCGTCCTGTTGTGCTTGAAGGAAACCCGCGCCTGGGTCCGCATCAGCTTCTTGTGGCGCTCCCTCTTGACCCGCTCGGATACCTGGTCGGGCATATCGGCAGCGGGGGTCCCTTCCTCCTTGGAGTAGCAGAAGACCCCAAGGCGGTCGAAGCGGGTCTCTTCGACGAACTGCAGCAGCTTCTTGAAGTCCTCCGTGGTCTCGCCAGGGAAGCCGACGATGAGCGAGGTCCTGATGGCGATGTCCGGTATCTCCCGGCGCAGCTTGGCGATCAGGGTCCTGATGTGGTTCTCGCCGCTTCTGCGCTTCATGTTGGTGAGCACCGGGTCGCTTATGTGCTGGATGGGGAGGTCGAGGTACTTGCAGACCTTGGGCTCGTCCTTGATCAGCTGGATCAGCGAGTCGGTCACCCCGTCAGGATAGGCGTAGAGAAGCCTGATCCACTTGAGCTTCTCCATCTTGGCCAGCTCCTTGATCAGTAGCTCCAGCGTGGGCTTGTCCTCAAGGTCGCGTCCGTAGGCGGTGATGTCCTGGGCGATCAGGTTCAGCTCCTTCACCCCTCCCTCGACCAGCGCCCTGGCCTCGGCCAGGAGCGTCGCCAGAGGGCGCGAGCGGTGGGCGCCGCGCAAGGACGGGATGACGCAGTAGGAGCAGTTGTTGGAGCACCCTTCGGCTATCTTCAGGTAGGCCGTGTAGTGCGGCGAGGACTGCAGCCGCGGGACCTCGTCGTTGTAGACGAAGTTGGGGTCGCCGGTGTAGCAGAGCTGCTCCTCGGTCTTTTTCTTCTCGGCGATGATCTCCGCGATGCGCGGGTAGTCGCCGGTGCCGATGAAGATGTCCACCTCGGGTAGCTCCTTGGCGAGCTCCTGCTGGTAGCGCTGCGGCAGGCATCCGGTGACGATGAGGAGCTTGCAGCGCGCATCGTGCTTCCTGTCGGCCAGGTCCAGGATGGTGTCGATGCTCTCCTGTTTGGCCTCTTTTATGAAGGAGCAGGTGTTGACCACGATGATGTCGGCCTGGGTCTCGTCGGTGGTCACCTCGTACTCGTCCTGCGACAGGTACCCGAGCATCACCTCGGCGTCCACCAGGTTCTTCGGGCAGCCCAGGCTCACCAGGCTCACTTTTTCCTTAATCTTCTCGCTCAAAAAAAACCCCTCTTACTTTTCTAGCTTCTGAAGTTCACGAACTGCATGTCGATGTCGAGGTCTTTGCCTTTCAGCACCCGGATCACCTCCTGCAGGTCGTCTATGTTCTTGCCGGTGACCCGGAGCTGGTCGTCCTGGATCTGGCTTTGCACCTTGAGCTTGGTCTCCTTGATGACCTGGCCGATCTCCTTCGCCTTCTCCTTGGAGATCCCCACCTGCAGGGTGATGATCTGCCGCACCATGCTGCCGGAAGCCTGCTCGGCTTTTCCGTACTGCAGCGCCTTGGGGGAGATGTTGCGCTTGATGAACTTGGACTGCAGGATGTCGATGACCGCCTTCAGCTTGAAGTCGTCGTCGGCTAGGACCTTGATGCTTTCCTTCTCCAGGGTCACTTCGCACTTCGACCCCTTGAAGTCGTAGCGCTGGGAGATCTCCTTCACGGTCTGATTGATGGCGTTGTCGACCTCCTGCATGTCGACCTTGGAAACGATGTCGAAAGACGGCATAGAACCCCTCCTTAAAATCAGATTAAGATTAAGAAAACCAACCCGCTTTAAGGCTTCCCTGGTTCCTACTCAATCTTAATCTGTTTCATTCTCAATCTGCTTCATCTCTTTATCTATTCTTCACCACTTCGACCCCCGCGGGGATCTTGAAGCTGAACTTGCCGCTGGAGATGCCGCGGTTGGTCTTCACGTCGCTGAACTCCATCCGGGTGCTGTTTCCGGCCTGGTCCACCACGGTGGAGGAGACGACGGGGAACGGGGTGCCGGGACGCCCCTTGGCCACGAAGGTTTCCACCGCCTTGCCGTCTATGACCAGCAGGAGTTTCGCCATGGCCGGGCTCTTCCTGTTGGGGATCAGCTCCAGCTGGTAGTTGCCGTTTTTATCACGCTGCTGGTCGGCGAAGCCGATCTTGAAGTCCCTGGAGACCTGCCCCAGGCCGGCCAGGTAGTTCATGGCGATGCCGTTTCCCGCCTCGAAGAGCTGGGAAAGGTCCATGATCATCACCTGTTTCTGGTCCGGAAGGTAGTACCACACCGTCTTGCCGTTGGAGACGATCTGCTGCTTGGGCTTCGTGTAGTTGAAGCGGAACATGGAGTCCTTGCCGCTACCCTTCTTGATCAGGAGCTCGCCTCCCCCCTTCTCCTCGCGCCGCATCGCCCTGATGACGCTGCGCTGGCTGAATTCCGCCTGCAGGTCGTTCAGATTCGCGTAACCCTGCTCCAGGGTGCGGACCACCTGCGAAAGTTCGGCAGCAAAGGAGAGCGTGGCGGAAAGTACAACCAGCGCGAAGACTAGCATCGACACTCTGATCGATTTCATGTTGACCTCTGAAAAGTAGTGAAGGTCTCGGGCAAGGGCTCGGGACCTCTCAGTGTGTTGCTGTGGCAGCGATTTGACCGGGCATTTTGACACACAACCCGATGGCGCGCAACCATTTCATTGCTTTTCCAGCGCAGCCAGCATCGCCTCCAGCGAGGAGGTGGCCGGTACCAGGAAGATGCTCCCGCCGCAGAAGGCGTCGGAAACGGAGAACATGGTGTCGATCATGACGATGCTCTCGCTTTCACCACCCTGTTCCTTGATCCGCGCGAAGAGCGCCTCGCCGCTGCCGCTCATAAGCGTCGGGACCGAGGGGAGCAGCGTCATCTTCAGCGTGTTTCCCAAGGCGTTCAGGCAGGCGGAGGCGAGGATGTTGCCGACCTCCATCAGGGTCGCCCGCTCCAGCTCGGAGAGCGGGGCGCCCGGCTTAGGCGCGGTCCCCAGCAAAAGCTCCACGACGCGCAGCGCGTTTTTGTGGGGGAGGAGGATCAGGATGCTGCCCCGCACGTTGCCCAGGATTTGCAGGTGCAGCGCGGTCACCTCCTGCCCCTCGATCAGGCCGGCGAACTTCGCGTTGTCCACGAACTTAAGGCGCGGGACCTCGATGGAAACCCCCTTCCCCATCAACTGCGACAGGGCGGTCGCGGCATGTTCCATCCCGATTTTGCAGACCTCGGTCAGTGCGGCCAGTTCGGCCTGTTGCAGGGCGGGGTTGGGCATGGTGTAAGCCTCCGGGTTAGACGTTGCCCCGGCCGAAGCCGCGGGGTGGCAGTTTTTGCGCCGCCAGGATCACAAAAGGCCCGCCAGGTCGAGGATGGTGACGATCTCCCCGTCGCCGAGGGTCGCCCCGCCGGCAAGACCGGCCATCTTGCAAAGCGGCCTGCCGAACGGTTTTACGAAAAGTTCGTGCTGTCCCAGGAACCGGTCCACCACGATGCCGACCCGCCGCCCCTTCGCCTCGGTCACGAATAGCGGCAGGATCCCGCTGGGAAAGCGCCCCAGGGGGAGTCCCAGGATCCGGTTCAGGCTCAGAAGCGGGATCGCCTCGCCCTCCAGCTGGAACATCTGCCGCTTCCCCATGGTCTCGATCTCGTGGCGTGCGAGCTCCACGGTGCGCAGCACCGCGGTCACCGGCACCGCTGCCTTCACCCGACCGCACTGCACCACCAGCCCGTGGATGATGGCGATGATCATGGGGAGCCTGAGGGTGAAGGTGCTCCCCTGCCCGGGCTCGCTCTCGATCACCAGGGTCCCCCCAAGCTTTTGGATCGCCGCGTTGACCGCGTCCATGCCGACGCCGCGCCCCGAGATGTCGGTGACGACCTTGGCGGTAGAGAAGCCGGGGATGCAGGAGAGCATCAGCGCCTGGCGCGGCGACAGGAGCGCCCCCTCCTCGGGGGTGATCACCCCCTTGGCGATAGCCGCTTCGATCATCTTCTGCGGCTCCATCCCACGGCCGTCGTCGCTTACCTGGATCGAGATCCGGTCCCGGTCGCGTGAGACCGTGAGCCTCACCGTCCCGCGCGGGGGCTTGCCCTGCGTCGCCCGCTCGGCGCTCTCCTCCATGCCGTGGTCGACGGCGTTTCTGAGGATGTGGTTCAGCGGGTCGACCAGCTGCTCCAGCATGCCACGGTCCATGCCGATCTCGCGGCCGGAGAGCTCGAAGTTGATCTCCTTGCCGCTTTTCTTGGCGAGGCTTCGGACCGAGCGCTGGAAGCGGTCGCAGATCGCCTCGAAGGGCATAAGGCGCACCTTCATGACCTCGTCGTGCAGGGCGCGCAGAAGCTTTCCCGTTTCGGAGACCGCGTCGTTCAAGGCTGGGCTAGCCACTTCCTGCGCCACGTTCAAGAGCCGGTGCTTGTTGGTGATCAGCTCGCCGGTCAGGTTGATCAGGTGGTCCAGGAGCTCGGTATGCACCCGCACCGTGCCGCTCGCCTCGCCCGCCGGCTCCTTCGCCTTCTCGGGCTCGGCCGCAGGCGCTGTCCCCGCCTGGGGCGCCGGGTGCTCCGCCGGGGGCTCTCCCGCCGGCGCTCCCTGCTGCTTCGCAGGCGCGGGCGTGTATCCCCTGAGTCTCTCGGCGAAGTCCCCCGGGGGGCGGGTGCACTCGCGGTCCGCCTCCACGTCGGAGAGCATGGCGTCGATCAGGTCCACCCCTTCAAGGAGCAGGTCGGCCACCCCCGCCTCGAAAGAGAGCGCCCCCTCACGGACCCGCGCCATCAGGTCCTCCATGCTGTGTGCGACCACCACCACGTCGCCGTACTCCATGGAGGCGGCCATCCCCTTGAGCGAATGGGCTCCCCTGAACAGGGCGTCGACGGCGCTTCTCTCCACCGGGGACTGCTCCAGGGCGACCACCTGGTCTGCGATGGTCTTCAGGTACTCCCTGCTCTCGGAGAGGAAGAGGCTTTTGTACTGCGACATGTCCATCCGCTATCCCTCGGCCACTTCCTTCAGGGTGCGCGCCACGAGCTCGGGGTTGAACGGTTTCAGGATGAACGCCTTGGCCCCGGCCTTGGCGGCCGCCTCGGTCATCGATTCCTGCCCGATGGCCGAGCACATCACCACGCGCGCCTGCGGGTTGAGCGCCATGATTATCTGCAGCGCCTCGATGCCGGTCTTATTGGGCATCACGATGTCCAGCGTGACGAGGTCTGGGCGGCATTCCCGGTACTTTGCCACCGCCTCGTCGCCGTCGGACGCCTCGGCGATCACTTCGTACCCCTCTTCGCTGAGGATGTCGCGGAGCATCTTTCTCATGAATAAAGAATCGTCAACTATCATGACCGTCGTGGCCATAGCTTTCCTCCTGGTTGCTTCGAATCTTGAGCCACTACGACTGCATGCGGGGCGGGGACTGGGAAAGTCCCTCCTCCAGTCCGCTGATCAGCGCCTCCAGCTGCAAAAGGCGCACGCGCCCCCTGGGGGTCTCCAGGTACGCCTCGGTGAGCGGGCCGTCCCCGGGCTCTTCACCGGTGACGAGGTCGGAGGCGATGATGGCGCTCACCGCGTCGACCTTGAGCGCCAGGTGGGCGAGCCTCGGGTCGAGCACGAGGAGCTTGCCGGGAAGCGGCCGGCTCTTGAGGCCCAGGTAAAGCGCCAGGTCCACGAGAGCGGTGAGGTTGCCGTGGAAATTGATCAGCCCGAGGTAATGCGCCGGGGCGCCCGCGAACGGGTAGCTTCTCTGGGGCTCCATCACCTCGCCTATCTGCTGCAGGCTCAAGGCGAGCTCCTCTCCCCCCAGGGTGAAAAGGATCAGCCGCTCCGGGATCACAGCCCCGGCTCCCCTTGCACCTGGAACCTCTCCACGGAGCGGAGCAGTTCCTCGGCGAGCTTGGAGAGCTCCTGGGTCTGGAACACCATCTCCTGCATGGCGGAATGCTGCTCCTCGGTCGCGGCGGAGACCTCCTCGGTGGAGGCGGCGTTGTCCTCGGCCACCTTGGCTATCTCGTCGACCATGCTCACCATCTTTTCCGCGCCGGTGGTCTGCATCTGCGACAGGTCGGCGATGGAGTTGGCCTTGCGCTCGGTGTCGACGACGGTGGCGAGGATCTCCCGGAACGCTTCCGCCGTGGTGTCGACGTTCTTCTTGCCGGCGATGATGCCGCGCGAGCTGTCGGTGATGGTCTCCTGGAGCTTCCGGCTTTCCATCTTCACCAGGTCGATCATCTCGACGATGTCGGTGGCGCTCTTCGCGCTGCCGTCGGCGAGCTTTCTCACCTCTTCGGCCACGACGCCGAACCCCTTGCCGTATTCGCCGGCGCGGGCCGCCTCGATGGAGGCGTTCAGGGCTAGGAGGTTCGTCTGGCGCGCCATGTCCACGATGAAGTCAGCGATCTTCCCTACCTGCTGCAGCTTGCCGTTCAAGTCCATGAACTGCATCCCGATCAGCTCGACGCTGTCGAAGAAGCTCTTCATCCGCTCCAGCGAGTCGTTGGCGAGATCGCCGCCGCGCTGCGCGGTGATGCTGGTCTCGCGCGCGGCCTTGGCTGTTTCCCTGGCCCGGCGCGCCACGAGGTCGACCGAGATGGCCATCTCGTGGATCACCTTGGAGCTGCGGGAGAGCATTTCAGCCTGGGTCTCGGCGCCGCCGGAGATCTGCTCGATCGCCTGTGCCACCTCTTCGGTGGAGGCGTTTATCTCCAGCGCCGTGGAGTTGAGGGTCCTGGAGGATTCCGACACCCTTTCCGCCGTCTCCCTGATCTGGAGCACCAGGGTTCTCAGGCTCGCCAGCATGGCGTTGATGGAGACGGCCATGCTGTGGGTCTCGTCGGGGAAGCGGGTGACCGGGAATTCGAGGTCGCTGGAGAGGTCCCCTTCGCTGATCGACTCGGTGGCCCCGCGCAGAAGGGCGATGTTCTTTGTGAAGCTCTTGGAGAAGAAGGAGCCCAGGATGAGCCCTATGGTGAGCGCGACCACGTAGGAGAGCACGTTGGTGATTTCGGGGGAGTATTCCAAGGCAGCCACCCACGAGGGGACAAAGGCTACGGCCGCGACGACGGTCAAAAATCCGAGGATGAACTTGTACCCGATCTGAATGTACATTGGGTCGAACTCCTTTTTCTGCTGGTTAGGCGATGGCCCGGTAGATGCGCTCCACGGGGCAGAAGGTCTTGAAACGGTGGCGGGGGGTGCCAAAAAGCGTCTCCGACTTCCCCAGCACCAGGTAACCGCCAGGGACCAGTGCATCGGCGAAGCCGTTCAGGACGGTCTCCTGGCGCTCTCTCTCGAAATAGATCAGCACGTTGCGGCAAAGCACCAGGTCGCAGCGCGGCCACTCCTGCGGCTGGTTCAGGTCAGCCTGGCTGAAGCTTACCAGGGAGCGGATCTCCCGGGCCAGGCGCAAGCGCCCGTCGTGCGGGGTGAACCAGCGCGACAAGAGCTCGGGCGGGACCTCGGCCAGCCGGTCCGGGTGGTAGAGCCCTTCTCTTGCCTGCTCCAGGGTCGAGGCGTCGACGTCCACGGCGCGAAGCGAGATGCGCCCCTCTTCCAGCGCCTGGGGAAAACGCTCCCTGAGGATCAGGGCCAGCGTGTACGGCTCCTCGCCCCCCGCGCAGCCGACGCTCAGTATGTTGAGTTCCCCGCGCTCGGCCAGGAGCTGCGGCAGGATCTCGACGGCAAGCCTTTCGAAGACTGTGGGGTTCCGGAAGAAGTGGGAAACGTGGATGGTGAGCACCCGCAGCAGGCGCTCCTGCTCGGCTGGGCTCTCGGTCAAAAGCAGGCCGTACGCCTCGGGGGAGGGGGACTGGGTGGCGCGGACCCTGATGTGTATGCGCCTTTTGACGCATTTGTCCTTGTAACCGTCCAGGGTGAAGCCGGAGCGCGCCTTCAGGACGCGGCCTATGACGTCGAAGGTTTCCGGGGCGATGTCGGCTTCGGTGCCGCCTTTCAAACCGTCTACCATCGTGGGTCGCCCTTTGCCGGGCACTGCCGCCTGCCTCGCTTGCTCGAGGACATTGGAACCTCTGCTGGGGAAATTGGTGGGACGCGAGCGCAAATGGAAAAAGGAATACCATAGTTGCGCCGCTAAAGTCAATCAACACGCAGCCTTGTCCCCCTTCTCCAGCCGGCGCTTCCTGCACGCTCCCACCTCCTCTTTTCCCCCGGGGAAAAGGGGCCGATTCCTCCTTGAAAAGGTTCTTCGGTAATTGTGAGGAACGTGGATCACTTTTGCCCACGAAGCGCGCGCCAGGCCTGACGTTCCCCCTTCGCGACGGGCCTGCGCGCCGTAGCGTTTCGGTCCGCGAAGGCGGGAGGGGGGCAGGGGGGATTTGTTTTTTGGCCTCTTCGCGGACGAACTAGCGGAGGGCCGTCGCTGGTCCAGCAAAGAAAAAGCCCCGCTTGCGGCGGGGCTTTTTCGGCTACTTCGACGAGGCGAGGTAGGTGGCGATGTTCTCGGTCAAGGTACGGTAGATCCTGCGGCATTCCGCCTCGTCGCGCTCCAGAAGGGTGACCCTGAACCCCAGAAGCTCCGTGTTGAAGGAGGAGAGGGGAACCACGCAGATCCCGGTGTGCGCCAGGATGTAGTAGACGAAGCGCTTGTCCGGCGCCACCCCCGGCTGGTTCACGATCCCCTCCACCAGCTCCCGGATCTCCGGGTTCTTGATGGGGAGGGTCTGGGTGCCGTTCAGGACCCCCGGCTTGAAGGGGACCGCCATGTAGAAGGCGCCGTTGGTGCGGTTCACCGCCAGCTCCGGCACCTTCGAGAGCGCCTCGTAGGTGATGTTGCTCATTCGCTCGTAGCGGGTGATGCGCTCGTTCAGGTAGTTGTGGTACTCGGGGTGCTTCATCACGGCCGGCAGGCAGCGCTGCGGCAGCGTGGTGGAGCAGACCTCGTTCATCTTCGAGGAGAGGATGGCGTTGACGAACTTGTTGAAACGCGCGTCGCGGTCGGCGTTGTATACCTCGATCCAGCCGCAGCGGGACCCGGGCCAGGGGAGCTCTTTCGAGATACCCTTCATGGCGATGGCGGGGACCTCTCCGATCACGTCGGAGATGGGGACCGTCTTCTCGCCGTTGTAGACGATGTTGCTGTACACCTCGTCGGCGATGATGAACAGGTCGTATTTCCTCGCGATCTCGACGATCTGCTTCAGCACCTCCACCGGGTACACCATGCCGGTCGGGTTGTCCGGGTTGATCATCATGATCCCCGCGATCTGCGGGTTGTACTTCACGTGGCACTCGAGGTCGTCCATGTCTGGGTACCAGTTGTCCTCGGGCTTCAAGCGGTAGCAGACCGGCACCGCGTTGGCGTGGGCCGCCTCGCCGATGGAGTGGGTGGTGTAGGTGGGGGAGGGCATGAGCACGCGGCTTTCGGGGCGCAGGTTGCCGTACACCTTGGCGATGGCGTCGCCCAGGCCGTTGAAGAAGATGATGTCGTCGGGGGTGATCTGCGCGCCGCCGCGCTTGTTGGTGAGCTCGCAGATGAACTCGCGGGTTTCCAGGACGCCGCGGGTCGGGCAGTAGGCGTAACTGTCGTCGTTCATCGCCTCGGCAGCCACGATCTCCTTCATCCAGAGCGGGATGTTCTCGCCCTTGACGATGGGGTCGCCTATGTTCTCCCAGTTGATCTTCACCCCTAAGCGTTGCACCTTCTCGGCAACTGTAACGATGTTCCTGATTTCGTAGGTCAGTTCTCCCGCGCCGGGAGCGACGATCTCGTTGCGCATTCTTTTTCCCCCTAGGACGTTATGCGTTTATTACAGCCGAAGCCGGATTTTGTATAAAAAAAGGCCGCGGGGGTCCCCCACGGCCTTCAGTTTCTTGTTTTCTGAATCAGCAGTGGCGGCTCTAGAAGGGTCTGGCCGCTGCTGCCGCGTGGACGGAGCCACGAGATGTAACGCTGTTAGTATACATGACGCCTCAAATAGCATGAGGATATCTGGATGTCAATGTTTTTCATGAATCTGGAGATCTTACTCCGGAGGACCCGAAAAAAGTCCCTCTCCGTAAGGGGGATTCAGGGTGATTAGCGGGAGCTCTGCAAGGATACGGTGAGACGCCCGTCGGGGTCGCGCCACCTGAACCAGCCGGAGGGACGCTCCAGCTTCACCCAGTCCTCCTCGACTTCCATAACCTGCACCAGCTGGTCCCGGGTAAGCGAGGCGATTTCCGCCGCATCTTCTGCGGGCGCACCCTTCAGCGAGTACCACCCCTTCTTGAGCCCAGGGAGCACGCGGACTGTGCGGCCGGGAAGGAATTCGTCCCAGCTCGCATAGTCCCAGCCGCGTTGCTGCTCCAGCCACCCCTGCCGTCCCGCGTCGTCGAGCGAGAGCCTTGTCCATCTGCCGCGCCGCTCGCTTGCGGCCAGAAGCGGCTCCAGTCCGTCGCCCGCCAACCGCGGCAGCGCAGCTGCGCTCTTTTCGGCGACACGCAAAAGCCCCGGCTCGCGGTAAAGCGCAAGGGGCTCCGGCTCCAGCGCCCCCCACTGCCTCAGCTTAAGGATGCCGCAGCCGCTATAGGGGCGCGGCGCGGGAGGGGCCGCGTAGGCCGCGCCTGCGGCAAGCGCTATCAGGAGCAGAGAGGCGGAAAGCCTCACATCTCCACCAGAGCGAACTCGTTGCCGTCCGGGTCGGCCACTACGGCCATCTTCCCGTAGGGGGTCACCATCAGCGGCTCGGTGAAGCGGGCCCCCGCGGCGCTCAGCTTGGCGCAGAGCTCCTCGAGCCCCTTGACGTTCAAGGTGATGCCGGTGTGGCGGCCGACGAGCTTCTTCGCGTCCTCGTGCATGGCAAGTGCTACGCCGAGTGCGGTCCCCTCGGCGGGAAGGAACTCCATCATGTATTCGGTCTCCTGCCCGGGGGCGAGACCGAGCTGCTCGCGGTAAAACCTGCGCGCAGCCGGGAAGTCGTTGACGAATACCACGATATTCTTAATTTTTTCTACCATTGGAACCGCCTTAGATGATATTGTGCGAAAGCGTTTCAATACATAGCAGAGTGGGCGGGCGCTGGCAAGCGGTATTCGGCCGTTTTGCCGGGCCGCGGGCCCGCTTAAAGGGGGGCATGTGACGCAGCAATTCAAGCCTCGGGAGGTCTATGTCGCCTCCTCTTTCATGGCTCCGGTCGGGCGCTACAACGGGCGCGAGCGCGAGGGGCTGAGCTTTCTGGAGATGGCCGAAAAGGCGGGGGAGGTTTTTGCCGGCAGCAGGCTCAAGCGCTCCGATATAAATGCCGTCATAGTCGGCTGCCAGAACCCGGTCGCTTTCTCCGGGGTCGACAACACCGCGGCGAAGATCGCCGGGGTCCTCGGGATCTCCGGCGCCAAATCGGTGCTCATCGACACCGCCTCCTCTTCCGGGGCGTCGGCCCTCGAGTACGCCTACCTTCAGATCGCCTCCGGGCGCTGCGACCACGTCCTCGCCATCGGCATCCAGAAGATGAGCGACGTCCCCACCGGGCAGGCCACCCGCATCGTCGCCGGGGTGATCGACAAGGACGAGGCGGAGTTCGGGCTCTCCATGCCGGCCTGCGGCGCGCTCGTGGCGCGCTCCCTGATCGAGCGGCTGAAGCTCTCCACAGAGGAGTGGACCGCCTTCTCCGCCCTTTTGACCCAGCGGGCGCACCGCTTTGCCGCGAAAAACCCCGAGGCGCACCTCGGTTTCGAGATCCCGCTCGAGGATTACTACCGCCAGATCGTCACCGGCAAGAACTACCGCTACTGGTGGCCCCTGCGCTACCACGACTTCTGCCCCATGTCCGACGGGGTGGCGGCGGTGCTCCTCTCAGCGACCCCGCACGAGGTGATCGTCTCGGGCGTCGGAAGCGCCACAGACATCCCCACCATCGCCGACCGCCCCTACTTCCACAGCTTCCCCGCCACGGTGCGCGCCGCGGCCGAGGCCTACGCCATGGCGGGGATCAAGAAGATCACCGATTTCGCCGGGAAGATCCACGTGAACATGCACGATCCGTTCAACGGTTTCGGGCCGATCAATATGGTCGATCTCGGCTTCGTGCACCGGCGACGGATCTTGGAAGGGCTCTTGAACGACGAATTGACCGGCGAGAATGGGGCGTTCCCGACCAACATAACGGGGGGGCTCAAGGGGCGCGGCCATCCGCTGGGGGCGACCGGCATGATCCAGATCGTCGAGAACCACCGGCTCATCACCGGGGGGCGCTTCGACATGGGGCTCGCCCACTCCATCGGCGGACCGATCAACAACAACGTGGTGACGCTTTTGGAGCGGGCGAGCCACTACCGGCAGCGCCCCCGCCCGGCGCTCTCCCCCTGGGGGCTGCCGCCTCTCGGGCGCATGAAGCCAAAGCAGATGACCGTGGGCGAACTCCTGAAAGGCGCGGGGGAGGTGCAGGGACGCTTCGTCGCCGCCACCACCCGCTTCGACTTCAAGACCGGCGCCCCCGAGGGGATCATCATCATCGTTTCCTGCCTGGTGGACGCTGTCCGCCACTCCTTCCTCTTCGGGGTGGGCGGCGAGCATTACCGGGAGGTGGTGCAGCTGAGGTCCGGGGACCAGGTGAGCCTGGAGCAGGGCGAAGAGGGGATACTGGTGAACCGGATCCCGGTCCGGAAGTTCTACCAAAGAAGCATGAGCGGGGTACTGGAGCTTGCCGGAAACGGCTGGAAGAAGCTCACCGGAGGGTCCTAGCCGCTTTGCCTTGACACCGTTCCCGGGCCGGGGTATTAACGTCCCTTGCTTGCGCCGGGAAAGCCGGATCACTGGCAAGGAAAAGCTCTGAGTACATCTGAGAAAACCGGTGAACCCGCAAGACATGAGCTTTTCTCTTTCTTGCTTTCCCGGATTTTCCCGGTGGCAAAAGGGTTCATCGGAAAAGGAGTGCCGCAGTATGACATTGCTGTTCAAGGTTCTCGGGGTGATCTTCGCCCTGTTCGTGGTTTTGTTCGTCGCCATCGTGATCGAGGAGTCGTTTGTCGGAGGCCGGCGCAGGCGGAAATTGGAGCAGAAGGCGCGCGAGGAGCAAAAGGCGCGTGAGGAGCAGGGACAATAGAAGGGACGCGGTCTCAAGTGAAGATCCCTTGCTTCACCCCGGAGGCGCCATGGCTGGCCAGAGGAAGGTAGTCGCCATAGTCGGCAGTTACCGCAGGGGGGGCGTGGTCGACCAGGTCGTGGACGAGCTATTGGCTGCGGCCGCAAGTGAAGGGGCCCAGGTCGAGAAGCTTTACCTCCTGGACACGCAGATCGAGTTCTGCACCAACTGCCGGCTCTGCACACAGGAAAGGGAGGGGGCGCGCGGCATCTGCCCCATCGCGGACCAGATGGTGAGGGTGCTGGACCTGGTCGAAAGTGCGGACGCAGTAGTGCTCGCCTCGCCCATGAACTTCGGCACCGTCACGGCGCTCATGAAGCGCTTCATTGAGCGCCTGGTCTGCTATGCCTACTGGCCCTGGGGGATGGCCGCGCCCAAGCTGCGCAGCAAGGAGAGGCCGCGGCGCGCGGTGCTCATCGCTTCCAGCGCGGCGCCCGCCTTCATGGCGCGGTTTCTGACCCCGATCGTGAAGGTGCTGCGTCAGGCTGCGGAACTTCTGGGGGGGAGGACGGTTGGGGTAATCATGGTCGGCCTCGCGGCCCGGGAGAAACGGCAGGAGCCGGGTCCGGGTATCCGGGCCAAGGCGCGCCTTTTGGGGAAGAAGCTGGTGTCGTAACGGGGATTCTGTGGGAGGGTTACCTTCTGGCCCCGGCCATGGTGAAGCCGTCTTCGCGGGTCCAGAGGTGGCGCGAGCGGGTAAGCCTGCGGTTTACGGCAGCTGAGGGTGAGTCGGCCCGCCCTGCGGCGAGGAGCCGCGGCAGCGCCGCATCGGCGTCCAAAAGGGCGCTGCTTCCAAAAGATCTCAGAGTTTCCACGGTTTCTTGCTGTTTCACGCAAACCCTCCAGGCGGTCATGCCGGCTTTAGCGTTTCATGAGAAGCAAGATGCGTTCCTTTTGGGTAAGTTGCTGGAATTGAAGGGGTTCGGTTGGGGGTTCCCTCTTTTTCGGCGCAGGTTTTTTTGACTTTAATGGGGAGTGAGACGGGATTTTGACGCGGGAGACGGCTTCCGCCGTCCTCGCCGCCATGGTCTGGAGTGGAGTTCCGGCTCTTTGCCGGTTGAAGGCCCGGGCGCCGAAAGTGTGCGCCCGGACTCTCCTGGAGGCAATGGTTTAGATGATCACCTTGCGCCAGACATCCACCACGATGCCGATGGTGCGGGTGCCGTCGTCGGGGCGGAAGGGGGCGTAAGCGGGGTTGTCGGGGGCCAGGTACACCTCGTCGTCCTTGATCCGGTACCTGCGCAGGATCGGCTCTCCCCATCGGTTGTGGACGATGATGATGTCGCCGCTTTTCTTCTGTTCGCTATAAGGCTTGAAGATCACCACGTCGCCGTCACGGATGGTCGGGGACATGAAATCTCCGTAGCAGACGATGGCGTAGCACCCTTCGGGCAGGTCGGGCACCGAGACGTAGCGGCGTATGGTGCCGGGGTCTTCGGGGAAGCTGTCCGGTATCACGTCCAGCAGCGGAGCGCGGCAGCTTTGGGGCTGGTCCGCTGCGAGATCGTTCTTGAAGCTCTCGCCGCTGCCGTCCCGCAGCCACTGGGCGTTGATGCCGAAGGTGTGCGAGAGGGCGATCAGCAGCGTGTCCGAGGGGCGCTTCCTGCCGGTTTCGATGCCGCTCAGAAACCCCTGGACGATCCCCAGGGAGGCGGCGAACTCCTTCTGGGTGAGCCCAAGCGCGAGCCTTGCCTTCTTGATCCTCACTCCGGTTTCTGCATGGTAGTCAGTTGACGGCATCATTATCTCCGAAGGTATTACTTCATATCACACACAGAGGGTGGGGCACTCGTGACCATTTCGTACAAGCGTTGAATTGGTGCCGATTTATAGACTAACAGTTCTGCAGGCTTCCGGCAACAGGAAAATTTCTATGTGATATTTCGTAATCCCCTTTCCGAATCCTCTAGGCAGGGTTTTCAACGGGGCAGGGAAGGTGCCGGCGGCCTCCGTATTCCCCCCTGCTGCAGCGGCCTTGCTCATGAGTATCTCGTTGATTTTTTGCCGGCAAGTTTATATAGTGGCGCGACAGCCTGAAGACAAAGGAAGGACAGTATGATACGAAGAATACTCACCTATCCGGACCCCGAGCTTAAAAAACGCTCACTGCCGGTTACAGTTATCACGGAAAAGACACGCGAGCTGGCACAGGACATGGCCGAGACCATGTACGACGCGCCTGGAGTGGGCTTGGCCGCCCCCCAGATAGGGGTGCACCAGCGCATCATAGTCATCGACGTATCGGGAAAGGACGAGAAGCCCGAGCTGATCGTGGCCATCAACCCCGAGATCGTCCACGCCGAGGGGGAGGCGTTCGAGGAGGAAGGGTGCCTGTCGGTCCCGAAATTCTCGGCCAACGTGCGCCGGCACGCCCGCATCGTGGTTAAGGCGCTCAACCTGGACGGTGAGGAAATCACCTTCCGCGCCGACGACCTCCTCTCTATCGCTTTCCAGCACGAGATCGATCACCTGGACGGCATCCTCTTCATAGACCACCTCTCCCCGCTCAAGAAGGGGATCTTCCGCAAGCGCTACCAGCGCGCCCTGGACGAAGCAAAGGAGCTCGATCGATGACCGGAATGCGCATCATCTTCATGGGGACCCCCGAATTCGCCTGCCCTACGCTGCGCACGCTGATCGATCGCGGCGAGCAGGTGGTGGCCGTGGTGACGCAGCCCGACCGTCCCAAGGGACGCGGGCAGCAGACCCTCCCCCCGCCGGTGAAGGTCGTGGCCGAGGAGCACGGGATCCCGGTGCTGCAGCCGGTGAAGGTGCGGCTCCCGGAGTCGATCGAAGAGATCCGGGCCCTTGAGCCCGACCTGATCGTGGTGATCGCTTTCGGGCAGATCCTGCCCAAGGCGCTGCTCGACATCCCCAAGTACGGCTGCATCAACGTGCACGCCTCGCTTCTGCCGCGCTACCGCGGCGCGGCGCCGCTCAACTGGTGCATCATCAACGGCGAGACCGAGACCGGGGTCACCACCATGATGATGGACGTGGGTCTCGACACCGGCGACATGCTCCTGAAGCGGTTTACCCCCATCGACCCGGACGAGGACACCCAGAGCCTGCACGACCGGATGTCGCAGCTGGGCGCCGAGCTCCTGGCCGAGACGCTGGACCGGCTGGCCCGGGGCGAACTGGTCCCGGAGAAGCAGGACGACGCCCTCACCTGCTACGCACCGATAATGAAGAAAGAGGACGGGCTGATCGACTGGAGCCGCGACGCGCAGTCCATCAAGAACCAGGTCCGCGGCATGACCCCCTGGCCCGGCGCCTACAGCTTCCTGGATGACAAGTTCTTGAAGGTCTTCCGGGTACAGACCGCTTCCGGCAGCGGCACTCCGGGCGAGATCCTCTCCTGCGGCCGCGACGGGCTGGAGGTCGCCTGTGGCAAGGGGAGCCTGGTGATAACCGAGCTGCAGCTCGAAGGGAAGAAGCGCCTGCCTGCCGGCGACTTCCTCGCCGGTTACAAACTCCAGCCGGGGGGCTTCCTCGGAAAGAAGGAAGCTGCGGTTGGGGTATAAGGGGCCATACCAGAGGCCTCCCCAGAAGCGCCTCTTCGTGGCGCTCATGGGGGTGACCTGCCTGCTGGTGGTGGGGCTCATCTACCTGGGGTGGTGGATCCCGACCATGGGGCTCACCAACATCCACCCCGACCTGCCGCGCATCGTCGGCACAGTGTTCGCCGTCCTCTCGGGGACAGCGGTCCTCGGCACGCTCCTTTTGGTGCTCACCACGGCCCTTGGCAAGGACATCCTGGGCACCAGGTTCATGCGCGGGGTGGTGATCAAGTTCCTTTTGCCGCTCATCGAGCAGATCGGCAAACTCTGCGGCATATCCAAGGACACCATCCGCCAGTCCTTCGTCGCCATGAACAACTCCCTGGTCCTCTCGCAGCGCCTCAAGGTCAAGCCGGACCGGATCCTGATCCTGCTCCCGCACTGCCTGCAGCTCTCCCAGTGCGAGATCAAGGTCACCGGCGACATCAACAAGTGTCTGCGTTGCGGCAGGTGCGACATCACGGGGCTCGCCGGCCTGGCGCAGAAGTACCAGGTGGAGATGTCCGTCGCCACCGGCGGCACGCTGGCCCGCAAGGTCATCATCGAGAAGCGCCCCAAGCTGGTTCTGGCCGTCGCCTGCGAGCGCGACTTAACCTCCGGCATCAAGGACTGTTACCCCCTCCCGGTGATCGGGGTCCTGAACGATCGCCCCTACGGCCCCTGCATCGACACGCGGGTCGACGTCGACAAGATAGAGGCAGCGCTACGCAGCGTTTTGGAATAAAAATGATGAGCAGAACCCTCCTGGCGAAACTCCCCCCCCTTTGCCTTTCCCTGGCACTATTGCTTGTTTTCTGCGTCCTCCCGGCCCATGCCGCGCGCATAACCGGCTACCGCGTGATCCGGGAACCGGTTTGCGACCGCGCCGGCAAAAGGCTCCTCGCGGTCCGCAGCTTCGAACGCGACGGCGTGCCGCGCCTTCTGGTCGTCGACCCGGAAACGCTTGCAAGCTACGACCTTCCTGCAGACTCGGTGAAAAAAAGCGGCGACGCCGGCGCCGACCTCTTCCGCTCCACGAGGCTCGCCCGGGCGCTGGAGAGGTACAACTCGCCTCCGTACCGGCTGCAAAACGGCGGGGCGGTCCGCGCCGAGACCGAGGTGGAGGGCCTTTTCCTCACCGTCGATCTCTGCCCCTCCAAGCGCCCCTTCGAGCGGGACCTCTTCGAGGCCGCGGCGGCGCTGGGCCGTGGCCGCGCCGTCCCGGTGGCGGTGATGATCTCAGGAGTGTGGCTGTCGACCCATCCGCAGGAGCTTGCCTATCTCAAAGATGAGATTGCGGCAGGGAGGCTGGCCGTCACCTGGGTGAACCACTCTTACCACCACCACTACGATCCCAAGGTGCCGCTGCCGGAGAACTTCCTCCTGGCGCCCGGCACCGACCCGCTGCAGGAGGTGCTTCAGACCGAAGAGCTCCTGCTCTCCCAGGGGTTAGTCCCTTCCCCGTTTTTCCGCTTCCCGGGACTAGTGTCGGACGGGGGCTTGATGCAGCGGCTCAAGGAGCTCTCGCTGATCCCGGTCGGAAGCGACGCCTGGCTTGCCAAAGGAGAGGTCCCGCGCCAGGGCAGCTTCATCCTGGTGCACGGCAACGGCAACGAGCCCAAAGGAGTGAAGCTGCTCTTGCCGATCTTGAAGGACAAGGCGCCGCGCCTTTTGCCGCTTCCGGTCGCCTTCGGGCCGAACACCGGAGCCCTATAGGATAAAAAGATGAAGACGATGCTCCTTGCGCTCTTGGCGCTTCCCATATTGACCCCGGCAGCCCATGCCTCAGAACTCCCCCGCTACGCCGTCGCCATTGCCGCCACCCCCGTCCTCAACACCCCAGAGTTCGCCAAGACCTTCAGCGGCAAGGTGAAGCTCGACCCCTGCAAGGGGGTGCGCCCGGTCGAGTTCGTGGCCTTCCCCGGCACCCTCTTCCGGATCGAGGGGGAGCAGGAAACGGACGGCGTCAAGGTGTACCGGGTCACCACCAACGACTACCCCTACCCGACGAAGACTGGCCTCTTCGTCGACGCGCGCTTCCTGGAAAAGGTGGAGGGTGCGCCCCGCGAGCGGCAACGGACCCTCCCCGAACCGGCGGAGATACGCAAAAGGCTCCTCGCCGCGGTGGGGAGGCCCTACGTCTGGGGGGGGAACTTCAAGGAGGGGGTGCCGCTTTTAAGGACGCTCTACCCCAAGGGGGATCCGCTCTACGGGGTGGACTGCACCGGGCTCCTCTACGAGGCGACCGACGGCTACACCCCGAGGAACAGCTCCTACCTTACCCGCTACGGAAAGGGGGTGAAGGTGGCGGGGCTGACCGCGGCGGAGATCGCGAAGAAGCTGGAGCCGCTGGACCTCGTGGTCTACAGGGGGCACGTGATGATGGTGCTGGACGAGGATTCCATCATCCAGAGCGTGATGGGGTGCGGCGGCGGGAAGCGCGGCGTGGTGGTCTCCCCAAGAGAGGAGACCCTGAAGAAACTGATGCGGACCAGGGAGCCGGCGGACCGCTACCCGAAAGGGAGCGCGGGGGAGAAGAGCTTCGTGGTGCGCCGCTGGCTTCCCTAGCCTAACCGCGGCGACAGTCAGCAGCTCGCGGCTGGAAACAACAGGCCCAGGGCCTTCTTCCCCCTTGCCGGGAGCGCGTCGCACTCCCGCAGCTCGTCTGTTGACGGCAGCGGCCCGTCCGGGACCACCGCCAGGAACATCTCGACCACGGCCGGATCGAGCGCCGTGCCCGCCATCTCGCGCACCATTTCCCGTGCTTTCTCGCAGGGGTACCCCTTGCGGTAGGAGCGGTCCATGGTGAGCGCGTCGTAGACGTCGGCCACCGAGACGATGCGCGCCTCGATCGGTATCTCCTCCCCCCTGAGCCCCGAAGGATAGCCACTGCCGTCGTACTTCTCGTGATGGTAGTGGATGATGTTGCGCGCCACCTCGGAGAGGTCGGCCTTCTCCGCCACGTCGACGCCCCAGTCGGTGTGCATCTTCATGGTCTCGAACTCGTCCTCGCTCAAGCTGCCCGGTCCGTTCAGTATGAACTCCGAAACCCCGATCTTGCCGCAGTCGTGCAGCCAGCTGCCGTACTTGATCTGCCGCTGCATCTCCTTGGCTATCCCCATGGATTCCGCTATCAGCAGCGCGTAGACGGCGACCCGGTCGCAGTGCCCCTTGGTGCTCGGGTCCTTGAGCTCTATGGTCTGCGCCAGGGAGCGGAGCACCGCCTCGTCCTCGCGCCGTATGTCGTGGATGGTGCGGTAGCGGCGCAAACCTTCCTGCACCACCTCGACGATCTCCTCGTCCTTCCACGGTTTCAGCAGGTAACGGTAGACCTCGGAGCTGTTGATGGCGGCAAGCGCCGTGGGGAGGTCGACATAGGAGGAGATGAGCACCTTCACCGTGTCCGGCGAAACGTTCCTGAGCTCGCGCAGGAACTCGAGCCCCGACATCCCCGGCATCTGGTTGTCCGAGACCACCACCGCTATCTCATGCCTTTTGAAGAGCTCCAGTGCTTCTTCCGCGCAGCTTGCGGTGAGCACCTCGATGCCGTGCGACCTGAGCAGGTCGCCGAGCACCTGGAGTACCAGCCTGTTGTCGTCCACGAAGAGTATCTCTGCCGCCATGTTCGTGCCCCCGCCTGCGCGACGCTGATGCGGCCGCGGCTGACGGGTAAGTCCGTTAGCCGCGGCCGATTTTGAAGCATGGTAATCTTTCATGAATTTATTGTCAATTTCAATCTAATGGGAAACCTGGGGCGGGGAGGGGGGTGGGGCTATTCGGCGCAGCAGGAGAGCTGGTCCAGGTTCCTGGTGAAGGCCTGGGCGCAAAGGCGCAAACCTTCACCCATGGAGGGGTAGACGTGCAGGGTGTCGGCAAGTTCGGCGACGGTCATGCGGCAGCGGATCGCGAGGGCGGCCTCGTTGATGATGTCGGCCCCGCGGTGCAGGCAAAGGTGCACCCCGAGAATCCTCCCGGTTCCCGCCTCGGCCACGATCTTCACGGCGCCGGCGAGCGCACCGGTGACGTGGGCCTTGGCTATGGCGGAGGCGGGGATGGTGTGGCTTTCGACCTGGAACCCTGCCTGACGCGCACCCTCTTCGGAGTGGCCGACGATGCCGACCTCGGGGTCGGTGAAGATGGCCATGGGGAGGGCCTGGTAGTCGAGGGCGCAACTGCAGCCGGTCTCCAGCATGTTGTCGACGGCGGCGATCCCCTCGCGGGCGCCGACTGTTGCGATCTGCATGCGGCCGGTGACGTCGCCCGCGGCCCAGATACCGGGGGCGGAGGTGCGCATCTGCTCGTCCACCACGATGAAACCCCGCTGGTCCACCTGGACCCCGGCCTGTTCGAGCCCTAGTCCCTCGGTTGCGGGAGCGGTGCCGACCGCCAGCAGTAACTGCTGCGACTCAAGGCACTTTTTCTCCCCCCCGACCAGCGCCTCGACCCTCACCCCGTCTCGGTGCCGGCAGACGTTCAGCACCGAGGCGTTGAGGACCAGGCGCATCCCTTCGGAGACAAGCACGTCCTGCAGCGCCAGTGCTGGCTCGGCCTCGACCGCGGGGAGCACCCTTAAGCCGTGCTCCAGGACGGTCACCTCGACCCCGAGCCTTAGGAACATCTGCCCGAGTTCCAGGGCGATGACGCCGCCGCCGATGATGGTGAGCGAGGCGGGGAGCTTCTTCAGCATGAGCGCGCTCTTGCTGGTCAAGAAGGGGGTCTCGTCCAGGCCGGCTATGGGGGGGACGCGGGGGATACCGCCGGCGGCGATGAGGAACCGGCTCCCGGAGAACTTCCTCTCGCCGACCCGGACCGCGTCGGGGGCGGTGAATGAGGCCATCCCCTTTATGAGGGTGAGGCCGGGGACATTGTTGAGCACGTCCAGGTACTTGGTTTCCCTGAGCCTTTGCACTACGTCCAGCTTGTGGGAGTCCAGAAGCGGGAAGTCGAGCGCCTGGCTCAGGGCTCCGAGCCCGAGCCGCTCGCCAAGCTTCGCCTCGTGCCGGAAAAGGGCCGCATGGATCAGGGTCTTGCTGGGGATGCACCCCCAGTTGATGCAGGTCCCCCCCAGGGCGCTCCTCTCGATCATGATGGAGGCCGCACCCCTCTCCTGCGCCCTGAGGGCCGCGGCGAAGGCGGTGGAGCCCGAGCCTATGATGATGATTTCGGGTTGCTGGCTCATTTGAATTTTCCCCCACCTCAGTGTACCGTGAACGCCTGTTCGGGTAAACCGGAAGAATAAGCGAGGTTTTCACCCGTTTTGCTTTTGGGCGGGGGGGAAAGGCGTGGTTTTTGCCGGAATGACGGGCGATATTCCTTGACAGCCCCTTCCCAGGTATTGTAATCTGGCGAGCCTAACTGTTTGGATACAGTAAACTTTTTTTGCCATGGCGCAGAGACTGAAATAACGAGTTCATCGGAGGCGGCGTGTTGACATTTCAGGAGCTGATTCTTTCCCTGCAGGGGTACTGGGCAGGGCAGGGATGCGTGATCCAGCAACCATATGATACGGAAAAAGGGGCCGGCACCTTCAACCCGGCGACCTTCCTGCGCGTGCTCGGTCCCGAGCCGTGGAAGGTGGCTTACGTGGAGCCTTCACGCCGCCCGACCGACGGGCGCTACGGCGAGAACCCGAACCGGCTGCAGCACTACTACCAGTTCCAGGTGATCATGAAGCCTTCGCCCATGAACATCCTCGACCTCTACCTGGACAGCCTGCGCGCCTTCGGCATCGACCCGGGCAAGCACGACATCCGCTTCGTCGAGGACGACTGGGAGAGCCCGACGCTCGGCGCCTGGGGGCTTGGCTGGGAGGTCTGGCTGGACGGAATGGAGATCACCCAGTTCACCTACTTCCAGCAGGCAGGCGGCATCGACCTGAAGCCGGTCTCCGCCGAAATCACCTACGGCTGCGAGAGGATCGCCATGTACCTGCAGGGCGTGGACAACGTCTACGATCTGGAGTGGGTCAAGGGGGTCAAGTACGGCGACATCCACCACGAAAGCGAGGTGGAGTTCTCCACCTACAACTTCGAAGAGGCGGACGTCGACATGCTCTTGCAGCTCTTCAAGATGTACGAGAAGGAGTGCGTGCGGCTGGTGGAGAAGGGGCTGGTCCTTCCCGCCTACGACTACGTGATGAAATGCTCCCACACCTTCAACCTTTTGGACGCCCGCGGCGCCATCTCGGTTACCGAGCGCGCCTCCTACATCGGGAAGGTTAGAAACGTGGCAAGGCTCTGCGCCGAGGGTTACCTGCAGATGCGCGAGCGGCTCGGTTTCCCGCTTCTGAAAGGAGGGCGCTAATGGCTAAGGATCTGTTTCTGGAGATAGGATGCGAGGAGATCCCGGCCGGTTTCGTCCCCAAGGCGATGGCCGACCTGGAGCTCTTGATCAAGAAAGAATTCGACAGCGCGCGCATTGAGTACGGCGAGATCGTGACGCTCGGCACCCCGCGCCGCCTGGTGCTGGCCGTTAAGGGGGTCGCCGAGAGGCAGCCCGACGCGGAGCTGACCGCGATGGGACCGGCCAAAAGCCACGCCTACGACGCCGACGGCAACCCCACCAAGGCAGCGCAGGGCTTCGCCCGCGGCCAGGGGATCGAGGTCTCGCAGCTGAAGCTCGTGACCACCGAGAAAGGCGAGTATCTCGCCGCCGTGAAAAGCGAGATCGGCCGCGAGACTGCCGAGCTCCTCCCCGAAATCCTGCCGCGCCTGATCGGGAACATCCCGTTCAAGAAGTCGATGCGCTGGGCCGACTTCGACGTCCGCTTCGCCCGCCCCATCCACTGGATCGTGGCGCTCTTCGACGGCAAGGTGGTCCCCTTCTCCTTCGGCAACATCGAAAGCGGCAGCGCCTCTCGCGGCCACCGCTTCATGGCCAACACCTCCTTCCCGGTGCGCGACCTGGCCCACTACCTAGAGGAGTGCGAGCGCCATTTCGTCATCCCCGATCCCAACAAGCGCAAGGAGATCATCCGCGCCGAGATCGACCGGGTGGCCAAGCAGGCCAAGGGGAACGTCCTTGCCGACGAGGCGCTCCTGGAGCAGGTGAGCTACCTGGTCGAGTACCCGAGCGCTGTGCACGGCACCTTCTCCCCCGACTTCCTGGTGGTGCCGCGCGAGGTGCTGATCACCTCGATGCGCGAGCACCAGCGCTACTTCTCGCTGGTGGACGATGAGGGGAAACTCCTCCCCGGCTTCATCACCATCAACAACACCATCACCGAGGACCCGCAGGTGGTGGTCAAGGGGAACGAGAGGGTGCTCCGCGCCCGCCTCTCCGACGCCCGCTTCTTCTTCGACGAGGACCACAAGGTGAGGCTTGAGTCCCGTGTCGAGTCCCTTAAGAGCGTGGTGTACCAGGCGAAGCTCGGCACCTCCTACGAAAAGATGGAGCGCTTCCGGGAACTCGGAAAGCGCCTGGCCCAGCGGCTGAACCCGGCCGTGACGAGCCAGGTCGAGCGCGCGGCGACGCTTTGCAAGGCTGACCTCGTCTCCGGCATGGTGGGTGAATTCCCCGAGGTGCAGGGGATCATGGGACGCGAATATGCGCTTCACGACGGCGAGGAGCCGGCCGTGGCCAACGCCATCGCCGAGCACTACCTCCCGACCCAGGCAGGCGGCGAGCTTCCCGCCTCCGACATCGGCGCCTTCGTTTCGCTCGCCGACAAGATGGACACCATCTGCGGCTGTTTCTCCGTGGGGCTCATCCCCACCGGTTCCGCCGACCCGTACGCCCTCAGGCGCTCGGCTCTGGGGATCATCAACATCATCCTGGACAAGGGGTACCGCGAGCCGCTCTCCGACTTCGTCAAGGCGTCGCTCGATCTCCTCTCCGCCAAGGCGACCCGGCCGCTTGCCGAGGTGCAAAAGGACGTCCTCGACTTCTTCCGCGGGCGCTTCGTGAACCTGATGGCGGACCGCTTCCCCGCCGATGCGGTCGAGGCGGTGGTGTCGGTCTCCTTCGACGACCTGGTCGAGGCTGCCGCGAAGATCGAGGCGCTCGCCGGGTTCAGGAACCGCGACGACTTCGGCCCGCTGGCCGTCGCCTTCAAGAGGGTCTGCAACATCGTCAAGGACGGGGTGGACGCCCCGGTCTCGGCTGAGCTTTTCCAGGAACCGGCCGAGGGGGAACTGCTCCAGGCGCTGAACCAGGTGACCGGCAAGGTCGCAGGGGCGCTGGAAAAGGCCGATTACCTCGCGGCGCTCACCGAGATAGCCACCTTGAAGCCGGCAGTCGACCTCTTCTTCGAAAAGGTCATGGTCATGGCCGAGGACGAACGGGTGCGCCAGAACCGCCTGGCGCTCCTCACAGCGATAGCGAGGCTCTTCGGACGCCTGGCGGACTTCTCGAGGTTGTCGCCCTGATGAAGAAGCTGCAGCGGAAGCAGATGAAGGCAGAGATGACGACTACATCCGCAGCAGAGAAGACTAGCAATAACGCTCACGTAAACAGCCGTAGGCGCCTGGAAAGACAGGCCTGCGGCTGTTTGCCTTTGTAAAAAATAATGTGTATACTCTAAGCTTCAAACTTATTAAAAACATCCAAGGAGGGTTTCAATGGGAACGAAGTACGTCTACTTTTTCGGCGCTGGCAAGGCGGACGGCAACGCCAAGATGAAGGAGCTCCTGGGGGGGAAGGGCGCTAACCTGGCCGAGATGACCAGTATCGGCCTCCCGGTCCCCGCCGGGTTCACCATCAGCACCGAGGTCTGCACCGAGTACTACAAGAACGACCGGAACTACCCGGCGTCGCTGGCCGCAGAGGTGGAGCAGAACCTGGCCCAGGTCGAGGCGCTCATGGGCAAGAAGTTCGGCGACGCCAAGAACCCGCTCCTGGTCTCGGTCCGCTCCGGCGCCCGCGCCTCCATGCCGGGGATGATGGACACCATCCTGAACCTGGGTCTCAACGACACCACGGTGCAGGGGATCATCGCGCAGTCCGGCGACGAGCGCTTCGCCTACGACGCCTACCGCCGGTTCGTGCAGATGTACTCGGACGTGGTGATGGGGATGCCCAAGGACGAGATGGAGCACCTTCTGGAGCAGAAGAAGGACGCCCGCGGCGTGCACCTCGACACCGACCTCAAGGCCAGCGACTGGAAGGAGCTCGTGGGCGAGTTCAAGGCTAAGATCAAGGCGACCCTCGGGGTCGAGTTCCCCGAGGATCCGAAAGAGCAGCTCTGGGGTGCCATCGGCGCCGTGTTCGGCTCCTGGATGAACCAGCGCGCCATCACCTACAGAAGGCTCAACAGCATCCCCGCCGACTGGGGTACCGCCGTCAACGTCCAGTCCATGGTCTTCGGCAACATGGGGAACGACTGCGCCACCGGCGTCGCCTTCACCCGCGACCCCTCGACCGGAGAGGACTACTTCTACGGCGAGTACCTGGTGAACGCCCAGGGCGAGGACGTCGTGGCCGGCATCCGGACCCCGCAGCCGATCAACCGCGCCAAGTACAAGCCGGGCGACCTCCCCAGCATGGAGGAGGTGCTCCCCGACTGCTACAAGCAGCTGGCGGAGATCCGCGACATCCTGGAGCGCCACTACCAGGACATGCAGGACATCGAGTTCACCATCGAGAAGGGGATCCTCTACATGCTGCAGTGCAGAAGCGGCAAGAGGACGGCGAAAGCCGCCATCAAGATCGCGGTCGACATGGTGGCCGAGAAGCTGATCGACGAGAAGACCGCGGTGCTCCGCGTGGCTCCCAGCCAGCTGGACCAGCTGCTGCACCCCTCCCTTGACCCCAACGCCGAGAAGAAGGTGATCGCCAAGGGGCTCCCTGCCTCGCCCGGCGCCGCGTCCGGCGAGGTGGTCTTCACCGCCGACGAGGCCGAGACCCTGGCGAAGCTGGGGCACAAGGTGATCCTGGTTCGCGTCGAGACCTCCCCCGAGGACATCCACGGCATGCACGCCGCACAGGGGATCCTCACCGCCCGCGGCGGCATGACCTCGCACGCGGCGGTCGTCGCCCGCGGCATGGGCAAATGCTGCGTCGCCGGCTGCGGCGACATCAAGGTCGACTACGCCCAGGCGCAGTTCGTGGCCAAGGACGGCAGCGTGATCAAGAAGGGTGAAGTGATCACCCTGGACGGCTCCACCGGCGAGGTGATGAAAGGGGCGGTCGCGACCGTGGCTGCAGGGGTCGGCGGCGACTTCGGCACCCTGATGGGTTGGGTCGACAAGTTCCGCAGGATGAAGGTCCGCGCCAACGCCGACACCCCGCACGACGCGAAGACCGCCCGCGACTTCGGCGCCGAGGGGATCGGCCTTTGCCGCACCGAGCACATGTTCTTCGAAGCGGACCGCATCGCCGCGGTGCGCGAGATGATCCTCTCCGCGGACCTCGAAGGAAGGAAGAAGGCGCTCGCCAAGATCCTCCCGATGCAGAAGGGAGACTTCAAGGGGCTCTTCCGCGAGATGAAGGGGCTCCCGGTCACCATCCGCCTCCTCGACCCGCCGCTGCACGAGTTCCTCCCCCAGGAGGACAAGGACATCGAGGCGCTCTCCGCCACCATGGGGGTGTCGGTGCAGACCCTGAAGCACAAGGTGGAGTTCCTGCACGAGTTCAACCCGATGCTGGGGCACCGTGGCTGCCGTCTCGGCATCACCTTCCCGGAGATCTACGACATGCAGGTCCAGGCGATCATGGAAGCCGCCTGCGAGCTGGTGAAGGAAGAGGGCTTCGAGATCGTCCCCGAGATCATGATCCCGCTGGTGGCTACCACCAAGGAACTCGCGGTCATGCGCGCCAACGCCGTCACCGTCTGCGAGGACGTGATCAAGCGCTACGCGGTTAAGGTGCAGTACCTGATCGGTACCATGATCGAGCTGCCGCGCGCAGCCATCACCGCCGACGCCATCGCAGCCGAGGCGGACTTCTTCTCCTTCGGCACCAACGACCTGACCCAGACCACCTTCGGCCTTTCCCGCGACGACGCCGGCAAGTTCCTCCCCTTCTACGTGGAGAACGGCCTCCTCGAGGACGACCCGTTCGTGACCCTGGACCAGCAGGGTGTAGGCGAACTGGTGCGCATGGGGTGCCAGAAGGGGCGCCAGACCCGTCCCGGGATCAAGCTCGGCATCTGCGGCGAGCACGGCGGCGACCCGGCCTCGGTCATCTTCTGCGACTCGGTCGGTCTCGACTACGTCTCCTGCTCCCCCTTCAGGGTCCCCATCGCGCGCCTCTCGGCCGCCCATGCGACCCTGAACGCCGAGGCCAAGGCCGCTTCCGCGGGCAAGGGATGCGGCTGCGCGGGAAAGGGGAGTGACGCCTTGCAGCAGCCCGCGGCGACCGCCTGACTCCGGCAGGCGGCACCCGGCAAAGGCGTCTCCTGTAGCCGGCAAACTTGACACGCTTTTCATAAACGTGTAATACGGCAGGCAGCAGATGCGTCCAAGACGCAAAAGGGGCGGCCGGCGCGAGCCCGCCGCCCCATATAACACGAAGCAGCAAGGGGAGAAAAAGTAATGGCAAACGGTGTGGTGAAATGGTTCAACGACGCTAAGGGATTCGGCTTCATCGAGCAGGACAACGGGGTGGACGTGTTCGTGCACTTCTCGTCGATCCAGGGAGACGGATTCAAGTCGCTCACCGAGGGGGACTCGGTCACCTTCGAGGTCGTGCAGGGCGCCAAGGGGCCGCAGGCCGCCAACGTGGTAAAGAACTAGCCACCCTGTCTACCTTCCTCGGGCCCCGGGACCTCCGGGGCCCTTTTCATTTCCCTCCCGGCGCGGGCGCCGGGGGCGCGGAGTGCCGCCTGATGCGCATCAACGAAAAATCGGAATCACGCTCCATCGCCAAGAAAGGGAAGGGGGTGCCGGCCAAAGGGGTTGCCGGTTCCTCCGGCGAGCTCTTCGCCGGCCGGCTCAGCGCCATCGCCAAGAGCAGCACCGAGTACGAAGGGGAGCTGCAGCGCCTGAAGGAGGAGATCGAAAAGGCGGGGGAGGTCCTGGAGAAAGAGCCGACCATCGCCAACTTCAAGGCCTTCCGCGAACTGTTGGGCACCATGGCCCGCAAGGTCTCGGCCGAAGCTTACCGGGTCGAACTTCTGAGCGGCGGGGTGACCGGGCGCGCCCACGAGGTTATTTCCGTCATCGACAAGGAGGCGGACCTCCTCTACCACCTGGTGATGCGGGAGCAAAAGGACCACATCCGCATCGTCGCCCAGATCATCAGGATCAAGGGGCTCGTGGTGGACTTCCTGCTATAAAAAGCATCCCGTGAACCAACAAAAAAGGAGCGCATCATGTCTCACCCGCATCTCACCCGCAGGGTCGCTTCCGCCTTGCTCCTTCTCCTTTTGTCTTGGCAGTCAGCCTCGGCCGCCGAAACCATCAGGATCAACGGCACCGGTTGCGGCGTGACCCTGATGAAGCCCTTGATCGCTGCCTTCCAGAAGAGCCACCCGGACGTGACTTTCGAGGCTCAGAAAAGCGTCGGCTCCGCAGCTTCGCTGAAGGCGATCGCCAAGGGCGCCCTGGACATCGCCGTCCCGGGGCGGGACCTCAAGCCGCAAGAAAAGCTCCCCACCCTGGCCTGGTACGAGTACGGCAGGACTCCCTATGCGGTCGTCACCCACCGCGACACCAAGCTCGACAACGTGACGACGGGACAGCTCGCCGCCATGTTCGCCGGGACCCTGGGCAAATGGGGGAACGGCGACTTCGTGCGCGTGGTTCTGCGTCCGAACGACGACATAGACACAACGGTGCTGCGTTCGCTTTCCCCGGAGATGGACCGGGCGGTGACCGCCGCGCACGCGCGACCGGACATGCTGATGGGCATCACCGACCAGGAGACCTTCGAACACCTCAAGAAGACCGCAGGAACCGTCTCCTTCATCCCCCTCATCATGCCCCTCTCCGAGCCCGGCACGGTCAACGTCGCACGCCTGAACGGGGTGCCGGCGACCCTGCCCAAACTCGCCGCCGGGAAGTACAGCTACGCCAAAAGGATCTTCCTGGTGACCAGGAAGGACCCCTCCCCTGGAGTGAAGGCGTTCCTGCAGTTCCTCGAGTCGAAGAAGGCGCGGGCTCTGGCGCAGAAGCACGGGTTGCTTACCTCAGCCGCCAGGTAGGGGAGGGGGGCAGTTTCGTGCAGTTCGCCCGCTCATGAATGTCGGCCTTGAGGCTTTTCATGAGCAAAAAAACTCAAGCGCGGAGGCCTTAAGGCCGATAAGTTGAGCGGCGGTTTATCGCCTGTTCATAAAAGGATAATTGCGGAGGAAGTTGCATGAGCATTTTCGAGAAGCGGTTTGTCCCCATCGCTTTGGCGCTCTGTCTGTCGCTTTTGGGGGGGCGGGCAGCGTCGGCCCAGGAGATCGTCAGGGTCAGCGGCACCGGAGCAGGAGTGGCCCTGATGGGGCCGATCATCGAGGCCTTCGAGAAAGAAAACAGGGGGGTCCGGGTTCATCTGGAGAAAAGCCTCGGGAGTTCGGCGTCGATCAAGGCGGTCGCCAAAAACGCCCTGGACCTCGCCATAACAAGCCGTCAGCTGAAGCCGGCGGAGAGCGCCGAGGGGCTGTTAGTGTCCGAATACGGAAAGAGTCCCTTCGTGGTGGTCACCAACCTGCGCACCAAGGAAAGCAACGTTTCGCTGAACGAGGTGGCAGGCATGTTCTCCGGGAAGATCCCCAAGTGGTCCAACGGCGACTACGTCCGCGTGGTGCTGCGGCCCAACGAGGATTCCGACACCAAGATCCTGCGCGCCATTTCGCCGGAGATGGATCTTGCCGTGACCGCAGCTCAGGCGCGCAAGGACATGCTGCTCGGTATCACCGACAACGACGCCTTCGAGTCGGTGAAAAAGACCCCGGGGACCATTGCCTTCATGGCGCTCACCCTTCCCCTCTCCCAGCCCGGCGGCATCAAGATCATGCAACTGGACGGCAGGCAGGGGAGCGTTACCGCCATGGCCAGAGGGAAGTACCCCTTCGTGAAGCCCTTGTACCTGGTGACCAGGAAGGGGGCTGCGCCGGCGGTGGACAAATTCGTAAGTTTTCTCAATTCGAAGAAAGGAAAGTCGATTGCAGCGAGGCACGGACTGCTGACGGCCGGGAATAAATGACCCAGGAGAGCCAAAACATCAGGCGCAGGACCACGTTCATCGCCTTAATCGTTTCGGCGATGCTGACGGTGGTCCCGCCAGCCATCTATTTCGTCATGTCCTTCTCGCATATGAGGGGCGTCATCGAGGCCGAAGGGGAGATCAACGCGCGCGTCGTCGGCGCCCTCGTGGTGGAGAACCCACGGATGTGGGAGTTCGAGGAGCTGCGCCTTAAGGAACTGCTGGGGCGCCGCTCCAAGCCGGACGTGAAGGAAGTAAGAAGGCTCTTCAACCTGAAGCACGAGGTGATCGCGGAGAGCGGGGAGCCGTTGCAGCGTCCGGTTTTTTCCCTCTCCTTCCCCGTTCACGACGCCGGGCACGAGGTGGCCTTCCTCGAGGTCTCCCGCTCCCTTTTCCCGATCCTGCTCAGGACCCTGCTCTTCCTTCTGGGGGGCGCCCTGGTGGGGGGCTACGCCTTCTTCCGGCTGAGGACCGTGCCGCTGCGCGCCCTCGACGAGGCGTACAAGGTTCTGAAGCAGAGCGAGGAGAAGTACCGCGCGGTCTACGAGTCGCTCAACGAGGGGCTCGCGCTTTACCGCGCCTCAAGGCGCGAGGACGGCTCCGCCGATCTGGTGCTTACCGACGTGAACCCCGCGGCCATCACTGTGTTCGGCTTCCGCAGGGACGACATCGGCAGCTGGATCACGGAGCTTTTGGACGGGCTCTTCGTGGAGAGCGCGGAGCTGATCTTTTCGGCGCTGCAGGCCCGGGGCGAGGTGACCCTGGAGCTTGAGCAAAACACCACCGGGCGCATCTTCGCGCTCACCGCCTTCCCCATGGGTTACGGCATGGTGGCGACGCTGCTCGAGGACGTCACGGAGAAGAAGAGGACCGCCGAGCAGTTGGAGCGGCTCGCCTATTACGACAGCCTGACGGGGCTCTTGAACCGCAGCATGCTTTTGGACCGCATGGAGCAGACCATCGGGATGGCGCATCGGGAGGGGTTGAAAGTGGCGACCCTGTTCATGGACCTGAACGGCTTCAAGGTGATCAACGACACCCTGGGGCACAAGGCGGGGGACCAGATCCTGATCGAGGTGGCAAAACGCCTGCAGAAGTCGGTGCGAAAGAGGGACACGCTGGCGAGGCTTGGCGGGGACGAGTTCGTGGTGGTGGCGACCTTCGAGAAGGACGACAACGCGAGCAGCATCGCCAAGAACCTGATCGGCTGCATCACTCCCGCCTACGAGGTCTGCGACCGGGAGGTTTACGTGGGGGCGAGCGTGGGGATCTCCGTTTTCCCCGATGACGGCGACGTCCCGGAGACCCTGCTGAAAAACGCCGACATCGCCATGTACAACGCGAAGAGCAAGGGGAGTGGCGACTTCTGCTTCTACAGTGCGCAGCTGAACGAGAGGCTGCACGAGCGGATGCAGCTGGAGTTCAGGCTCAGGCGCGCCCTGGATAGGGAGGAGTTCTTCCTGGAGTACCAGCCCATACTGGACGGGAAAACCGGGCGCATCAACGCGGTGGAGGCGCTTTTGCGCTGGAACGATCCGGAAAAGGGGAGGGTGATGCCCGACTCCTTCATACCGCTCGCCGAGGAAACCGGCGTTATCCTCCCCCTGGGCGAATGGGTGCTCCGCACCGCCTGCGCCAAGGTCAGGCAGTGGCAGGACGCAGGGGTCATGCCGGTGCGGATGGCGGTGAACATCTCCGGGAAGCAGTTCACCCAGGGGGACCTCTCGAAGACGGTGGAGGAGGCCCTGCAGCAAAGCGGGGTCCACCCCTCGTGGCTCGAGCTGGAGCTCACCGAGACCTGCCTGATCCACAACGTCGAGGATACGGTGAAAAAGCTCTTCCGCCTCAAGGGACTGAACGTCTCGCTAGCCATCGATGACTTCGGAACCGGCTACTCGTCGCTGCAGTACCTGAAGAACTTCCCCATCGACCACCTGAAGATCGACCGGGGGTTCATCAATAAACTCTGCGACCTCCCGGATGACCGGGCCATAGTCGACGCGATCATCGGCATAGCGAAGGCGATGGACCTCCATGTGATAGCCGAAGGGGTCGAGACGAGGCAGCAGGCGGAGTACCTGGCAGGACGCGGCTGCGACGAGTTCCAGGGGTACTACTTCTACCGCCCGCTCTCAGAGGAGAAGCTCCTGGAGGTCCTTTCCAGCGAGGCTGCTGCCGGCGCTCCTCCCGGCGAAGAGGCATCGTGGCTTGAGCTTCAGGCCTAGAGACAAGGTGAAGGGCGCCGCACGCGGATGCGACGGATGGCGCGTATAGAGGCAGATAAAACGGAAAAAGGGGGGCTCTTCAGAGCCCCCCTTTTTTTTATTCACCGCAGCCGCATCCTTTGGATTTGGGATCCAGGGGGGCCTTCTTGCCGCACTTCTGGCACCGCCAGAAGAGGCCGCCTCAACCGGGTATCAGCACCATGAGCCCCTGGCAGTCGGGGCATTGCTGTTCGTTTTTCATCCTCTTTTTCTCCTTTAATTGTTATTTTACAGACACCTCAAGTCTCCCCACCCCGGTGATCTCCGCAACCACCCGGTCCCCGCTCTTGATGGGGCCTACGCCGGCCGGGGTGCCGGTCAGCACCAGGTCCCCCGGCTCCAGGGTGAAGATGGAGGAGAGGTAGGAGACAAGTTCGGGGATGCGGTGGATCATGAGCCCGGTGGAGCCGTCCTGCCTTTTGACCCCGTTGACGCTCAAGGTGATGTTGAGCGCCTGCGGGTCGGGCACCTGGTCCCTGGGGACGAAGTCGGAGAGGGGGCAGGCGGTGTCGAAACCCTTGGCGATCTCCCAGGGAAGCCCCTTTTTCTTCTGCTCCGCCTGCACGTCCCTCAAGGTGAGGTCGATGGCGACGCCGTAACCCGCCAGATGCCCGAGCGCCTCGGCGGCCGGGATATTGCTCCCGCCGGTGCCGATCAGAAGCGCCAGCTCCGCCTCGTGGTGGCAGTCGCTGGAGTAGGGGGGGATGACGATCTCCTCCCCCTCGCCGATGACGCTGGAGGCAGGTTTCATGAAGATCACCGGGCGCTCCGGGGTCTCGTTGCCCAGCTCCTTGATGTGGTCGGCGTAGTTCCTCCCGATGCAGAGGATCTTGCCGATCCGGTATTCCTTCGCCTCTCCCTTTAGCCTTGCCGTCTTCATGGTCCTCCTCGCTTTGGCTAGCCGTTCGCCGCTCGCATCTCGCGCTCAAGCCGGCAACCCTGCCAGCTGCCGCGCCTCTTCAGCTCGTTCACGACGGCGTACCACATCTGGTTGTTCTTCAGGTTCCAGTTGGGGGCGACCCGGATGGAGAGGGGCGCGGAACCGTAGAGCCTCTGGATGGAGATCCTGGGGGAAAGTTCCTCCAGGAAGTCGCAGGCCCCCCCGAGGTACTCGGCAAGGGAGATGGGGACGTAGCTCCCGTCGCGGTACATGCTGGCGAGCCTGGTACCTTCCACCGCGTGCAACTGGTGCAGTTTCACCGAGGTCACCGGGAGCGACGACAGGAGCCGCGCCCCCTTGACGAAGCCGCTCCTCTTCTCGCCGGGGAAGCCGTAGATCAGGTGGGTGCAGATGTCCATGCCGCGGCCGGCGAGCCGCTCCACCGTGGCGAGGTACTCGGCGAAGCTGTGGCCGCGGTTGATCCCGGCGAGGATGGCGTCGTCGATGGACTGAAGCCCCAGCTCGACGCAGACGTAGCGGTCGCGGGCCAGCTCGGTCAAAAGATCTATGGCGTCGTCGTCGATGGAGTCGGGCCTGGTCCCGACCGAGATCCCCACCACGTCCGGATGCGAAAGCGCGCGCCGGTACAGCTCGGAGAGCCTCTCCACCGGGGCGTAGGTGTTGGTGAACTTCTGGAAGTAGACGATGAACTTCCGGCTCCCCAGCCGGTCGCGGTGGTAGGCCATCCCCGCCGCCATCTGCTCCTCGATGGGGATGACGGCCAGCGTGTCCTTGGGGGAGAAGGAGCTGTTGTCGCAGTAGATGCAGCCGCCGGTGCCGCGGCTGCCGTCGCGGTTGGGGCAGGTGAAGCCGCCGTCCACGTTCACCTTGGAGACACGGCAGGAAAAGCGCCTTCTCAGGTAGGAGCCGTAGGAGTTGATGCGGAGTTCGCTATGGATCTGGGAATCGGTCATTTACTCGGCATGCTCCAGGGGAGGGAGAAGGGCGATGAGCCTCTTCGCCGCCTCGCGCGGGTCGGGGGCCGAGAGGACGGCCGAGATGAGCGCCACGCCGCGCACCCCGCACCCTGCGGCCTCGACGCAGTTTTCCAGCTTGATCCCTCCGAGGGCGAAGACCGGGATCTGCAGCGTCCTGGCCACGGCCGCGAGCTTCGCGGTCCCCACCGGGTCGCCGTAGGGGGCCTTGGAGGGGGTGTAGTAGACCGGGCCGAAGGTGATGAAGTCCGCCCCCATCTCCTGCGCGGTGATGGCCTGCGCCTGGTTGTGGCAGGAGACCCCGATCAGCTTGCGCTCCCCGAGGATGCGCCGCACCTTGTAGATGGGGAGGCTCGCGCTTCCTATGTGGACGCCGTCCGCCTCGACTGCGAGCGCTATGTCGGCGCGGTCGTTGATGATGAGTTTGGCGCCGTAGCGCGAGGTCAGGCGGCGCAGTTCGTGGGCCGTCTCGTAGAGCTCCTTGCTGGAGGCATCCTTGTCGCGGTACTGTACTGCGCGCACTCCCCCCTTGAGCGCTTCCTCGACCACCAGCTCGAGGGGGCGCCCCTTGGTCTCCTCCCTCCCGGTGATCAGGTAGAGGTTGAAGTCTATCCAGGGGGATTCCAGCTCTTTCACCCGATGAGCCCCGCCAGTGGCGACGAGGCGCTGGCGTAGAGCTTCCTGGGGATGCGTCCGGCGAGGTAGGCGAGTCTTCCCGCGCGCACGGCGCAGTTCATCGCCTCGGCCATGGCGACCGGGTCCTTCGCCCCGGCGATGGCGGTGTTCATGAGCACCCCGTCGCAGCCAAGCTCCATGGCGATGGCCGCGTCGGAGGCGGTCCCGACGCCGGCGTCCACGATGACCGGTACCTTGACGGTCTCCAGGATGATCTGGATGTTGTAGGGGTTGCGGATGCCGAGTCCGCTGCCGATCGGGGCCCCCAGAGGCATCACGGCGGCGCACCCCATGTCCTCGAGCTTTTTGCAGATGATCGGGTCGTCGCTGGTGTAGGGGAGGACGGTGAAACCTTCGGCCAGAAGCACCTTGGCCGCCTTCAGGAGCTCCTCGTTGTTGGGGTAGAGCGTCTTCTCGTCCCCGAGCACCTCGAGCTTCACGAAATCGGAAAGCCCCGCCTCGCGGGCCAGCCGGCAGGTGCGGATGGCGTCCTCGGCGGTGTAGCAGCCGGCGGTGTTGGGAAGCAGCGTGTACTTCTTCAGGTCGATGTGGTCGAGCAGCGACTCCTTGCTGCGGTCGGAGATGTTGACCCTTCTCACAGCGACGGTGATGATCTGCGCCCCGGAGACCTCGATGGCGCGCACCATCTGCTGGAAGTCGGCGTACTTTCCGGTGCCGACCATGAGGCGGGAGTCGAATTCGCGTCCTGCTATGACGAGCTTGTCGTTTGTCTGGGTCATCTCGATTCTCCAATCTGGTATGTACGGAAAGCTCCGGGGAGACCCCCAGGGCCGGGTGCGGCGGGCGCTCGTTATCCTGCCTTGGGCAGGGAAGCCGGCAGGCTTCCCCCTCCCACGAACTGGACGATCTCCAGTGTGTCTCCCTCTTTGAGGTGCGTGGTCGGGTACTGTGCCTTGGGGAGGATCTCCAGGTTCAGCTCGACGGCGACCCGGCGCGGGTCGATGCCCAGGGAGAGGAGGTACTCTTGAACGGTAAGGGGATCGATGGATACGGCTTCGCCGTTGGTGGTGATGTTCACTGCTGCTCCGGTGTTGCGCGCTGCGGTTGGCGGTTCTCCCTCCCCGGGGCCTTCTCAGGGCCCGCAGGCCGAGGGGGCGAATGCCGTAAACTATCAATATGCCTTGCCGCTGTCAATCGTTTTCTTCCGCGCAGTTGCGCTGTCACGGGGTGGGGAAGAGGGGGGTGTCCTCCACTGTATACGCGGTCAGGCGCAGGGGGGGGAGGAGCTTTCCTCGAGCGAAGCTTGCCGGGAAGTATGGGCTGGGGAAGTAGCTGCTTGCTCAGGGAGAGGGAGCGTCACCGTGAACGACGTTCCCACCCCGACCTCGCTTACGACGTCGATGTGGCCGCCGTGCTCCTGGACTATGCCATAGGAGACCGAGAGTCCGAGGCCGGTCCCCTTGTTCGCCTTGGTGGAGAAGAAGGGGTCGAAGATCTTGGTGAGGTTTTCCTGCGGGATGCCGCAGCCGTTGTCGTGAATGGCGATGTACGCCTGCCGCTGGTCCGGGTCCGCGCCGGTGGCTATGTGCAGCACCCCCTCGCCCAGCATGGCGTGGCCGGCGTTGACGAACATGTTGACCAGCACCTGCTCGATCTGGTTCGCGTCGATTAAAAGCAGGGGGAGCCCCTCGTCGTACTCCCTGATGATGGTTATGTCCTGGAACAGTATCTGGTGCTGGATCAGGGTGAGGGCGGCCTCCGAAATCTCGTTCAGGCAGTGGAGCTCCTTTTGCGGCGTGGAGCAGCGGGCAAATTCCAGGAGCCCCTTCACGATCCCCGCGCAGCGCTTGGTCTCGCGGATCACCGTCTCGATGTCGTTTTTGAGCGTCTCGTCCAGCTTCTGGTTGCTCTGGATCAGCGAGGAGAAGACCAGGATCCCGGTGAGCGGGTTGTTGATCTCGTGGGCGATCCCCGCAACGAGCTCCCCCAGGGAGGCGAGCTTTTCGCTCCGGATCAGCTGCGCCTGCATCTGGGTCACCTCGTAGGTCCTTTGCTGAACCATCTCCTCGAGGTCCCGCCCCCATCCCTCCAGGTCCTCTCGTGCCCTCTTCAGGTTCAGGGTCATCGCGTTGAAGGATTCGGCCAACTCCCCCATCTCGTCGTTGGCGAAGCTGTGCACCAGGCCGTCCAGCTCGCCGCGCGAGAGCATCTGGGTGTGTTCCAAAAGCTCGCGCACCGGCCGGTTCACCAGCTTCTGGGTCAGTAGGGTGATGCAGAGGGCGGTGAGCGTGAGAACCAGCAGGGTGAGGGCGATGCTGCGGTTGCGATAGGCGTCCAAAACGGAGTACATCCGGTCCAGCGGGACCACCACGTCCAGGATCCCCAGCACCTTGAAGCTCTCCGGGTGGAAGTGGCAGCTCGCCGTGTAGCAGCTCTCCTCGTTGTAAATGGCGTTGGTGATACCCAGAAGTTCGCCGCCGCCGGCCCTGAAAAAGCGCCGGCTCCTGTGCTTGGATGAGGCGGTGAGAAGGAGATGCGCCCCCCCGTGGCAGACGGAGCAGACCTTCGCGTCCTTTTGGAGCAGCGTCCCGGTTTCGGCCCCGTCGGTGGAAAAGATGATGCGGCCGGTCTTGTTGATCAGCCTGATCCGCTCGACCCCCTGCTGGCTCCCCATCTCCTCGATGGTCTTGTAGAACAGGGGGCGGTCGTCCCTGAGCATCTGGTTGTGCGTGGCGCGGAGGATGGTTTCGCTGATGCGGTCCGCCTCGGAGATGGCCTCCTGCAAAAGCAGGCCCTGGAGGCTGCGGAAATTCAGATAGGCGTACAGGGCCATGGTGCTCAGGAGCACCAGGCTGGTGGCGATGGCGAGTTTGGAAATCAGGTTGAGACGCACAGGGCTCTCCGTATATGGGAAGCTGCCGCAGTCGTATTGGTCCTGGATAAAATCGCAATGCTACATGCTTTTTTGCTGCTTGACTTATTTAGAACATTATTCTACATTTTCACTGCGTCCGGATTTTCCCCCGTTTCCTCCCGCCGGGACAGCGGCCTGCACTGTTTTGACGGCGGCTGGGGAGGGGGGGCTGGTGGTGTAACGGCTAGCGCGAGTTTAATCACATTAAAACCGATTATCAAGCTATTTATTTTCTTGACACCTTTTGTTAAATGGCCTAGTTAATACTGTTTGAAATTTTTCCACAACAGAATAGGTGCAGCCAATGGCGAAAAAAGAGAAATCCGAGTATATCATCCAGGCCGTTTCGCACGCGCTCGACCTGCTGGAGCAGTTTCACGACGAGGTGGACGAGCTTGGCGTGACTGAGTTGAGCAAGAGGCTCAAGCTCCATAAAAACAACGTTTTCAGGCTTCTCGCCACCCTTGAGTCGAGAAACTACATCGAGCAGAACAAGGTTACCGAGAACTACCGGCTGGGGCTGAAGACCCTGGAGCTGGGCCAGACCTTCATCAAGCAGATGGGTCTTTTGAGGCAGTCCCGCCCGGTGCTCGAAGCGCTGGTGAAGGAGTGCAACGAGACCACCTACGTCGCGATCCTCAAGGAGTTCCACATCGTCTATCTTGACGTGGTGGAGACCGACCTGACCGTGAGGGTTGTCCCCAGGGTCGGCGCCCGCCTCCCCGCCTACTGCACTGCGGCCGGCAAGGTCCAGATCGCCTACATGACCGACGAGGAGCTGGAGAACTACCTCCCGACCAAGGAGATGAAGCGCTACACCCCGAAGACGGTCACCGACCGCGAGGAGCTGAAGAAGCACCTCAAGGTGATCGCTGAGCAGGGGTACGCCATAGACGACGAGGAGATGGATGTGGGGGTGAAATGCGTCGGCGCCCCGATCCGCGACTACACCCGCAGGATCATCGGCGCGGTGAGCATCTCCGGCCCCTCGATGCGCTTCACCGACGAGCGCCTGGAGAAGGAGCTGATCCCGCTGGTGATCCGCTCCGGCGAAGAGATCTCCCAGAAGCTCGGTTACCACAAATAAAGAAAAAGGCCCCGTCCGCGGGGCCTTTTCTTGTTTTAGCTCTTGGGCTCGTCGGAGTGGGATCCCTCCGCGGCCAATATCTCCTCGCGCCAAAGCCTCAGCACCTCAGCCTCCAGCTCCTCCCTGCTCCCCCGGTTGTCGATTACGACCCTTCCCAGCCGCCTTTTCTCCTCCATAGGCATCTGCGACGCTATGCGCGCCAGCGCCCCTTCGCGCGAGAGCCCGTCACGTGCCATGAGCCGGGCCAGCTGTGTCTCGTGGTCGAGGTAGACCACCCAGACCTCATGCACCCGCGAGGTGATTCCCGCCTCGATCAGAAGCGGCGCCACGTAGAAGGCGGTCTTCACCCCCGCCCTTTTCAGCCGCGCCAGCTTCTCCTCGGCACGCTTCCTGATGGCGGGGTGGGTGATCGACTCCAAAAGGCGTCTTTTCGCCGGGTCCGCGAATACCACCTCCCCCAGCGCCGCGCGGTTCAGGCTCCCGTCCGGGTTCAAGACCCCCCGCCCGAAGCTCTCCGCTATCTGAGCCAGTGCGCTCTCTCCGGGTTCCACCACCTCCCTGGCCAGCTGGTCCGCGTCGATCACCTGTGCGCCGAGCCGCTCGAAGATGGCGGCCACGCTGCTTTTCCCCGAGGCTATCCCCCCGGTGAGCCCTATGACGCGCATGGCGCAGGACCGGGAAACGTACCCGGTTTGGTTGAAACGATTTTCATGAGTAGATTATCCCTTCTTCTCCCAGGGCGAAGGTCGGGTTCATCAGGTCCTCCTCGATCTGCAGCGCCGTCGAGCCGATCCTGATCTGTGCGCCCAGGAACACGTCGCGCTCCACCACCACCTTTGCCTGGGCGTTGATCTCCATCCTCTTTTGCAGCCTTTTCTCCTCGCTCACCAGTTCGGCTATGTCGCCCTCGTACTTGACGTAGATCCGCTGCTTCAAGGCCAGAAGGCCCGGCTCCATGCTCCCGGGGTTGTCCCGCACGTAGGCTAGGGTCTTCGCCAGTTCCTCGATGAGGCGCCCCTTCTCGGCGAGCGCGTCCTGCACGATCTCGAGCTTTTTGTTCAGCGCCGGGTCGACCCCGACCTCGATGACGGTGGGGACCCCCGCGTGGGAGCCGATCACCTGGGCATGCACCAGCGACACGGCACGGCAGATCCCGCCGATGATGTGCCCCTTGCGCGCCCCTTTTTCGCCGACCGTGATGCTGGTCCCGGAGGTGAGCTCGCTCTGCATCGCCAGTTCCTTGACCACGATCTCGCCGCCGGCGTTGATGATGGTGTTCTCGGCGAACTGCACCCAGACCGACCCTTCAGCGTCGAGCTGCGCCATATCCTTGAGGTTTTCCACCTTTCCCTGCGCCGCCTTGCCGTGGCCGATCACCCCGCCGTTGACGACGATGTTCCCTCCGGCCTTGATCCGCGCCGCTTCCACGATCCCCCCGACCGTGATGTCGTGGGTGGCGCTCACCTCCATCCCTTCCAGCACGTCCCCTTCGATCTCGAGGGATCCCTTGAAATGGAGGTTGCCGGTGGATAGGTCCACCCGCTTCACCTTGTAAACCGGATCGACGATAACCCCGCGCGTGACGAGCATGGGATGGCCGGAGATGGCGGCGATCAGCAGGTCGCAGTCGGTGAGATCGCAGGCGATCCCGGTGAGGTTTTCGGCGAAGGGGTAGTCGACCCCGTCTGTGGTGGGGATCTCTGTGCCGTGCAGGTCCATCCCCGGGATTCCCATGGTGGGGTGGGTGCGGCGCAAAAGCGGATCCCCAAGGCTCACGCTCACGATGTTCCCAACGTTGCGGTAGTCGGCTGTGTCGTTTTCGGAGAGCTGCGGCGCCTGGACGGTCGACTCGGGTATCAGCGAGATGAACTGGGTGTCCTCGCCCGGCACAGGTTGGGTTCCCGCCGCGACGACGAGGTTCGATGCCTCCCCGGCCTCCAAGGCGTGCTTGATCTCGTCGTAGAGGACGCCGTAGACCACCCCTTGGGCAGCCAGTTCCGCCTCCACCTCCTCTAGCGTGATCCGGCGGCCGCCGTAGGCGGGCTTGATGGTCATGGTTGCCTGCATCAGGTCATCGGAAACCTTGACGGTGAAGGAGGCGTCGCGCCGCTCGCCTATCTGCAGGGAGAACGGCATGGGCGCCACCTCCCACTTCTTCAGGAACTGCCCGAGCGCCTCCTGAGAGACAAAGAGTTCCCCGTACCCTTCCAGGACCAGCGCTTCGCGCAGTTGCTCCTCGGTGAGGCTCCCCTTGTTCGGTACGAGTGCGAACGACGCGATGAGCGCTTTTTGCTCGGCGTTCAACTTGAGTGTGATACCCGTCCCTTCTAGATGGTTGCTCTGCATAACTCCTCCGCCCATGCTCGCGTTTTTCTTATACGCGCTGTCGCAATATATTATCGGCATTGCGCGGGAAATGTTTAATCTCTGCTCAAACAGGAGGGTGTTTTTTTGCCGGAGAGGGGGGGCGCTTCCGGCCGAAGCCTTAGCGTGGGTGGATGTTAGGTCGGAATCAGGTTAAAAACAACCATTAAATTCGGCGGGGGGAAAGTGGCCGCGCGCGGGGCTCGCCCCCTGGTGCCGTATACGTGCTACACAGGCGATAATCCGAGCGATTTTTCGCTTGATTAGAGGGGAGTGATGTGGTAAAAACTGGATACTGTATACAATCTGACCCGTACGATTTGCTTAATAAATGTAAACATTTAGCCGTTAAAAAGGTGAAATCTAACAGCTATTTCGGAGGCCTAAGTGGCAGAGGTTGTTTTTTCCAGCTGGGGCAGAAACATAGTTGATAACCGCAAGGGGGGCGAGGCCAAAGAGGTCAGCTTCAAGCTCCCGGTCAGCTACGACGGAGAGCGTCCGCTTTCGGCCTTCATCGGCTGGGACGGGATCATCCTGTACAACAAGGACGTCGACGTCCCCGCCATGGTCGCCGAGTACATGAAGCGGGTGCAGACCAAGTACGTCTGCGGCAAGTGCACCCCCGGGAAGAAGGGGACGCGGGTCATGATGGACGCCCTGGCGGCGGTCGTCGATGGGCGCGGCAGCGAGAAGGACCTGGACACCATCCTCGACCTGGGCGAGGTGCTCAAGCACTGCAAGTGCACCCTCTGCCCGAGCTCGTCGGTGCCGGTGATCGACGCCGTCACCCACTTCCGCGACGCCTTCGTCAACTACATCCGCGGCGCCAAGAGCCTCTCCAAGGAGTTCAGCTACATCGAGAAGTACACGGCGCCCTGCATGGACAAGTGCCCGGCCCACATCGACATCCCCGCCTACATCGAGGCGGTGAAGGATTACCGCTTCGGCGACTCTTTGTCCACCATCCGCGACTCCATGCCGCTTCCGTCCGTCTGCGGGCGCGTCTGCCCGCATCCCTGCGAGACTGCCTGCCGCAGGAAGAACGTCGACGAGTCGATCAACATCATGGTGCTTAAGCGCAGCGCCTCCGACTACGAATGGCAGCACGGCCACCTCCCCCCCATGGTCCCCAAGGCGAAGAAGTCCAAGAAGGTGGCCGTCGTGGGCGCCGGGCCTGCGGGCCTTGCCGCAGCCTACTACCTGGCGCTGGAAGGGTACCCGGTAACCATCTACGAGGCGCTTCCTATCGGCGGCGGCATGGTGGCGGTCGGCATTCCCCCCTACCGCCAGCCGCGCCACCTCTTGCAGCGCGACATCGACATCATCTCTTCGCTCGGCGTCGAGATCATCTACAACACCAGGATCGGCAAGGACATCACCCTCGACGAGCTGAGAAAGAAGTTCGACGCGGTCTTCCTCGCCCCGGGCGCGCACCGCTCGAAGCCGATGGGGGTCGAGGGGGAGGACAAGGGTTACAAGGGCTTCCTCACCGGCGGCATCGATTTCCTGAGAAACGTCTACCTGGGCCTTCCAACCGGCATGGGGAAGAAGGTCTTCGTGGTCGGCGGCGGCAACACGGCCATCGACTGCGTCAGGGTGGCGCTCAGGGAAGGGGCCGAGGAATCGGTCCTGGTCTACCGCCGCTCCAGGAAAGAGATGCCGGCGGACGTCTGGGAGGTCGACGGGGCGGACGAGGAAGGGGTGCGCTTCGAGTTCCAGGTGCTTCCGACCCGCGTGGTCGCCAACGACAAGAACGAGGTCACCGGGGTCGAGCTGATCAGGATGGCCATGGGCGAGCCTGACGCCTCCGGGCGCCGCCGTCCCGAGCCGGTACCGGGCTCCGAGTTCATCATCGAGTGTGACACCATCATCCCGGCCATCGGCCAGGATGCTGATCTCTCCTTCATCCCGGCCGAGGCGGGGATCGACACCACCAAGTGGAGCACCATAGTCACCAAGCACATCCCGCTGGCGGGGGCGGACGGCAAGCCCTTGAAGGACGGGATGGGGAACGACCTCTCCAGGACGCTGATCACCAACTGCGACGGCGTCTTCGCCGGGGGGGACGCCGAGATCGGCCCGCTCACCGTCGTCGCCTGCATCGGAAGCGGCCACCGCGCCGCCAACGTGATCGCCCGCTACCTCGAAGGAAAGGGGGTCTCACTCACCGACCAGGAGCGGATGGAGGACATCCTCACCTACTTCGGCGTCTACGACAAAAACGAGGACGTCCAGTGGCTGGACAGCGCCTCCCGCGAGCACCAGGCAGAGGTGCACGGCAAGGAGCGGGCGAGCTACAAGAACTACTGCGAAGTGGAGCTCGGCTACGCCAACAGCCAGGCGGTGCGCGAGGCGGAGCGCTGCCTGCGCTGCTACCGCGTCGCCATGGTGGCGGTCTGAGGGACGCCCGGCAGGACCTGTTAAATTCTATTTCACGGAAATATTGAGGTTTCTTATATGGTCAGCTTAACCATCGATGGCAAAAGCGTGCAGGTCGAAAAAGGTACCACCATACTGGAGGCCGCGGCCACAGTCGGGATCAAGATCCCGACCCTGTGCTGGCTGCAGAAGGTCTCCCCGACCGGCGCCTGCCGCGTCTGTGCCGTGGAGGTCGCCGGCGTGGAGCGCACCATGACCGCCTGCAACACGCCGGTCAAGGAAGGGATAGCGGTAACCACCGACACCCCGGCGCTCAGGGAAGCGCGCAAGAAGATCATGGAGCTCATGCTGGTGAACCACCCGCTGGACTGTCCGGTCTGCGACGCCGGCGGCGAATGCGACCTGCAGGATTCCTGCTACGCCCTCGACGCGACCAAGCAGGAGTACTCGGCGGTCCTCGAGCGCCGACCGATCCGCTACGACTGGCCGCTCATCGAAAGCGACCCCAACCGCTGCATCCTGTGCGAGAAGTGCGTGAAGGTGGACCACGAGATCGTCGGCTGCGACGCCATCGAGGTGGTCAACAAGGGGGAGGCGGCCATCATCGACACGGTGGACGGCAAGCCCCTCAACTGCGAGTTCTGCGGCAACTGCGTCGCCGCCTGCCCGACCGGCGCGCTCATCACCAAGCCCTTCAAGTTCAAAGGGCGCCCCTGGTCCTTCAGCACGGTCCCCAGCGTCTGCGCCTTCTGCGGCGCCGGCTGCCAGATCGACTACCACGCGAAGAACGGCCGCGTCGAGCGAGTGACCAGCGACGACGGCAGCTACAACAACGGCAACCTCTGCATCAACGGCCGCTTCGGCTACCGCTACCTCCACTCGCTGGAGCGGATCGCGGACCCGATGCTGCGTGACGGCTCCGGCCGCTTGGCGAAAGCCGACTGGGAGACCGCCCTCAACACCGCGGCAGAGAAGCTCAAGCAGATCGTCTCCAAAGACGGCGGCAAGGCCGTGGCGGGTCTGGGCTCCCCCAGGGTCACCAACGAGGAGAGCTTCCTGTTCAAGAAGTTCCTCACCGAGGCAATCGGCAGCGCGAACCTCGACTCCGAGGCGCGCCTTGGCTTCGCCCAGGCTCAGGCCCAGATGACCCGCCGCTTCGGTTTCACCGGCGCCAGCACCACCATCGACGCACTCGATAACGCCCAGGCCATACTGGTCTTCGGCTGCGACCTGAACGCCGAGGCTACCGGCCTCGAGTACCGCGTGATCAAGGCCGCCACCAAGAAGGACGCGCGGCTTGTCCTCGTCAACATGCGCGACGTGAAGCTCAGGAAGTTCTCCAACGCGCACCTCAAACACCTTCCGGGGAGCGAGCTCTCCGTGATCTACGCCCTGATGAAGGGGATCCTCGCCGCAGGCGGCGCGCTCCCGGCGGGCTCCGAGGCGATCCAGGAAGCATTGGCCCAGCTTTCGATGGCGGACCTCTGCCAGCAGGCCGGTATCACCGAAAAGGCCGTGGCCGACGCCGCCGCTCTCATAGCCGGCAAAACGAGGGTCTCCGTCATCTTCGGCGCGGACCTGATCAGAAGCGCAGACGCCGCCGCGAAGATCTCCGCGCTCTCCGACCTCGCCATCCTCACCGGTTCGGCCTCCCAGGGAGGCGGCGGGCTCTTCCCGATCGACGCGAAGAACAACACCGTCGGGCTTTTGGACATGGGTGTCGTCCCGGGAGCAGACGGGAAGGACCTCTGGGGGATCGTGGATGGGATCGAGCAGGGTTCGATCAAGGCGCTCTACCTCCTTGGGTGCGATCTGGCCTCCTTCCCGGACAACCAGAGGATCAGGAAGGCGCTTGCGAAGCTGGAGCTCCTCATCGTTCAGGACGTGTTCCAGGGGGATTCCCTTGAGTACGCCCACGTGGTCTTCCCCGCCTCCGCCGCCGCGGAGAAAAGCGGAAGCTTCACCTCGCTCGACAACCGGGTGCAGCCGATCTTCAAGTCGACCGCGGCCCCAGGCGCCGCCCGTGAGGACTGGGCGATACTCGCCGAACTCTACGGCAAGGTCACCGGGACCGTCCCGTCCTTCACACCGGCAACCATAATGGCGCAGATCAAGAGCGAGGTCCCGGCCTACCAGCCGTTTGACGGCTCCAGGAACGGCTTCGTGAAGTCGACCAGCGGCAAGGCAGCTCCGGCTCTCGCCCCCGTAGGCAAGCCGGCCGCCCCCGCGCAGCCGAAGTTCCAGCTCCTGGTCGGCCCGATTGGGTTCCACAACGGCACCTCCACCACCCGCTCCGACGCCAACCTGAGCGTCGCACCGGCAGGGTTCGTGGAACTGCACCCGGCAGACGCCGCGCAGTTGGGCGTAGCCGAAGGGGGGAGCGTCAAGGTGGTCTCGGCGAGCGCCTCCTTCACCGCGCCGGCCAAGATCAGCGACAAGCTGCAGCCGGGCCTGCTCTTCGCCCCCTCGCACTTCAGGGAGCTTAACGCCAACGCGCTTCTGTCCGGCGGCTGCAACCTGGCCGAGGTCAGGGTGGAGAAGGGATAACCCCTGCACGCGCATCCGCACACACAACCAAAAAGGCCCCGGTTTTCGACCGGGGCCTTTTTGCTGGCAAGCGACGACGGCAAATGATAGGCTGGCTTGGGTTTGCCGGCGCAGCACCAAGCCGCATCTAACGGGAGGTGTACCATGGACGAGAAACTGGCACGCGTGGCGGCCCTGGCCGGTACCAACGGCGAGGTCGCCGAAACTCTGGACAAGGTCCTCACCGGTCCCAACGATCGCGCCTACCTGGTCTGCAACTACCTGGATTGCAAGCTCAATATCAATGGGCACTGCACCATCTACACGGTGCTGGACGTGCCGCGCATGAAGACCGGTGAGCCCTGCAAGAGCTACGAGAAGCGGCAAGCGACGGGGAACTGAGGCGAGGTAGTTACATCTCGGGAGGTTCTTCCTCGGGGGGGAGTCGGCCGTTTCGGTCCAGGAAAGCGAGCTGTTCGGTCCTTTTCCCGACTTGGTCGCTGCAGAAGGTCCAGATGCGGTAGCTCTCCAGACAGAGGATGGTGAACCCGGCGCCGAAGACCGCCCAGTAGTTGTCAGCCAGCGCATCGGCGAAATAGTAGAAGAGGTAGAAGCCGGCCAGGTAGCCTACGTGGCAGAAGCTGCTCGGGTGCCTGAGCCCCGCCATCATCCGGGAGAGGCTCAGGATGATGGCTGAAAAGGTGTAGAGCACCAGCACCAGGCTGATCATCAGCGGCGTTGGGGGCGCTCCCAGCGCCTGGATCACCGTCTGGGGCGAGGGGAGGAACCAGAACTCGCGCCAGGCCAGCATGCTCAGCACCAGAAACAGGGAAAGCGCCCAGAGTCCCCGGTTCGAGAACCTCTTCAGGCGCGTTATCTCGTCGAGCAGCCCCTGGCGCAGCGCGGCCTGCGAGTCGCACGGCGCCTGTTCCATAACCCCTGTCTTATCGTTCTCCGCCTGCTCCATCTACACACTCCACTGGCCGCAGTTACAGCTGCTTATTCTGGCAGACGGTCCCACTGTTGACTGGCTTGAACGATTCCTGTTCGATCTCATTTAATTTTACTCTAATAAAGTAGTAAGACTGGGCGATCTTGTCAAGCTCATAGGGCAGATTCTTAGGACGCGTAGCCTCCGAGTTCTTCGCGCTTCTCTCTGTGTATTCCTGTAACTTCTTCATCGGCACCAGCACGATCATCTTTAACAGAGTTATCACTCCGGCTACTGTCAGCACCAGGGTCAAAAGTGAGAAGATCAGCATCTGGATCCTGATCGAGGCCAGCGCCCCTTGCGTCGCCTCCTGGGAGAGCCCGATATCCAGGGTCCCCAGGACCTTTTGCGATGCGGGGTGGAAGTGGCAGGCGGCGTTGGCGCATTCGGGGTCGTTGTAGATCGGGGCCGTTATCGCCAGTACCCCGAGCCCATCGGCGGTCTTGAACTGCCGCGCCTTCTGCATGCTCCCCAAGGTGGTGACCGGCGCCTCCTTCTCGTGGCACATGACGCACCCTTCGGCCTTCTTGTCCACCTGGCGGTTCACCTCCTCGGGCTTGGAGGAGAAGGCGACCACACCCTTCTTGTTGAAGATCCTGACGTGCTGCACGCCGCTTTGCGCACTGATGTTCTGGATGATGGCCCGGTTCAGTTCGGCGTCCGACTTCATCATGGCGTAGCGGGTGGATTTGAGCACGATCCCGGCCAGGTTGTTCGCCTGCAGTATCGAGTCGCGGATCACCACCTGCTTTATGGCGGCGTAGAGGAGCACGAAGCAGACCACCAGAAATCCGGTAACCACTATGCCAACGGGGACCAGGGCCCTTCCTGCGATCTTGTCGAACATGGCGCCATCTCCCATCTTTGCGCTCGTCGCGCGCCTTTCCCTGGCGGCCCGCCGGACCTTCGTGTCCAGCGGGCCGCCGCTCGTATCACGAGGTTCAATCCAGTTTGGTCATGTTGCTGTAGGAGGCAACGGCCACGGGGCTCGCCTCGCGGCGGCCTGCGGCGGGAACAGTCACCGTCTCGGTTACCGGGACCTCTTCCTCCTGCTGCCTCCACTTGTAGAGGATGGGGAGGCGGTACAGGATGAAGCGGTACACCACGATGTAGATGGCGAAGATGGTCAGGCTGATGACGACCTCGCGCCAGGGGGGGATCTCCCTTTCCGGCAGCTTCCAGTTGAAGGTGATGATGGCGGTGTTGACCCGGTTCAGCACCACGCCGAAGACTGTGGCGAAGGCGCCAAGGCGGACGATGTTCACCTTGCGGGTGTGCACGCCGTAGGTCATCAGCACCAGGGGGAGCATGAAGCCCAGGATGATCTCCAGCATGAACCACTGCCCCCAGCCGCTGTCCAGGTAGCTCCACTTGTTGTCATGCGCGATGCCGATGAGCTTGATGGTGATGTAGGTGGCGATCCCCATGCAGGCCCCCTTGGCGAGGCTCACGGTGCAGCGGTCGAGCTTTTCGCGGAACCTTCTGTCGGCGCGCCATCCCATGAACTTGGAGGCGATGGTGCTGACCGTGATCACCATGCAGAGGCCGCCCGGAAGCGACGACACGAAGAAGTGCAGCCACTGGAAGGACGAGGAGTACCAAAGCGGGTGCACCTTGCCGGGCGCGTAGGTGAAGAGCGCGCCGAGCGCCCCCTGGTGCAGGGTGGAGAGGATGATCCCCGAGACGGTGAGCCCCAGGGTGATCCTGCGCACCCCGCGCTTGCCCGCGGGGAACCCTATCCACTCGAAGAACGCGGTCGACACCTCGGCGACCTGCACCGAGAGGTAGGTGGCGACGTGCCAGGCGACCAGGAACAGGACCGCGGCCGGGCCGAAGGAGACCACCATGGGGTAGGGGAGCCTCCAGGGCTGCCCCAGGTCCGCCAGGAGGTAGACCACGGCGAAGAAGTACCCCAAGAGCCCGTTCAAAAGGGCGAGCCGCTCGATCGGCTCCAGGTCGTGGCGGCCGAAGATCTCGCAGGCGGTTCCCAGCTGGAACCCCGAGGAGGAGAGCGGCACCATGGCGAAGAGGCCGAAGCCGAGGAAAAGCCCCCAGGGGTAGTCGTTGGAGCCGCTGGTGGCCCAGGCGAGCCCGAAGACGAAGCGTCCCAAAAGGATCGGGATGCCGATGGCGAAGATGGCGGCGAGGATCCAGTTGAAGGGGTTCCTGAACGCCTGCAGCAGGTACTGGCTCGGGGTGAGCCCCAGAAGGAGCTTCTCGACCACGGTCCGCTTCCTGCCGGACTCGTCATAGGGTGAATCGACGACTGCCAAACCGTGCTTGATCATGTTTTTCATGGTTAGCGGTCCTCCTCTTTGGATTCGGTGTCATGCCCCTCGCTCCCGGCGTCGTGCTTGGAGAGGAGGTGTATCCCGGAAAAGAGCGCCGGCCAGATGGAAAGCACCATGGGCACCATGCCGAGGAAGTCCTTCACGTTGGAGATGATCGGGTCGTTGCTGAGCGAAGGGTCGAAGCCGATCTTGTCGAACTCGGTTCCGGAGAGGTAGAGCCAGCTGGTCCCCCCCACCTCCTTCTCGCCGTAGACGTGGTCCACGTAGCGGTCGGGGTTGGAGCGGATCCGCTCGTGGGCTACCTTGATCAGGTCGGCCCGGTGCCCGAAGGTGAGCGCCTCCTGGGGGCAGATCTCGACGCAGGCGGGGGGCTTGCCTACCTTGAGCCGGGTGTCGTAGCAGAGGATGCATTTCTTGATCACCGGGTTGGTCACGCTCTCGTAGTCGTACCCGGGGACGTTGAAGGGGCAGGCGATCATGCAGTTGCGGCAGCCGACGCAGACCTTGGAGTTGTAGATGACCGCACCCTCCTTGGTCTTCGTGTAGGCGTTGACGAAGCACGAGGTGAGACAGGCCGGCTCGTTGCAGTGGTTGCACTGCACCTTGCGGTACACGGGGCCGCCGGGCTTTTGTTTCTCGTACTGGTTCACCACCGTGTAAGCCTTGGCCGTCGGGCGGCGGGGTTCCTCGAACACCGACTTGTCGTCGAACGAGGTGTCGGGCTCAGGCAGGTTCTGTTCCTTGTTGCAGGCAGCCTCGCAGCTGCGGCAGCCGATGCAGCGGGTGGTATCCACCAGGACCCCCATGGACTCCGGGTATCCTTCGAAGGAACCGCTTGCCCACCCCTTGTTGGTCTTCCCCATCGCTATGGTGGTCCCGCCTATCAGGCACGCCTTCAGGAAATTTCTTCGTTTCATCAGCGTCCTCCTCAAATCATGAATGAGCTGCTATCGATGTCGCGTCTAGTGCTCCTTGGCATGGGCGGGTTTGGCCCCCAGTCGCGAAGAGCTGTAAAAGGCCTCGCCCGCGGCCGTGCGGGGATGGCACTCCTGGCAGCCGACCGGACCGGCTCCTTCCTTCTGGTGGCAGCCGATGCAGCTTTGATGCATGGCGCCTTTGAGCCCCATCTTGTCCTTGTGGTAGCGCTGCTTGTCGGCGTGCTTTTCGGCCAGCGTTTCCGGGGAGAAAGGCTTGGACGAGTGGCACCCCTTGCAGGAGACCACGGCCGTGGGGCTCGAGTTCTGGTGGCACCTGGCGCACTCGGGATCGAGGACCAGGGTGCCGGTCGTGTGGTGATGGCAGCCGGCGCATTCCTTCAACTGCTGGATGTGCTTTGCATGGTTGAAGGAGAAGGGCTTGTACAGCGTGCCTTTTTCATTGAGGGTGACGGAGTCGGGAACCGCCGCGCAGAAAGCCGCGGGAGGGTTCGAAACCGAGATCGCGCCCAGGGAAAGCGCAGCAACTATGAGCTGTTTATAAGAGGACATGTCATGTTCTCCTGGCTGGTAGAGTTGGGGAGGCGGACTCCCTTGAACCGTGCAGCTTTTGGCGTCTAGTGATGCGACTGCTGCGCCTTCGTTTCCTGTCCCTTGTGGTGCAGGTAGCGGTAGAAAATGGGGAAGCCTATGAAGAAGGCCACGCAGATCAGGTATTCGACACCCTTGATGTACTGGTAGAAGTCGACCAGCGTGAAGACCTCCTTGACCTGTCCAATTGACCCCAGTGATTGCTCGACCATGGTAGTGGCTCCTTTAGAAAAGTAGTGAAAGCCTGGCGGCTAGTTCGACTTGACGCGCGACGGCGATTTCTCCCGCTCCTTGCCAAGCCCCTTCAGCATCCCGTAAAGGGTCATCATGGCCGGGATCAGCTGCACCACGAGCACCAGCGCGCAAAAGCCCAGGAAGATGAAGATGCCCAGCTTGCTGACGAAGACCTTGCTGGTTGAGGCGGCGAAAGCGTTAGCTGTCGTCATGAGAAAAACTATGGCAGTGTTGACTGCCGCCGGTATGCGCATTCTCGTTTTCATGGTGTTCCTCCTTTTTTCGTTGATGTTGAAAAGGACGTGCCGGGCGCTATGCCCGGTTTGTTCCTGCCTCAGGGGTCATGCGAGCTGCGGCCTCAGGCTTTCGAAGGCGCAGCGCACCGCCTGCCGGATCTCCTCCCGGTCCTCGGCGTTCACCGGTTTCAGCGCGTGGTAGAAGATCCCTTCGCTTCTGAGCTTTCTGGAAAGCGGCAGCGACGCGCCGGCGGCGATCAGTATGATGGTCAGCCTGCGGTTGCACTGCTTTAAGAGCGGTATCAGTTCCGCCGCGGTGAACTCGTCGAATTTGGTCCCTAAAAGCACTACCTGGGCCGTCTTCTTCAGTATTCCGGAGAGCGCGCTCTCCACGGAATTGGTCACGATCACGTTGTAACCGGACTCGATGAACATCTCAGCCATCTGCTTTCTGCAATCCATATCTTCATCCACTATGAGAAGTCCTTGCATGGCTTTACCCTCACATGGCTTGGAACGTTGCAAGCGGGCAGGCCCGGTACCCGGAGCCGGCCGCCAGTACCGGTTGCGCCCGGCGGTTTAAAAGGTCAAAGGCCGGTCTTGTTCTCCTTGACGGCGTCCTGGGCGCGTTTTTCGGCCTCAGAGGAGAAGATGCCTTTAACGATGTCAAGGAACATGTGCAGGCCGGGGAGCAGCTGGAACAGGATCACGACGGCTATGAAGGCTATGAAGACGATACCGGCAAGGCCGAGCCCGGAGGAGTCACTTGCTCCGGAGGCTGCCAGAGCCTTGGTTCCGGTAACCAATAGTGACGCTGTTGCTGCGGATAGAAGTTTCATGATAATTCTCCTTTCCTTTCAGGTTTCCAGACAGCGAATAACAGCTTTACCGGCTTGACCACCTGAATAGCATCGACCGTGCCATGAGGATTTTAATTTTAAAAATGCTGTGATATTAGTAGGTTATGACGGTGGGGATCCGGCAGGGCGGGTCTTTGCAGGGCTGATTGTATAGGAGGGATATACACGGGATTTGCCGCCTTCGGAGCCGAAAATGGAGCTTCGAGATAAAAAATGTGTGATTTCAGGCAGTAAGGTTGGCCCTGTTGGTGTATGCTTGTGCCATACACCCGTTTAAATCCCCCCCGGTCAGGCTCACGAGAGGGTTGGTCCGGGGGCGGCACAGAAGAGAATGCTGGAGGTGAATGTCTTTTCATGTCTTTTTGTTGACATCCAATTTATTGTGGGCTATTCATAGCAGCACGATGGACTGGGTCTGTGCCAGCGGCTTCCTCACAGCGGCAAGGCCTGCGACACAAAGACCTCACCCGGCTTGAGAGCACCCTCAATAACCGCATGACAACGTGGCGCATCTATAACTGAAGCAGGTAACGGTGGGTCGTATGAATATTCTCGTGGTTGATGATGAGTCTGTGATCAGGGATGGACTTGCCAGGATCCTTGAAGGAGACTCCTTTACGGTGGAGACGGCAAAGAGCGGCCATGTCGCCATTGAGCATCTCCAGCAAAAAGAGTTCGACCTGATCATAACGGACTTGAAGATGCCGGGGATGAGCGGGTTCGAGGTCCTGGGCGCGGTGAAGACCCTGCAGCCGGACACTCCGGTGATCATGATCACCGGCTTCGCCACGGTGGAAACCGCGGTCGAGGCGATGAAAAACGGCACGGTCGATTACATCGTAAAGCCTTTCACCCCCGATCAGATCCTGGAAAAGGTGCATCTGGCACTGGAGCAGAGGAAGAGCTCGGTGGAAGATCTCTACGTGAAAAAGGAGATCGACTGCCATCACGGCTTCGACCAGTTCATCGGCGAAAGCCGAGAGATGCAGAAGGTGTACCGCCGGATCATGCAGGTTGCAGCCACCGACAGCACGGTGCTCATCACCGGCGAAAGCGGGACCGGAAAGGAGCTGGCGGCCCGGGCGATCCACAAGAACAGCTCCAGAAGGGACTTCCCCTTCGTCGCCGTAGACTGTACCGCCCTCGCCGAAAACCTTTTGGAGAGCGAGCTCTTCGGACACGTGAAGGGTTCCTTCACCGGAGCGATGCAGACCAAGATGGGGCTTTTCATGGTCGCCGACGGCGGCACCCTCTTCCTTGACGAGGTCTCCAACATCAGCCTCGCCACCCAGGCTAAGCTCCTGCGGGCGTTGCAGGAGCGGCAGGTGACCCCCATCGGCGGGACCCAGCCGGTCTCCTTCAACATCCACCTCGTCGCCGCCACCAACCGGAACCTGAAGACCATGGTGGCGGAGGGTACCTTCCGCGAAGACCTTTATTTCCGGCTCAACATCATCCCCCTGGACCTCCCACCCTTAAGGGAGCGCAAGGGCGACATCCCGCTTTTGGTCCGCCACTTCATGAACAAGTTCATGGAGGAGGTGGGGAAGGACCTGCGCGGCATTTCGCCTGAGGCGATGCAGTTTCTGGAAAACTACTCCTACCCCGGCAACGTGAGGGAGCTGGTGAACACCCTGGAGCGCGCCGTGGTTCTGGCGGAGGGGGACGTGATCCAGAAGGAGAACCTGGAGCTTGGGGATTCCGCCGAGCTTTGCAGCACCGGGTTCGACGGCTTCGTCCCCACCAGCGCCGAGGCTTTGAAGGAGATGAAGCGCCACATCCGCGACCGCTCCGTGGAGAGCGTCGAGAAGGCGTTCGTCATCAACGCGCTCAAAAGGAGCAACTGGAACATCTCGCGCGCCGCCGAGGAGACCGGGATGCTGCGCCCCAACTTCCAGACCATGCTGAAGCGGCTGGGGATCTCGGTGAAGGATTACTTCGGCAAATAGCCGGAGCCGGATCTATGATTGGCAATCAGCGGCCCCGATTGCACACTCATCTCTTCCCTTTTCTGCAGCCTGCTGCCGCTCTCACTGGACCTGCCGCCGCCTTCGCAGGAATAATACGTGGCATGAACCTCCCTGCTACTGCCCCCCTCTTTCCTCATTCTTGACAGAAAAACCCGCTGCAATAGCAAGATTCGATCTCTGTGTTACACTGGGTCCCATTGTTCTTCTCTAACGGTTGTTGCCCAGACAGAGGTCAACCCATGAGTCATCTAGAGAACAGAAGAAGATTGACCCCTTTGAACATCACCATGGCCTATGCCATCATCGGCGTGGCCTGGGGTGCCGCGTCCTGTCTGTTTCCCGCCGTCCTCGCACATCAATCCTTCATGTACGACGCAGTCGAAACGGTGAACCATGCCCTGTTCGTACTCGGCACGGCAGGCCTTTTGTACCTGTTGATCAGCCGCAGCACCGGCGAGGCCTCCCGCGGCCGGGAGTCTCTCTCCAGGGTGAACCGGGCGCTCAAGACCTTCAGCGGCTGCAACCAGGCCCTGGTGCGCGCAAGCGACGAGCTCCAGCTGATGCAGGAGATCTGCCGCACCATCGTAGAGGTCGGGGGGTACCGGCTCGCCTGGGTGGGGGTGGCCGAGCACGACACCTTCAAGACGGTCCGTCCTGTGGCCCAGTGGGGGGACCGGGACGGCTACCTGACCGACCTGGACCTGAGCTGGGCGGACATCGACCACGGCCGGGGGCCCACCGGGACCGCGATCAGGACCTGCACCACGCAAATCGTGCAGAACATCAAGTACGACCCCTCCTGGGCCTTGTGGCGGGAGGCCGGGGTGCAGCATGGCTTCGCCTCCTCCATTTCGCTCCCCCTGGTGGGGAGGGACCGCGCCATGGGGGCGCTGGTGATTTTCGCCGCGGAGAAAAGGGCATTCGGCAAGGAGGAGGTGAAGCTTCTAGAGGAACTGTCGGCGGACCTTTCTTACGGGATCGAGGCGCTTCGCATGGACGCCGAGCGCAAGAAGGCGGAAAAGGAGATCCTCCTGCTCGCTTCCGTGATCGAGCAGTCGATGGAGGGGCTGCTCCTTTTGGACAGCGACGGCACCGTGAAGTACGTGAACCCCGCCATCGAGATCATCACAGGACTCGATGCGGTCGACATCGTGGGGCACGACCTGGCTACGCTCGGCGCTGACGAGGAGAACGGCAGTTTTTACCGCTACCTGCTCGACGCGCTAGACAAGGGGGAGTGCAGGACCGGCCACTTCATCCACATCGGCGACGATGGCGACTTCTACGAGATAGACGCGACGCTTTGGTCCATCTCGGACAACACGGGTGCGGTGAGCAACTACGCGGTGCTGATCCGGGACGTTACCCATGAGGTGAAGCTGGAGCGGCAGCTGCGCCAGGCGCAGCGGATGGAGGCGATCGCCACGCTCGCGGGGGGAATCGCCCACGACTTCAACAACAACCTGGCCTCGATCATCACCTGCACCGAGATGGCGCGGGACGACATCCCCCCGGAGAGCCCGCTGCGCGAACTGCTGGACGTGGTGCTCAAATCGAGCTACCGCGGCCGAAAGCTGGTGAAGCAGATCCTCACCTTCTGCTGCCAGGGAGAGCAGGAGAGGCAGCCGGTGCAGATCGAGCCGATCGTGACCGAGTGCCTGAACCTGATGCACGCCTCCCTATCCTCCTCGATCAGTGTCAGGACCGAGATGGGTGAGAACCTCGGCCTGATCATGGCGGACCCGACCCAGATCCACCAGATCATCATGAACTTGGTCACCAATGCAAGCCATGCCATGCGACACAAGGGGGGGATGCTCGACGTGGCCGTCGAGAACGTGGGGCTCGACACCGCGGCGGTCTCCGGCTCGCCGGACCTCCCCTCCGGTCGTTACCTGAAGCTCTCCGTGAAGGACACCGGGCACGGCATGGACCAAAAGACCATGGAGCGGATCTTCGATCCCTTCTTCACCACCAAGGGGCATTCGGAGGGGACCGGGCTGGGCCTTTCCGTGGTGCACGGGATCGTGAGAAATCACGGCGGCGCCATCTCGGTGAGCAGCAAGCCCGGGGGGGGCGCGACCTTCGAGGTCTACCTCCCCCGCATCGACCAGGCGGGGACCACAGCGGGGACGGTGGGGGAACGGGTGGATCTGTCCGGGAGCGGGAACATCCTCTTCGTCGACGATGAGGAGGACGTGGTCTTTGGCTGCAAGAAGATGCTGGAGCGGCTGGGTTACCAGGTCACTACCGGCGCCGACGGTGTGCAGGCGCTGGAGCTTTTCCGGGACAACCCCGAGGGGTTCGACCTGGTGGTCACCGACCAGACCATGCCACGCATGACCGGGACGGAGCTCTCACGGGAACTTTTGCAGATACGCCCCGACATCCCGGTCATCCTCTGCACCGGGCTTGGGGCCGCGGCGGAGAAAGCGCTCCTGAAGGAGGAAGCCGAACAGGCGGGGGTACGGGAACTGGCGCTGAAGCCGCTGGACCGGGAAGAGTTCGCCTCGACCATACGGCGGGTGCTGGCGCAAAGGGCGCAGGGATGAGGCCATGGCGAAGATCCTGATCATCGACGATGAAGAGACCGTCTGCGATTCGATGGCGCTGATAGGAAGGCGCAGCGGCCATGAGACGAGCTGCGCCCGAACCCTCGCGGCGGGGCTGGAGCTTGCCAACAGCGAGGAGTTCGACCTCGTCTTCCTCGACGTGAGGATGCCGGACGGAAACGGCCTGGAGCTCCTTCCCCGCCTGACGCAGGCCCCGTCCAGGCCGGACATCATCATCATGACCGGGTACGGCGATCCGCGCGGCGCGGAACTCGCCATCAACAGCGGCGCCTGGGACTACATCGAGAAGGGGTGCTCCGCCAAGGACATCACCCTGACCCTGGTCCGCGCCCTGGAGTATCGCAAGCAGAAGCTCACCCTCACCGGGGCCAGGGGGGTGGTGGCCCTGAAGCGGGAGAGCATCATCGGGAACAGTCCGAGCCTTACCACCTGCCTCGACCTCGTCGCCTGCGCCGCCGGGAGCGAGGCAGGGGTCCTCATCATGGGTGAGACCGGGACCGGCAAGGAGCTCTTCGCCCGGGCCGTGCACCAGAACAGCAAGCGGGCGGAGAAGCAGTTCGTGGTGGTCGACTGCGCTAGCCTGCCGGAAACGCTGGTGGAGAGTATCCTCTTCGGCCACGACAAGGGGGCCTTCACCGGCGCGGAACGCGCACGCGAGGGACTCGTCGCCGAGGCCCACGGCGGGACGCTCTTTCTCGACGAGGTGGGGGAGCTCCCCCTTGCCGCGCAGAAGGCGTTTCTGAGGGTGCTCCAGGAAAGGCGCTTCCGCCCGGTGGGGAGCCCGCGCGAGATCGAGAGCGACTTCAGGCTGGTGGCGGCGACCAACAGGGACTTGAACGCCATGGCGCAATCCGGGGAATTCAGAAGCGACCTCCTGTTCCGGCTCAGTTCGGTAGTCATCAACCTCCCTCCGCTGCGGGAGCGCAGCGACGATATAAAGGAGCTGGCGCGATACTACATGGACAAGTTCTGCGAGCGTAACGGCCTATCCCCCAAGGGGAGCTGCCCCGAGTTCATGGCGACGCTCATGGCGTACATCTGGCCCGGCAACATCCGGGAGTTCATCAACACCATCGAGCGCACCGTCATCTCCGCGCGCGAGGAGCCGGTGCTCTTCGCGCAGCACCTCCCCACCGGCATCCGGGCGCAGGTCGTCCAGAGCGTGGTCGGACACCGGACGATGCCGGCACCAGAGGCGCAGTACGCACCGGTGGGAGCAGGCGGGGAGCTTCCCAGGCTGAACGACTTCCGCGAAACCGTCTACGCCAAGGCAGAGAAGCAGTACCTTGCCGACCTCATGTCGGTTTCCCGCAACGACATCTCCACCGCCTGCAGGCTCTCGGGGTTGTCGCAGTCGCGCCTGTACGCGCTTTTGAAGACCCACGAGCTGCACCGCTCCCAGTAGCGCCCCGCCATTACCCCGGTCATACCCGCCGCCCCCTTTCCCCTGCCATTCCCTGACCCCTCTGCTCGTCCGCCGCCTATCCTTAGCCGCCTTTTCCTCTCGGGCCGCACTTCTTTCTTGCGGCGCAAGAAATTCCTGTGCGGCAGGAAACCTGCGTTGGCTGCTGAAACCTGCTCTCCTCCTAGCCAAATCTCTGGAATGACGTCGGTTTTTCTGGTGCTCCCCCCGTGGTCGCTCTTTGGGCTCAATATCGGTGTTCGTTTTGCCTGTTGAGGCTAAATGACTGAAATTCAAAGGAAAAACTATGAAATGCAGTTCTGGCACCCTCTATGCTAATACCTGGGTAACCCCACGGGGAATCAGGTGGAAAAGGAGGAAGCCATGAAAAAGGAAACCGAAAAATCACTGGCAGGGAAAGTGACAAGTTGGTCGATCATAGGCGTCGTGTTGGCCGGTACCCTTCTCATCTCCGGCATAGCTGATGTCTCCGAGGGGAGCGGGATCATGGCGAAACTCTTCCTGTTCTTCATAGGCGCCATCATCGTGGTCCAGGTGATCCCGGGCGTGATGCTCTTCAGCGCCATGATCAAAGGGATCTACGGCCTTGTCGGCAAGAAGGCGAAAGCGACTGTGGAAGAGAAGAAGTAGGTGCGGCGCTAGGGCGCGCGAGGTGAGTTATGGACGAGCGGGGAATCATGATAGCTGACCGTGACGCCGAGTTCCGCAGCCAGGTGGCTGAGCACTTCCGGAAGGCGGGGTACCGGGTGGAAACGACCGATTCGGCAGTCCATGTACTTTGCAGCATTCTCGAGAAACAGACGCCGGTCCTACTTTTGGGAAACGATTTCGACCAGAAAATCTCGTCAGCGGACCTGATCCACCTTTTGAAAAAGTGCAACCGCCACCTGCATGTCATCCTGGTCTCCGACGAGATGCCGCTGGCCCAGGCCCGACAGGTGCGCCAGGAAGGGATTTTCTATCACGCCTTGAAACCGGCCGATGCGGCCGACAACGAAGAGCTGGGACTGGCCGTGCAGTGTGCTTTCGACAAGAAGCGAGCGGGATACCAAGCCGCCCCGACAGATCCGCGCGCAAAAGAAGCTGGTTACCTTTCCTGGCTGGCCCCCCTCTCGGTTCTCATCTGCGGCACGAGCCTGGTCGCACTGGCGACGGCAGCAAGCATGGAGCAGGGAAGCAGCATGGCGATCTGGTTGTTCCTCGCTTTCTGTGCGCTGCTTCTCGTGACGCAGTTGCTGCCGGTTTTCCGGGTCAAGCTGCCGGCGCGGATGCGCCAGCAAGGATCGGTGCAAAAACAGCAAGTGAAGGGCGAAAAAGACAACCCATAGCCACCGGGGGCAAGCCCAGTGGCAAAGGAGGGATACGTGAGATACAGGGAACCCATATGTTTCATTACGCTGTCGATAGCCGCATGGCTCTGCCTGAGCGTCTCAGGAGAACCCGGCGCATCGGCTTTTTCCTACGGGACCGAGGCCGGCAAGAACGACGCCTGCCTTGCCTGCCATGGCGACCCTGCCCAGGTCTCCAAAGCAGTGTTCATCGACACCGAGCACTTCAACCAGACCACCCACGCCCGGATCGGGTGCGAAGCCTGCCACGGCAAGGTCCCGGCCGCCCATCCCGATGGCGGGAAGGTGTCGCGCGCCGGGTGTGGCGAGTGCCACGCAGACGTGGACCAGGAGTACGCGACCGGGCTGCACGTTAAAAAGACCAGCTGCAACGGCTGCCATAACCCGCATCTGGTGCATAGCCCCAAGGAGGTCTCCGGACAGGAGATCAACGCCATGTGCTCCAACTGCCACAACGCCCTGGAGATGACGGCCAAGCACGGGGAATGGCTCCCCCAGTCTGAGCTGCACCTGCGGATGCTGCCGTGCATAACCTGCCATACCGGGGCCAAGGAATACTACATCAGCATGTACATAGTGAAGAGCAAGAACGACTCGCTTTTCGGCAAGCAGGAGGTGGCGGGGTACGGCGAGTTGAAGCGGATCTCGGGGGGAAACGAGATCGTCTCCCTGATCGACAAGAACCGCGACAACTACGTTTCGCTCGAGGAGTTGCGCCTATTCAACCGCAGCCAGAGCTCGCTGCGCCTGCATGGCATGATGACGCCGGTTGCCGTCTCGCACAAGTTCGAGATCCTGGATGATCGCCGCAACTGCACCTTCTGCCACACCTCGGGCCCCGCGCTGATGCAGACCAGTTTCATAGCTGTGCCGGAAGCAGACGGCAGCTACAGCCGGGTGCCGGTGGAAAAGGGAGCGGTGCTGGACGCCCTGTACGGTACCCCGGACTTCTACATGATGGGGTCGACCAAGAACAACGCCCTGAACAAGATCGGCCTCGCCATCATCTGCGGCGGCCTGATCATGCCGGTAGGCCACGGCTTCGTGCGCTTCTTGACGCGCAAAAACAGGAACACAAAGGAGCATAAGTCATGAGCGAAAACTCAAGCGAGAAAAATAGGATCTACCTGCAGCCCTGGCCGGTCCGCATCTGGCACTGGATCAACGCCTGCGGCATCATCGCCCTCATAGTAACCGGCGCCCAGATCCGCTTCCCGGAAAGCGTCGCCCTCTTGCCGAACTACAAGAGCGCCATCGACATCCACAACGTCACCGGGCTCGTCGTCTCCATCTCGTTCTCTTTCTGGTTCTTCTACTACAAGATGGTGAAGAACACGCTCGACAAGCTGTACATACCCGACGAGGAGGACCTGAAGCACGGCCTGGTGCGCCAGTTGCTCTACTATTGCTTCTGGTACTTCCTGGGGAGACCGAGCCCGTACCACGCGACACCCGATCACAAGTTCAACCCGATGCAGAAATCCGCCTACCTCGCCGTGATGTTCGTGCTGATGCCGCTGGTGGGGCTGACCGGGATCCTGCTTTTGAACGTAACCCCGCTGCGCGTCCTGGTGCTCATGTGGGGCGGTATCAAGTTCATCGTCGCGCTGCACTTCCTGCTGGCCTGCTCGCTGCTCGCCTTCCTCTGCACCCATGTCTACCTCGCCACCCTGGGCAACTACATAAAGCCCATGCTGGTCGGGTGGGAGGATGTGGAAGAGCACGAGGAGAAGCCAGTCGCAGCGCCGGCCGCCATACCGGGATACCGCCCGGTGCGCCACTACCCGGAGTACGAGGTGATGCAGCATGAGCAGCGACAGGGATAGCTGATCCTTCAGGCCGCTGCCTTAGGGAAAGGAGAAACGCCATGTCAGGCCATGTGATAGAACAGATAAAGACCAAGCCGGCGACCGCTTTGGACCGGGGCGTGCAGGATTCGTTTGCTTCCAACCGCTGCCGCGAAGAGCTGGCCAGAAACATCGACGAACTGCACGCGCTTTCCCGCAGGGGGCTCTGGGGACTGCTTCTGTTCCTCATGGTGAGCGCAGCCGCCCTTTACCTGAGCCAGATGGAGACCTTGAGCCTGATTCATCTCCAGTTGAAGGAGATCTTCGGGCCTCCTCCCCCGAGCGACCTGCTGCACGTGGCGCTGGCCGTTTCCTGGCTCTCGGGTTTCGTGCTGATCCTGGGGCGCAGGGGGGCGGACGGCAAGCCTGGCTACAACTGGTGCAACATCGCGCTTCCCACCGCATTCTACCCGCTCTACGTTTTCTCCGATGCCACCGGCGGCTACTTTCCAGCGGTCTTTTGCGCGGGGCTCGTCCTTTTGCTTTTGGAACACGGCTTTGCCGTTTGCTACGCCAACAAGGTGATTCGCGAGGCCACCGAAAGGCTCAAGCGCCTTCCCCAGTGAAGAAACCCTGGAAACAAAGCGACAGATACGAAACCGGCCACTCCTCATCGAGCGGCCGGTTTCGTTTTTGCCGACTAGCCGCGAGTGTGGCAGGAGTCACAATTGCCGGTGACCGAGAAAGCGCTCTTGCCGTCATGGCAGGCGCCGCATGACTTAGCCTTCTTCATCTCCGCCATGGAGACGGGCTTCCCGCCGCTTTTCGTGGGGAAGGTCCGGGTATGGCACTCGCCGCACTTGTACATCCCCAGGTGCGCAGCATGGCTGAACTTGACGTCCCCAACCCGGGAGACCCGGAATTTCACCTCCTGCACCGGGTGGCATTTCTCGCACTGAGCAACAGCGAACGCTTCCTTGGCATTGTGGCACGCACCGCATGATTTCCCCTTTTCCATGGCCGCCATGGTGACCGCCTTGCCCGATCCCAGCGGGTAGAGTTTGGTGTGGCAGGCGCTGCAGCTGTACATCTCGACGTGCTTTGCGTGGCTGAAGACGGTCGGGCCGGTTTCCTTCACCTTGAACACGACCTGCTTGGGGGCGGGGTGGCACCCGTCGCACTTGGCGAGGGCGAAGGCCTTGCCGCCGTTATGGCAGGCACCGCACGATTTTCCCTTCTCCATCTCGGCCATGGACACGGACTTGTTGGGGCCGGTCTTGTACAGTGCATTGTGGCAGGCGCTGCACTGCATGCTTTGCAGGTGCTTCGCATGGCTGAAGACCACCGGCCCGGTCTCCTTGACCTTGAAAGTGACGTTCTTCACCTTGTGGCAGCCGGTGCACTTGGCTACGCTGAAGGCCCGCTGGCCGTTGTGGCACTTGCCGCACGACTTACCCTTTTCCATGTCCGCCATGGTGTACTTCACCTTCGTCTGGCGTGGGTTTTCATGGCAGCTCTTGCAGCTTACGTTGGGACTCTTGGCCGTCTTCTTTTTCAGGTGCTGTTGATGGCTGAATACCACCTTCCCGCCACCATCGGTGTTGTAGGTGACGTCCTTGATCTCAAGGGCGTATGCTCCGGATGACCCGACTGCGAGCGCGACCATGACGATGAATGCCTTGCTGAATCCCATGGTTATCCTCCTTGTATGCTTTTTATGAGCCTCCGCGTCACTATGCTCTGGTAGCCGAAAACATTTCCACGCCGATCTCTTAGCATCAGTCGTGCCTAATCCGGGGATACCTGCTTCTAAGCTTGCAACTATCCGTTTTTGCAGCGTATCTATCGCATGCGCCGGAGGCCGATCTTTCAGGTGGAGCCGGAAATGTATAGCGGAGATATACACCGGGCCTCTCGAGCCTGCTGCCGCCGGGATTGAAAACGCATAAGTTCTCTATTGGTAGACGCTTAGTGATTCGCCGGGAGATGTATAGAAAAGCTATACGTGTGCCAAAAGCTGAAAAACCGCACGAAAAGAGGCCCGTTCGCAGTTGCAACGGGCCTCCGGGTGAGGCTTTTTTGGGGGGCTTTACATATCAACCCTGGCCCGTCACCACCAGCACTATGTGCACCAGGATGATTTTTCCTATGGTGGCGAAGGGAAAGACGCAGGCGTACCCCTGATCGGCGAGGTCGTTGCCGGTCTGCTCCTTTATGTACCCAAGCCCCGGAGTCGAGGTGTGCATCCCCGCGACGATCCCTACCACCAGCGACATGGGTATCTTCAGCACCTTGTGGCCGATGTAGAGCCCAAGGAATGCGGTGATCGCAGTGATGCAGACGCCGGTTATGAAGATGCTCCCCCCTCCGCCGTGGCTGAGCGTGGTGAGCAGGCTGTATCCGGAGCGGGTGCCGATTCCTGCCAGGAACAGCACGAGCCCCACCTGCTTTAGTGTCATGCTGGCGCTGTAGGGAAGGCTCCAGACGACCTTGCCGGTTCTGCCGAAGGTTCCCAGAAGTATCCCCACGATGAGCGGGCCGCCGGCAAATCCAAGCTGCATGCTCCCCCCTCCGGGAAAGGGAAACGGCATGAGCCCCAGGATGAGCCCGATCACGAGCCCCAGGCTGAAGGTCATCACGTCCACCTCGCTCACCTTTCGGTAGGAGTTGCCGAAGAAGGCGGTGACCTCTTCCATGTTTGTTTTATGTGCCAAGACCCGTATCACGTCGCCAAACTCCAGCACCATTTCCGCGTCGGGCAGGAACTCGTTGTCCCCGCGGCGCACCAGCGTGATCACCTCGCCAAAGCGCTTGTCGAGGTCGAGCTCTCCTATGGTGCGGCCGATGGCCTGCGGGCTGGAGACGAAGACCCTGCGGTACTCGTACTCGGTCCGGTCCAGCCCGAGTCGGTCCTTGCTTCTTCGCTCTCCCAGGGCGATCGCGATCTTCTCGATCTCCTTGGGGAGTCCCGCCACCATGATCAGGTCTCCCGGCTGCAGCGCGGTCCCCGGCGCCGCGAAGAAGAACTCCTCGCCGCGCTTTATCCGGCTGAAGATCACGTTGCACTCCTGCGCCTCGTTCAATTCCTGAACGGTTGCGCCCGGCGGTACCACCTTCTGCACCTTGATGGTGCAGTGCACCAGGGCCGCCCGCTCCTCCGGCTTTCTCAACTCCCGGTACTCCGCCTGGTAGTCGACCTTCCAGAGTTTCTGGCAGATGTTGATGGTGAGCATAAGGCCTATCACACCGATAGGGTAGGCGACGGAGAAGCCGACCACCGGCTCGGCCAGGAGCGTCTCCAGGAGCTCCTCCGGGGCGGTCTGCCTGATCGACTCCAGCGCGCCGCCGAGGGCCGGGGAGGCGGTCATGCTGCCGCAGAAGATGCCGGCGGCGATGCCGGGCTTCAGCATGAAGTATTTCTGCAGCGCGACGCAGAGCGCGGCGGAGGCGCAGAGGACCCCTCCAGCCAGAAGGTTGTTCATCACCCCGTTTCTGCGGAAGGTGGAGACGAAGGAGGGGCCGGCCGAAAGCCCCACGGTGTAGACGAAGAGCGCCTGTCCCATGATGTAGACGATGGCGGGAGCCTTCATGTCGGGGTGGAGCATGCCGAAGGCAAGCCCGACGAATAGGACCGCGCCGACCCCAAGCGTTATGCCGTACACCTTGATCTTTCCCAACGGGTAGCCTATGGCCGCGACCATGAGCAGAAGCATCAACGGGTTCTCGAGGAGTATCTTGACCATGATTCACCTCAAAGCTGCTGTTTTTTGCATCTCAGCTCAGCTTGAACTGCCCCACGAGCTTCTGCTGCTCCTCGGCCAGGCGCGAGAGAAGCTGCGCCGATGCCGCCGATTCCTGCGCGTTCTTCGCCGTGTCCTGCACCACCTCGTTGATGTTCTGGATGTTGTGGCTGATCTCGCCTGTGGTCGCCGTCTGTTCCTCGGCGGCGGTGGCGATCTGGTTCACCTGGAGGGCGACCGACCCTATCTGCCGCAGGATCTCCTCCAGCGCCTCTCCCGATTTGGCGGCGTCGATCGTCCCCTGTTCGACGCGGGTCACCCCGGATTCCATCACCATGATCGCCCCCCTGGTCTGCTGCTGCACCGCCTTGATCATCTCGCCGATCTCCCTGGTGGCGCTGCTGGTCCGCTGCGCCAGTGCGCGCACCTCGTCGGCCACCACGGCGAAGCCGCGCCCCTGCTCGCCTGCGCGTGCGGCCTCGATGGCAGCGTTCAGGGCGAGAAGGTTCGTCTGGTCGGCTATGTCGTTGATGGTGCTGACGATGGCGCCTATCTGCTGCGATTTCCTCCCCAGGTCGTCGATGGTCACCGCCGATTCGCGCACCTTCACCGCGATCTGGTTCATCCCCTGAACGGTCTCTCTCACCACGTCGGCCCCGGTGACCGCCGCGTCGTTGGCCTGCTGCGAGCCTGCCGCGGCCTGGGTGCAGTTGAGCGCGATCTCGTTGGAGGTGGCTGCCATCTCCTCGCTGGCGGTGGCGACCGTCGCCGCCTGTCCCGCAACGAGAGCGGCTCCCGAGGCCATCTGGTCGGCGGCGCAGGAGAGCTCGGTCGAGGCGGAGGCGACCTGGGCCGTGTTGTGCGACACCCGCGAGATCACCTCGTGGAAGTGGACCACGATGTTGTTGATGCTGCCGCAGATGTCGCCGATCTCGTCCCTGGATCCGAGCTCGATCCGCTTGGTGAGATCCCCAGCGGCGATCTCCGCCGTGACCAGCTTGGCATGCGCCAGCGGCTTGGTGATGGAGGCGATGATGCGGAGGCTGATCAGCAGCGAGACCAGGGCCACCGCGAGCGAGACGCCGATCATGACGAAGGAGAGGAGCGTCGCGTTTTCCACGGCGCGGCGCACCCCGGTCAGGATCTGCTGCTGGTTCTCGCCGATGCTCTTCACCTGCTCCTCGCTGCGCTGCGCCTGCTCTTTCGAGATGCCGCGCGCTGAGGCGAGCGCCTTCTGCATGGCGAGGTTGCTCCTGATAACCCCCAGCTTGGTGGCCTCTATCTTCCGGATCGAGGCCCCGGCCCGCTGCACCGTTCCGGAGACCTGCGCTATGTTCTGCGCCAGCTCCTTCTGTCCGCTTTCCAGCAGGAGCTTCCTCGCCACAGCGATGTTCCCCTCGATCCGCTTCTGGGTCTGCGCAAGCGAAGCGGCGAGCCTTGCGACCTCGGCGTCTGTGGAACTGAGCATGATCTGGCGCACCCCGGCGTTCAGCTCCTTTACGTCGGAGCTGATGCTGCTTCCCTCCTCCATCACCGCGTTGGCGGCGTTCTGGAACGAAAGCGAGGAGACCACGTTGTTGCGGTCCTTGACGATCTGCAGCTCCAGGGCGTCGATGGTGTTGAAGATCTTCTTGCTGTTCTCCTCCAAAGGCTTCACGATCTCGCGGCTCTTGTTGGCGTAGGCTTCCCCATCGGCTTTTTCCGGGTTGTTCAGCATCTCGAGCCGGAGCGCCACGAGCCCTCCCTCCTCGGCGCCGATCTGGTTCAGGATGTCCGTGGCGACCCCCTTCACCTCCCGGATGGCCGGGTTGTCCCCGGGGTCGACCTCGATGTTCCGGGTCAGCTCCACCGTGTTCTTGAGCCGCTCCTTCAGGGGGGCGATCTTGAACTTGTTCTTCACCAGCTCCAGGTCGCTAAGGATTATGTTGATGTCCTTCAGGCGGCTTTGCAGGGTGAGGAGCTTCTTGATGCTGCTGTTGACCTGCAGGTTAGCCGACTGCGAGGTGTTGATGGCCGACAGCGCGCTGTTTCCCATCTGGCTGATCTGCTTGCGCATCCCGCTCACGCTCGCCTCCGCCTTTTGCAGCTCGGAATTGACCGTCGCGATCTCGTTTTTGAAGAGCGTCATGTCCTTTAGCCTTTGGGAAGCAACCTGCACCACGGTCTTCTCGATCTCCCTGAGCACGTCGGTGTCGACCCCGCTCGACGCGGCGCCTCCCTTTAGCATCTCCTCATTCAGGGTCTCCATCCGCTTGATCCGGGTGGTGATGGTCTCCGACAGCCGCGCCACCTCTGCGGGCTCCGCGGACATCTCAAGCCGCATGAAGTCGGCGGAGACCTTTTCCACCGTCTGCTGCAGTTCCAGCATCTTCAGGTGCAAGGGGGTCGACTTGCCGGTCAGGATCTCTATGCTCGACTTCACCTTGCCGATGGAGAAAAGGCCGATGCCTGCTATGACTGAGATTCCCACGATGGTCAGCGCGATATTGCCCAGCAGCTTGCTTTTGACGGTCATTGCCACGCCCCCGGATAATTGATTTCGAGTCCCAGCGAAAACCGGCGCCAGACTGTGGAGCCTGGCACCGGTCCCCGGATCCATCTCGGTACTTGCCTGCGGCTTAAGCTACTTCGCCTTCAGGGAGACCAGCTTGCTGTCCTTTACCACCTGCAGGAACACGTTGTCCTGCCCCTGGTGGTCGCCGGGGGAGAAGCTCAGCTTGATCCCCCCCATGTCGGCCCCCTTCATGCTCTCGTAGGCGTCGAGGAATGCGGCCTGCGTTGGCGGGTTCCCTGCCTTCTCCAGCGCCATGACGATAGATTTTGCGGCCATGCATCCTTCCATGCTCACCGTGTTGAACCCGACATCCTCCGGGCTCTTCGCGATCGCCTCCCTGCATTCCTTGGTGATGGGCAGAGACAGGTCGTCCAGCTCCGGCACCACCTGGGTCATGATGATCCCCTCTGCCGCTGGGCCGGCGGCCTTGACCAGGTTGTAGCCGCCGGCGAAGGAGCCGGAGGCCAGATGCGCCGTGACCCCTTCCTTTCTGGCCAGCTTGATGAATTCCGCACCCGGCTGGTACACCGCCCCGACGATGATGGCATCGGGTTTCCCCGCCATGATGCTGGCAAGCCCCGCGGTGACCGCTACGGTCCTCCTTTCGAAGGAGCCCTTGGAGACGACGCTCAGGCCGTGGCGCTTGACCGCGTTCTCGGTGGAGGTGAGGATGTCGGTGCCGAGGCCGTCGTTCTGGTAGAAGACCGAGAAGCGCTTGGCCCCCTGCTGCACCAGCTGGTCGACGATCTTGTCCACCTCCTGCTGGTAGCTCGCCCTGATATGGATCACCTCTTTCAGCACCGGCTTGCGCAGCTCGCTTGCGCCGGTGCGCGGGTTGATGTAGGGGAGCTTGTACTCCTTGACCACGGGAAGGCTCGCGACGCAGTTGGAAGTCCCCACCGAGCCGACCACGGCGAAGACCTTCTGCTTCTCGATCAGGTTCAAGAGCCCGTCGATGGTCTTGTCGGTGACCATCTGGTCGTCGACGGCAACCAGCTCGAGCTTCCTGCCGTTGACCCCACCCTTCTCGTTGACGGCCTTGAAGTAGGCCTCGACGCCGACCTTCATCCCACGTCCGGACCCTTTGTTGGCGCCGGTCTGGTCGTTCACCATGCCGATCTTGATCACTCTCCCGGCGGGTTCCGCGGCCTGCGCGGCCGGGGCGGCCATCATCAGCATCATGGTCAGGAAAATCCCCTTCTTCATGACATCCTCCTTTGTTTTTGTTAGGGCGTGTTGGGGCGCGGCATCGCCTGGGCCGCCACGCCACGCTTTCAATGAACGGGCCGGCTGGTGCCTCCAATTAAAAACTGCAAAATAATACACGCTAATTATTTGGTTGGCAAGAGGGGCGTGGCCTTCTCATGCCTTCGGCGTATGCGCAGTTCCTCAGGGGGCTTTCGCAGCTGATGAGGGGAGCGATGAGGTAGGGGGGGATCGGGAGCTGCTGGCGGGGCGGGTGGCTTTTCATGAACAAAAAAAGCCTGCGCAGGGCAGGCTTCCAATGAACGGCGAATTTCGGTGACGGAACAAGGGTGGGCTAGCCGAAGATCCTCTTGAAAAGCCCCTTCTTCTCGGCTTCGCGCCTCTCCCTGATCAGGCGCATCCCCCCAAGGGCATGCTGCTCCTGCGGGTTCAGCTTGAGCGCCTTCTGGAATTCCCCCTCGGCGAGCCCGTCCCTACCTTCGTCCAAGAGCATCCAGCCGCGGAAAGCGAAGGCCTCGGCGCTGCGCCCCATCTGCAGGCTCTTGGAGAGCAGCATGCGGCACTTCTCCAGCGCGACCTGGGAGCCGTGGTTGGCGGGGTTCTTGTAGATGGACCAGGCGAGGTAGGCGCTGGTCTGGGAGTCCTGGGCGTCGAGGGTGTAGGCGTCCTGCAGGGCGCGCTCGGCGTTGTTGTAGTCCTCCATCTCCAGGAAGACCTTTCCGGACTGGAACTGTATCCGCGCCTGGAGCGCGTCGTCCTGGCGCCCGGCGAGGCCGATCACGTTGGCGTTCAGCATCTCGTCGTAGCGCTCCTTGGCGATGACGCTGGAGAGTGTGTTGTAGGCGTTGGCGTAGTGGGAAAGGACGTCCTGGGCGCGGGAGAGGGTGTCGCCGGAAAGCTGCATGAACTTTTCCGGTGAGTACTGGCGCGTCTTCGAAAAGTAGGAGTCCTTCAGGCTCGCGAAGCTGAAGTTCCCCTGGGTGAGCCCGAAGATCTCGTAGTAGTTTTTGTTCTGGATGGCGGCGTAATCGCGCTGGACTTCCTGCTCGAAATCGATCTCGCTTGCCGAAAGCGGCGCGGCCATGCCGGTGTCGCCCACAGCGAGGTCGATGGAGTCTGAAACCTCGTCCACCAGGTCGTCGAAGCTCATGGCCTGGACCTCGACCTCGACCACTTCTTCGATCGGGCGGTTGAAGAGCATCTTCTGGGGAAAACCGGTATCGAGGTCCTCTCCCGGTTCCAGGGCGAGGTTGACCATCCCCATGCGCACCAGGAAGTCGAGGAACCATGCCTGTCGCGCGGTTCCCCCAGGGACGAAAATCTCCCGGACCTTTTTCCCCTGCCCCAACTGTTCCAGTATCCCGATCTCCTCGGGGCCCAGCCCGAGCAGGTTCGCCAGGCGGTAGTACTGCTGCGTTCTCAAGGGGTAGAGGGGAGCGGCTTTTTCCAGGAAGCTGCCAGCGGCAAAACGGTCGCTCCCCTGCTTCGCCGCCTGGTGGAGCAGGCGCGGCAAACAAAGAGGGGTGAGCGGGGGCTCGATGGCCCCAAGGTCCGGGAGAAATTGCGGTGGCTGGTTCTGCAGCACCGCCTCGATCAGGATCCGGGAGAGGAACAGGCGCGATTGCTCCTGCAGTTCGTCGTAGCTCAAAAGGCCAGCCTCGCAAAGCGGCAGCTTGCCCGGGCGGCTGAGAGGGTATTTCTCCAGGTCGCTGCGCAGAAGGTGCCCCTCCGCCACCAGGAACGGGACGAACCGCGGTGAGGAGAACGAGGCGGGCTCGCCGGCGAGAAGGACGACGCGCGTTCCCCCTCCCAGCTGGAGCACGCCGCTTTTGCCGTTATGGTAGAGGTCGAGAAGCATGGAGAACAACTCCCTTTTGACAGGCGGCGGGGCGAGAGCTCCCTTTACCGCCTCCAGAAACGCCTCTTTTCCGAAAGGTTTTTCCAGGTAGGCCTTCACCCCGAGTTTGGCGGCTGCCCGGGCGTAACCCTCGCCGCGGAAGACGCCGGTCATGATGATCACCGGGAGCTCCTTCAGCTCCGGGTTCCTGCGCACCCGCTGCAGCAGTTCCACCCCGTTCATGGCGCCCAGTTTCAGGTCCAGGACCAGCAGGTCGATCTTTTCCTGGCCCAAGAGAAGAAGCGCACCTTCGGCGTCCGCCAAGCTGCGCACCTCGTGGCCGAGCGATTCGAGGAAGGTTTGCAGCATCCCGGCCAAGCGGGCGTTGTCCTCGACCAGAAGGATGCGCCGCTTCACCTGGTCCCTCTCTGGGCCGCAGCCGGCGCCTTCAGGTACTTGTTCACCGCATAGTTGTGGGAAGCAAGATCCCGCGAGAACTGATGGCTGCCGTCGCCGCGACCCACGAAGTAGAGGTAGGGGACGGTGGGCGGGTCCAGCACGGCTTCGATGGCATCCTTGCCGGGGTTGCCGATCGGGCCCGGGGGGAGTGCGGGTATCTGGTAGGTGTTGTATGGGGTCTGCTTCATGATGTCGTCGCGGGAAACCTTCCCGGCGAAGGCGCGCACGCCGTAAAGTGCCGTAGGGTCGCTTTGCAGCCGCATCCCGAGCTTGAGCCGGTTCTGGAACACGGCGGCGATCAGCGGCTTCTCCGCCGGCAGTACCGCTTCCTTTTCCACCATGGAGGCAAGGGTCAAAAGTTCGTTCTCCGTAAGCCCGCGGACCTTCAAACGGTCTCTCACCTCGTCCTTTAGGTACTTCTGCTGCCGCAGGATCATCTCGCGCACCACCTCCTGCTCCGTTTTTCCGGGAAGGATGTTGTAGCTGCCGGGAAAGAGGTACCCCTCGGCGCTGGGAGCCTGAATGCCCAGTTCGGAAAGCATCGCGCCGTCGCGGCAGGCCGCTAGGAATTTTTCCTTCGTGAAGATGCCGCGTTTCTCCAGCATCTCGGCCGCCTGGAAGCTCGAATACCCCTGCGGGAGCGCGAAGAGGCGCTGGTAGATCTCCCCTGTGAGCATCATGGAGAGGATCCGGCCCGGCCGCATCCCGTCGTCGAAAAGGTAGAACCCGGCCTTGACACGGGAGTCCCCCCCCATGAGGCGGGCGTACAGCGTGAAGAGCCGGCCGCTGGAAAGGATGCCACGGCGCTCCAGCTCCTGCGCCACGGCGCGCAGAGGGCGCCCCTTGCCGAGTTCGACGATTTCAGCCCGTCTGCCGTCGCCTGCCGGCAGGGACAGGAACAGGGCGAAACGGGAGGCGGGCAGCAGTACGACTGTAACAAGCAACACAATGAGCAACTTGCGGTGCGTCTTGAGGGCGTTTGTCAGGCTGGAAGGTACGATGGCGCTTATCCTATGTAAAAACGGGGTATTGCTGATTCAGAGACTAGGTTTAGGGGAAATCTCCAACTGTGTCAAGGGCAAATCCCTGAACGGAAAGGAGCGACATTATACATTTCTATAATTTAATAATATTTTTTTTAAAGACAGTCCGGGTATTCCAATGTATCATATCTGACTGTCCCGCCTGGCCGGGACCCGACCACTACCATACTGAGGCCACGAGGTGTCCGATGAAGCAGAGGTTTATTAACCCCGACTACTTCCCCTTCCAGATACAGATCTCGGCAGACTGCGGCGAAAGGATAGAGCTGCGCGCCCTGTTCGAGGAGCTGGGGGATGTGCCCGGCATCATCTACGCCAGGCGCATCGCGGCCAAGCTGAACCGACGGCTGGCTCCGCAGGAAACACCGGTCCAGCCCGGCCTTTTGCACCTCTACTCTATCCTGAGCCGGGTCTACCGTTACGTGCTCGGCCAGTACTGCTCCAAACAGCAGCCGGGCGTACTGACGGCGCTGATGGCGGAGGCGGGCTACCCCGAGTTCTCGGGAGAAGCCGGCCGTGCCCTTTACCGTTTCATGGAGCTCTTCCCCTCCCGGCAGATGGTCCTGGGGAACCAGACCCCTGAAGGGCATCTCGCGGAGGACGGAGACGACCTGGCGCTCCGCCAGGCTCTGACCGCGGAGCTGCTCCTCATGCTCCTGAACGGGGAGAACCGGGCCTTGAACCAGTTCCGGCGCATCTTCGACGCGTCCGAGCTCGCCTCCTCCTCCCCGTACCTCGCGGTTACCCTGGAACTTGACCGCCGCCTGGCCAAGGCCCCCCCCTTTGAGCCGGTGGGCATCACGCTCCCGGAGCTTCTGCGCGCGCCGCTGAAGGCCTCCCCTGACTCCCTCGCCGGCCAGATCGCCTACATCAGGGACAAATGGTCTTCCTTTTTGCCGCAGGAGCTCCTGGGCGAGCTGGTGACTGCCCTCGACATCGTCTCCCAGGAGGGGCGCGCCTTCTTCGGCGGCCCCGGCGAGCCGAAAGTGCTCAAGTTCGGCAGGAACGCGCAGCGCGGCGGCGACGAGTACCCGGAGTACGAGCGCTTTTCCCGGGACGCCGACTGGATGGCCAACGTGGTGATGATCGCGAAGATGGTCTACGTCTGGCTGGGTCAGCTGGCTAAGACCTACCAGACCGAGGTGCGCACCCTGGACCAGATCCCGGACGCTGAGCTGGACCGGCTGGCGCGCTACGGCTTCTCGGCCCTGTGGCTGATCGGCATCTGGGAGCGCTCCCCCGCCTCCCAGACCATCAAGCGCATCTCGGGGAACCAGGAGGCGATCTCCTCGGCCTACTCGCTCTACGACTACGTGATCGCCCACGACCTCGGGGGGGAATGGGCCCTGGACAACCTGAGGCAGCGCTGCGCCGCGCGCGGCATCAGGCTTGCGAGCGACATGGTCCCCAACCACACCGGCCTCTACTCCAAGTGGACCGTGGAGCACCCCGACTGGTTCATCCAGCTCGACTACCCCCCCTATCCCGACTACCAGTTCAACGGCCCCGACCTCTCCCCCGACGGCCGCATCGGTCTCTTCATCGAGGACGGCTACTGGGACAAGCGCGACGCGGCGGTCGTTTTCAAGCATCTCGACCGCGGCAACGGCAGGGTGCGCTACATCTACCACGGCAATGACGGCACCAGCACCCCCTGGAACGACACGGCGCAGCTGAACTACCTGATCCCGGAGGTGCGCGAGGCGGTGATAGGAACCATCCTCCACGTGGCGCGCCAGTTCCCCATCATCCGTTTCGACGCGGCGATGACCCTGGCCAAAAAGCACTACCAGCGCCTGTGGTTCCCGCTTCCAGGCCACGGCTCCGGCGTCCCCTCCAGGGCGGAGCACGGCATGGACCGCCCGAGCTTCGACCAGGTGTTCCCGGTCGAGTTCTGGCGCGAGGTGGTGGACCGGGTCGCGGTAGAGGCCCCCGACACGCTCCTTCTGGCCGAGGCTTTCTGGCTCATGGAGGGGTACTTCGTGCGGACCCTCGGCATGCACCGGGTCTACAACAGCGCCTTCATGAACATGCTGAAGATGGAGGAGAACGCCAAGTACCGGCAGACGGTGAAGAACGTGCTGGAGTTCGAGCCGGAGATCCTGAAGCGCTTCGTCAACTTCATGAACAATCCCGACGAGCGCACGGCGGTGGAGCAGTTCGGCAAGGAAGGGAAGTACTTCGGCGCCACGGTGCTCCTGGTCACCATGCCGGGGCTCCCCATGGTCGGGCACGGGCAGATCGAGGGGTTCCACGAGAAGTACGGCATGGAGTACAAGCGGGCCTATTGGGACGAGCCGGTGGACGAGCACCTGGTGGCCCGCCACGAGAGCGACATCTTCCCGCTCATGCGCAGGCGCCACATCTTCTCCGGGAGCGAGCAGTTCACCCTGTACGATTTTTTCAGCGGCAGCAGCGTGAACGAGAACGTCTTCGCCTACTCAAACTGCAACGACGGCGAGCGCGGGCTTATCCTGTTCCACAACGCCTTCGCCTCCACCGCCGGGTGGATCAGGAGCTCGTGCGCCGTGCTCCGGAAGAACGCGGCAGGTGGGACCTCACTGGTCCAGACCACCCTGGGGGAGGCGCTCGGCTTCAAGGGGGACGGTCGTCATTACTACTCCTTCCGCGATTACGCCTCGGGGCTCAGCTACCTGAGAAACGGCCGCGACCTCTGCGACCAGGGGCTCTACGTGGAGATGGGGGGGTACGAGTACCACGCCTTCCTCGACTTCGAGGAGATCTACGACGACGAGTTCGGGACCTGGGGCGCCCTCTGCTACCGCATGAACGGAGCGGGGGTGGAGAGCATCGAGGAGGAAGTGAAACAGGTGCGCTACGCCCAGGCCCACGCCGCGCTGCAGTCCCTTTTGACCAAGGCGGCCGCTGCCGCTAAGGAGCCGGGTGCAACCGCTCAGACGCTCCTTACCCCCCTTGAGCCCCTTCTAGCAGCGTTCTTCAAGGCGGTCGCGCCGCAGGCCCCGGAAAAGGTGCAGCGCCTGCTTGTGGCCTCCTTCGGAACCGAAGCGGGCGACGCGCTGCGGAGGGAACCGCCGGAAGCCGCTCGTCCCATCGCGGACTGGCTGCTCCTTTGCGCCTATCTCGCCCTGCACCGGATCGGCGATCTCCTGAACGAGGAGTCGGAGGAGGTGGTGGACGCGCTCGGCCTTGTGCGCCCGGTGGTCCACGCCTTCCACGCGCTTCCCGCGGCCGAGCCGGAAGAGGAGGCCGCCCTCTCGCCGGACGCCTACGGGAAACTTCTGCGGGTGCTATTGCGTCATGACCGCTTCTTCTCGCGCTGCCGTGAGCTGGGCGCTGTGAAGAGCTGCGCGGCGCTTTTCTCCGATCCATCGGCGGCCGGGTTCATCTACCTGCACGAAAGCGCCGGGGTGCAGTGGTTCAACAAGGAGCGCTTCGAGCTCCTGCTCGACTGGTTCCTAAAGCTGGACGAGGATCTCGCGCTGCACGGGCTGCTCAAGGAGAGCGCCGCGGCGTCAGGGTACCGGCTCGATGAGCTAATTAAATTGTTGGGCTCCACTTCCTGATTTTTCGGATTGACCTGATAAAATCTAAGGCTGGCGCTGGATCATCGCGGGGCGTCCTATCTAACGGGGATATCAACGCGGAGGGGGAAACCATGGCGGTCATCAGTACCCAGTTGCAGGACAATATCGGGACCATCACGTTCAACGATCCGGACCACAGAAACGTCTTGAGCGGGACGCTGATCAGCGAAATGCTGCAGTCGATCGGCGCGCTGCAGAAGGGGAAGATGCGGGTGCTGGTGATCCGGGCGCCCAAGGGGTCCAAGGTCTGGTCGGCAGGGCACGACGTGCACGAGCTGCCCATGCCCGGCCGCGACCCGCTTTCGTACCACGACCCGCTGGTCACAGTCTTGAGGTCGATCCAGTCCCTCCCCATACCGGTGATCGCCATGATAGAGGGAAGCGTCTGGGGAGGGGCCTGTGACCTGGCCCTTTCCTGCGACATCCTGATCGGTTGCCACAGTTCCACCTTCTGCATGACACCGGCAAAGATCGGGGTTCCCTACAACGTCTCGGGGATCCTGCACTTCATGAACATCATGGGGGTCAACTTCGCCAAGGAGATGTTCTTCACCGCCGAGCCGCTCTCTGCGGAGGAGGCGGTTCGGGCGGGGCTTTTGAACCATCTCGTGGAGAGCGAACAGCTCGAGGAATTCACCTATGCCATGGCCGGCAAGATCACCAGGAACAGCCCGCTCAGCATCGGGGTGATCAAGGAGCAGATCCGGCTCTTGGCGAGCGCCCACCCGCTTTCACCGCTCACCTTCGAGAGGGTGCAGGGGCTGCGCCGCACCGTGTACGACAGCAAGGACTACGCGGAGGGGATCAAGGCGTTTTTGGAAAAAAGGACGCCGGTGTTCAGCGGCGAGTAGTCGTGGGCGGCCCCTGTCGTCCAGCGGGTCCAAGGGGCGGACCCACTCGCCCGGTGGGAGATGGGCTGGGGTGAGGGCGGCGCCAAGGCGAGCTGCTCGCCGCACTGGTAACGCAAAAAGGGCCAGGCAGAATCGCCTGGCCCTTTTGTTTTTGGTTTTTTTACGGATAATCCGGATTACTCCTCTTTCTCGAAGTTCCCTTTCTCCTGGCACTGGGGGCACTTCTGGGGCTTGCATCTTCCTTCCTTGGTGTACCCGCAGCTTTTGCATTTCCAATTTGCCATTGTCGCCTCCTATTTGTTGTTGTTGAGCTTTATTTCCTGCACCTTCCCGAATTGGGAGAGAGGCTGGTCGAATTTCTTCTCATTTCCTACCACCACTAGTTTCATGGCGTCAGGGAGCAGGTACTGTCTCGCCACCCTCAGCACGTCCGCGCGGGTGACGCGGGCGATGTTGTCGCGGTAATTCTCCAGGTACCCCTTCGGGTAGCCGTAGAACTCGAGCCTCGCCTGCTGGTTCACCACCGCGCTGCTCCGCTCGAACCCGAAGATGAAGGAGTTGATGATCGAGTCTTTCGCGAGCTTCAGCTCCTCGTCAGAGACCTCCGCCTTGGTCATCCCGGTTATGATGGAATCGAGGAGCTTGATGGTCTTGGCGGTCGATTCTGACTTGGTCTCGGTCTCGGCCACGAAGGACCCCTTGAAGCGCCGCCCCACCTCGAAGTAGCTGTCGACGTTGTAGGCGAGCCCCTGGTTCGAGCGGATCTCCTGGGTGAGCCTGGAGGTGAAACCTCCCCCCAGGATGTAGTCCATCACCTTGATCGCGTAGAGATCGGGGTTGTTCTTGTCGATGCCCAGGTGCCCCATCCGGATCACCGACTGGTTCACGTCCTTTTGCACGTGCAAAACCGCGGGGGTGAGTTCCTCGGAAGGCTTGGGTACCGGCGGGAAAGGCTTAGTCTGGTTGGGCCAGTCCGCGAAGAGCGTTTCCAGGCTTTGCAGCAGCTTCTCCCGGTCGAAGTCTCCGGAGACGGCGACTATCAGGTTGGCGGGGTAGAAGTAGCGCTTCTGGAACTCGACCATGTCCTCGCGGGTGATGGCCTTCACCGTGGCGACGGTGGGTATGCGACCCAGCGGGTGATCTCCGTAGATGGCCCGCGCCAGTTCGCGCCCTGCGATCTCCTTCGGGTCGTCGTTTTGCCGGCGGATCCCTTCAAGGGCATTCCCCTTGGCGATCTCGACCCGCGCCGGATCGAACGCCGGCTCTTTCAGGACCTCGGCGAAAAGCGCCAGGGTCTTGTCCAGGTTCTTGGTCAGTGTCGTGAAGGAAACCCCGGCGTGGTCGGAGTTGATAGCGGACTCGATGGAGGAGGCCATGAACTCCAACTCGCGGTCCAGCTTCTCGGGCGGGGTCTTAAGCGTCCCGCCGCTTCTCAGCACCGCGCCGGTCAGGGCGGCAAGCCCCACCTTATCCTTGGGCTCGTAGATGCCCCCCGCGTTCAGGTATGCGGTCAGGTTCACGATTGGGAGTTCGCGGTCCTGCAAAAGGTAGACGACCATCCCGTTTTTGAGCTGGACCCGGTCGCTCTTTGGAAGCTGGAAGTCAAGCGGGGGGAAGCTCATGTCGCGCGGCTGGGCCAGCTGCTGCATCTCGGGTGTGACGGTTTTCGCCGCGCCTGTCTGCATCGTGCCGCAGCCGGCGATGAAGGCCAGCAGTATTGCGAAGAGGGTCAACTTCGCCTGGCTTTTCTTGTTAAACAACCTGATTGGAATCATTACTTATGGTCCCCTTGTCGAATTGCAGTGGCTCTGTCGTTACTGTGCTTTCGGGGTGATGAAGCCCACGGTCCTGTTCTCGCGGGTGAAGTACTGTTTCGACACCCGCATCACGTCCTCGGAGGTGATCTGTGCCACCTTCTGGCGATGCTCGATCAGATAGCGCCAGGTGCCGGCGATCGCCTCGTACTCGGTGAGGTTTCTGGCCAGTCCGCCGTTTGACGCCATCTGGCGCGATTCCTCGAATTCCAGGTGGTTCAGGATCTGCTGCAGCTCCGTCTTGGTCATCGGCTCAGTCTTCAGCCGCTCCAGCTCCTCGTAGATCGCCGCCTCGACCTCGGCCACGGTGTGCGGCGCCCTGGGGGTGGCGTTGATGATGAAGAGATTCGGGTAGCGGCTTCCGGGTGCGCCGAACGAGGAGACCGAGGTGGCGAGCTTCTTCTCCAGCACCAGCTTCTTGTAAAGCCTGGAGGTGCGGCCGTCGGTCAAAAGCATGTCGATCACGTCGAACACGTAGTCGTCCGGGGCGGGAAGGGTCGGCTTGTGGAAGCCGATCATCAGCTCCGGCTCGGCGTCCCCGACCACCTCGGTCCGCTTCTCTCCCGCCTGCTCCGGCTCCACCACGGCAACCGGCGGGACCGGCGTCCCGGGGGGGATCTCCCCGAAGTACTTCTCCACCAGCGCGACTGCCTTCTGGGGATCGATATCTCCCACGAGCGCGATGATGGCGTTGTTGGGGGCGTAGTACTTGTGCAGGAAGTTCTCCGCCTTGGTCCGGGTCAGGTTCTCGATGTCCGACATCCAGCCGATGGTCGGCTGCCCGTTGGGATGAGCGTTGAAGGCGTCGGCGAGAAAGGTCTCCCAGAGTTTCCCCTCCGGTTCCGCGTCATAAGAGCGCCGCCGCTCCTCCATCACCACGTTCCTCTCGGTGTAGAACTCCCTGAGCACCGCGTTCTGCATCCGGTCGCTCTCGATCGCGGCCCAGAGCTCCAGCTTGTTGGAGGGGAGGTTGATCAGGTAGGTGGTCCCGTCCTTGCTGGTGAAGGCGTTGTAGCCCGCCCCGCCGTTTCGGGAGTAGATATCGGCGAACTCCTCCTTCACCACGTACTTCTCCGCCTCCTTCTCCAGGCGCGCAAGCTCAGCGGTCAGCTCCTCGACCCGCTTGGGGTCCGCCAGGTCCCTCTTGATCTTTTCCGCCATCAGCTTCTGGGCCGTGGCCTCGATCCGGTCCAGAACCGGCTTTTCCGCCGCGTAGTCCCGGGTGCCGAGCGTCTTGGTCCCCTTGAACAGCATGTGTTCCAGAAGGTGGGCAAGGCCTCGCTCGTCGCTTCGCTCGTCCACGCTCCCCACCCTGAAACGGATCCAGGCCGCGACGGTGGGGGAGGTGTGACGCTCCACCATGAGGAGCTTCATTCCGTTTTTCAGGGTATGTTCCTGCACCCGCTCCGCGAGCCCCTGTGCGAAGCTGGTGGCGGCGCCGGCGACAATGACGAGAACGACGACGCATCTTGATATGGTCTTCATGACTACCTCAGCTTGGTCCGTTTAATGTGAAGCGAACAAAAAGATAACATTAGTCCTGTTGAAGCGCAAGGGGGAGGGGCTGTGTTGGGACGGGGGAGTGAAAGGGATTCGGCTACGGCGGGGAATCCCCCCTTCGCCCGCTGGCGCGGGGAGGGGGGAGATCGAGTCACTGTGGCGGCGGCGCTCCCGCCGGAGTACGGGCAGCAGCGGCGGGGGTAGGGGCAGGGGAGGCCGGGTTGAGAGCCTGCACGAACACCTCGCGGATATCCTCTACGAAGAAGAATTCCAGCTCCTTCTTCACGTTCTCGGGGATGTCCTCGAGGTCCTTCTTGTTCTTGGCCGGAGCCAGGACCTTCTTCACCCCGGCGCGCCGCGCGGCCAGAACCTTCTCCTTGAGCCCGCCGATGGCGAGGACCCGCCCGGTGAGGCTCATCTCGCCGGTCATCGCCACGTCCCTTCTCGCGGCGCGTCCGGAGAAGAGCGAGACGATGGCGGTCGCCATGGTGATCCCGGCCGAAGGGCCGTCCTTGGGGATGCTCCCTGCCGGGACGTGGATGTGCAGCGTGGTCTCGTCGAACATCTTCTTGTCGATGCCGAGCTCGGCGCAGTTGGCCTTGACGAAGGAAAGGGCGGCCCGAACCGACTCCTTCATCACCTCGCCCAGCGAGCCGGTGAGGATCAGATCCTCTTTCCCCTTCATCTTGGTCGCTTCCACGAAGATGATGTCCCCACCGCTCTCGGTCCAGGCAAGCCCCGTCGCCACGCCGACCCGGTCCTTCTCGGAGGCGACCTCGTCGAAGAACTTCGGCGCCCCCAAAAGCTCCGAGACGGTGTCCGGATCGACCATGGCGCGCACCTTCTTCCCTTGAGCCACTTCCTTGGCGATCTTGCGGCAGATCGAGGCGATGTTGCGCTGGAGGTTCCTGACCCCGGCCTCGCGGGTGTAGTCGTGGGTGACCCGGTAGATGGCCTCGTCGGTGAACCGGGGTGCCATGCTGGCGAGCCCGTTCTCCTCGACCTCGCGCGCGACCAGGTAGGTCTTGGCGATGTTCAGCTTCTCCTCGTCGGTGTAGCCGGAGAGGGTGATTACCTCCATCCTGTCCTTGAGCGGAGCGGGGATGGGGTCGAGCTGGTTTGCCGTGGTGATGAACATCACGTTGGTAAGGTCGAATGGGACGTCCAGGTAGTGGTCCGTGAAGGAGAAGTTCTGCTCGGGGTCGAGCACCTCGAGGAGCGCGCTCGCCGGGTCTCCGCGGAAATCCGCGCCGATCTTGTCCACCTCATCCAGCATGAAGACAGGGTTGTTGGAGCCCGCCCGGTTGATCTCCTGGATGATGCGTCCAGGAAGGGCGCCGATGTAGGTGCGCCGGTGCCCCCTGATCTCCGCCTCGTCGCGCATGCCACCCAGAGAGATTCTGATGAACTTGCGCCCCAGGGTCCGTGCGATGGACTTGCCGAGGCTGGTCTTGCCGACGCCCGGAGGGCCCACGAAGCAGAGGATCGGTCCCTTCATCTTGTCCTTTAGCGACCGCACCGCCAGATACTCGAGGATGCGTTCCTTCACCTTTTTCAGGTCGTAGTGATCCTCGTTGAGGACGGTCTCGGCCTGGTTGATGTCGCGGTTGTCCGGGGTGCTGATCTGCCAGGGGATGGTGGTCAGGTAGTCGAGGTAGGTGCGGGAGACGGTGTACTCGGGGGAGGCCGGGTTGATCCGCTCCAGCCTGCGCATCTCCTTTTCAGCGATCTTGCGCACGTCTTCGGGCATATGCGCGCTTTCGACCTTCGACCTCAGTTCGTTCGTCTCGCCCAGCCGGGAGTCCTCCTCCCCCAGCTCCTCCTGGATCTGCTTCATCTGCTCGCGCAGCAGGAATTCCTTCTGGCTTTTCCCAACCTTCTTGGTGACCTCGGCCTGCACCTCGCCCTTGATCTGCAGGCGCTGTACCTCGTTGGTCAGGTGCATGTAGACCTTTTTCAGCCGCTCCAGGGGATCTATGGTTTCGAGGAGTTTTTGCAGTTCGTCGATGGGGAGGTTAAGGTAGAGAGCCACCAGGTCGGATAGGCGCGCCGGGTTGTCGATGAAGTCGATCATCTTCATCACGTCATCGGGAAGGGGGCGGCCGTAGGAGAGGGCGATCTTCAAAAGCGCGTTGAGGCTCCCGACGAGCGCCTCGGAAACCATGGACTTCTCTGCGAATTCGCGCACCGGCTCCAGCCGGGAGAGCGCCACCGGCGTCTGCTGCACGATGGCCAGCAACCGGACCCTGATCACCCCTTCCAGCACGACCTTGGCTCCGCCGCCGGCGAGCTTGTTGATCTGCATCACCTTGCAGAGCGTGCCGATCTCGTGTAGCGCCGGGAACAGCTCCCCGGTCGGCTCTTCCCGCAGCTTGACCAGTGCCACCAGGTTGTTGAACAGCACCGCCTCCTCGAAGGGAGGCATGTCCTCCTGCTTCAGGAAGATGGTGAAGACCATGTACGGGAAGGCGATGATCTCCCGCAACGGGTAGAGCGGGACAATCTCCGGCATATTAATGGTGATGTTCTCTGTCATGGCGGTTTCCAGGTGCTTTTGTTAGGGTTTTTGAAACTTTAATAGAGTACTGGAACCCTTTGCCCTGTCAACCGCAAGCGCCGTTTACGCCGCCTCCCAAGCCTGGTACAGCGAGGCGATCTCATCGGTCAGCAGGGCGTGCCGCTCGCCCGCCACCCGCGCCGCTTCATGGTCCGAGAAGAACTCCGGCGCGGCCATCGCCTGCTCCAGTTCGGCCAGTTCCCCCTCCTTCGCGGCGATCTTCTGTTCCAGCTCCGCCTGCTTGCGCTCGCGGGCACGCTCTTCCTTCTGGCGCTGCTTGTCCTGCTCGCGTTGCTGCTGCCGCGACAGCCGGTCCCCACCGGCGCCGGCGTCGGCGAAGTCGGTCATCTTCATTTCGACTGGGGACGGGGTGAGGCGCCCTCCGCCGTCGGGAGCCGATGCCGGAGCCATCCCGGAGGTCTTCTCCAGGTAGTATTCGTAGTCGCCGTAGAAGCTTTCCAGCTTCCCCCCGCCGACCTCGACCACCCTGGTGGCGAGGCCGTCAATGAAGTGGCGGTCGTGGGAGACGAAGACCACGGTGCCGGGGAAATTCTTGAGCGCCTCCAGGAGCACTTCCTTGCTGAAGAGGTCGAGGTGGTTGGTCGGTTCGTCCATGAGGAGCAGGTTGGAGGGGCGCAGGAGCAGCTTGGCGAGCGCCAGGCGGTTTCTTTCCCCGCCGGAGAGGACCCCGACCTTCTTGTGGATGTCGTCGCCGGAAAAGAGAAAGGCACCAAGGATGTCGCGCAGCTGCGGCACCATGTCGAACGGGGCGTCCGCCAGGAGTTCGTCGTAGGCGCTCCTGGAGGCCTCGAGCTCCTGCGCCTGGTCCTGTGCGAAGTAGTCCTTGATCACGTTGTGCCCGTCCTTAACACTCCCCGAGCTCACGTCGGCGCTTGCCAGCACCCGCATCAGGGTCGACTTGCCTGCCCCGTTGTGCCCGACGAGCGCGATCCTCTCGCCGCTCTCCACGGTGAGGTCGATGCCGTTCAGGACCACGTTGCTGCCGTAGGCCTTGGTGACGTTGGTCAACTCCATCACGGTCTTGCCGCTCTTGGGAGGGGTGGGGAAGCTGAAGCGGATCTTCTTTCTCTCCGGCGGCAGCACGATCCGTTCGATCTTCTCCAGCTGCTTGATGCGCGACTGCACCAGCGCCGCCTTGTCGGTCTTGTAGCGGAAGCGGGAGATGAAATCCTCGATCTTCTCCACCTCCTCGTCCTGGCGCTTTTTCGCGTCCCTGAGCGCCGAGACCCGCTCCTCCCTAAGCACCAGATAGCGGCTGTAGTTGCAGTGGTAGTCGGAGATGTCGTGGTTCCAGACCTCGGCTATGCGCGAGCAGACCTGGTCCAGGAAGAAGCGGTCATGGGAGACCAGCATGACCGAGTACGGGTAGCCCTGCAGGTACCCTTCGAGCCAGTTGCGCGCCTCGATGTCCAAGTGGTTGGTCGGCTCGTCCAGAAGAAGCACGTTCGGTTTCTTCAAGAGCAGCTTCGCCAGCGCGATGCGCATCTGCCAGCCCCCGGAGAACTCGCCGCACTCCTTCTCCCAGTCGGCGGGGGAGAAGCCGAGGCCGGTGAGGACGTTCCCCACCTCGCTCTCCATCGAATAGCCCCCCTTGAGGCGAAACTCCTCTTGGAGGTGACCGAAGCGGTCGAGCAGCTGGTCGTGTCCCGGGGCGTCGTGGGACTCGCGCTCCAGGCGCGCCGTGAGCTGCGCAATCTCCCTCTCTATATCCTGCAGTTCGGAGAGCGCCGTCATCACCTCGGCGAAGAGAGGCTGTCCCTTGGCCACGATCCCATCCTGGGGGAGGTAGCCTACCGTTCCGCCGCGCGCTATCTGTATCTCGCCGCTGGTGCTTTCCACCTCGCCCGCGATGATGCGCATCAAGGTCGATTTGCCGGCGCCGTTCTCGCCGACCAGGCCCACGCGCTCGCCCTTTTTCAGGTGCCAGCTGATCTCGGTGAAAAGCGGTTTGCCCGCGAAATCCTTGGAGAGTTTCTTCAGGTGCAGCATGTCTGGAGGTTCCTTTTGGGAGATGAGAGATGGGGCCAAGCCCTGCACATTAACGGGGTATTGTAGGTGGTGAGGCGGGAGTTTGTCAAACTTCAAACAAACCATTGGCAAGGAGGACTTCTGAGGACTTCAAAACCTTTAGCCACGGAGAAAATCTGAGAAAACCAAAGTCAGATTTTCCCAGAAGTTCTCCTTGTGAGCGGTCTCAGGGTTTCTTCTCCTTCCCCTCGAGGTAGTCGGCGAGGATGGTGCGGCTGTGCTCGTCGTCGTGACAGTAGACGCAGAGGTTCTCCCAGTTGCTTCCATCCGGCGGGTTGTAGTTGTGGTTGCCGTCTTTGTGGTGCACGGTCAAAAGGTGCAGGTTGGCAAGCTCGAACTCCCTCCCGCACTTGGCGCAGATCCAGCCGTGCAGCTTGAGCGAGCGCTCCCGGTAGTTGTCGGGGCGCTGCTGCTCTCCGCGCATCTTGCGGACCAGCTCGTCTATCTCCTCGGCGCTCTTGGGCTCAACGCTCTTAGGCCCGCGCGGGCGAAACGATGGGCTCATCTCTGCCTCCTTTCCTGGGCCTACAGGTTCCCTTTCAGCCCGATGGCTTCGGCTTCGGTGCGCATCCCCTCGATGGTGTCGGAGATCAGTTCGGGAAGCTCGACGCCGATCATGGCAGCCCCCTTCTCGATGACGGAGCGGTCGGCGCCGGCGGCAAAAGCCTTGTCCTTCCACTTCTTGGTGACGCTCTTCACCGGGAGGTCCAGGATGCTCTTGGACGGCCGCACGAGCGCCGAGGCAGCCACGAGCCCGGTCAATTCGTCTATGGTGAAAAGAGTCTTCTCCAAAAGGGAGAGCGGCTCGACGTCGCTGCAGATCCCCCAGCCGTGGGAGACGACGGCGCGTATGTACTCCTCGGGCCAACCCGCTTCCCTGAGGATCTCCGGGGCCCGGTGGCAGTGCTGGTCCGGGTAGCGCTCATAATCGATGTCGTGCGCCAGCCCGATCACACCCCACATCTCCTCGTCTTCCCCATGTTTCTTGGCGAGGTGCCGCATCACAGCCTCGACGGACAGCGAATGCCTCTGCATCTGGTCGCTGGGCAGGTACTCCTTGATCAGTTCCCAGGTTGCTTCCCTGGTCGGTTTGCTGCTCATAAGCCTTTCCTCCGTTTTATCGATTTACACAAAAAAAGGTGCGACGGACGCGACTGTAGCCAACAACGGATGAGGTGTCAATCCTCCGGAGGGCGCTGTCTTAATCGGCGGCTGCCTGGGACCTCACGTAGAGCACGAGCCCCAATAGCGACAGCGCCACCCCCGCGGTCCCCGAGTAGCCCGGCCAGGCGCCCCCGAGAAAAACGATCTCCCCCAAAAGCGAAAAGACCACCTCCATGGCCTGGGTTGCGTCGACTGCCGACAGCTCCAAGGGGGTCCGCGCCAAGTGCCGCGCCTTGTAGAAAAGCGTCGTGGCGATGACGCCGGAAAACACAGCAACGATGGCGGTGTTGACCAGTTGCCCCCCGGTCGGCGGGGGAGGCCGCAGTACGACGGTCAGCACCACCCAGAAGGGGAGGGACCCTACCACCATGATCAAGACCCGGCCGATGCTGCTGTCGAGCACTCCCCCCTCCACGCCCGGCTTGGTGCCGATGCTCCCGTGCCGGGCCTCCCACACCATCTGGTTGCCGAGGGGGTAGGCGAAGGCGGCGGCGAGGACCGGCAGGATCCCGAGCATGGTTTCCCTCAACGACGCGGCGTTTGCCTGCTCGCAGGTGACAAGGACGATGCCGGTGAAGATTAGGAGCGTGAAGAGGATGCCCCGCATCGGTACCCGCTTGCGGAAAACGAGCAGCACCAGGGGCGTGGCCAGAATGGTCGATTGCCAGGTGGTGGCGACCACCCAACCGGGGGCAAAGGACGAACTGAAGGTGAGCAGGGAGTAAAAAAGGCCGAACCCGGTACTTCCTGCAACGGTCCAGAAGCGCCAGTTATCCCGGTAGGTGGTGAACACCTCGCGAAGCAGGCGCGACTTCCCGGTAATCATCAGCCAGGCGCTCAACATGACGAACATGTAAAAGTATCGGAGGCTTGCACTCCAGAGCCAGTGCCCTCCCTGCAGGCTCATAGCCCGGTTCAGGACGAAGGTACTGCTGAAGAAGAGGGCGGAAAATACACCGGTTATTATCAGTCGCGTCATTTTAACTCTATGTTGTGAACCACGAATTGCACTTAGGGGTAAATCTGTAGCTGAAATCCCTTACGAGGTAAAGGGAAAACTCATGTGCGCGGGGATGAGGCAAATACGGCAAAAACGCCGTGAAATGGGGCTCGAAACGGGTGTCAAACCCGCCATTCTGCGTTGACAATAGTTGTCTATAGTGATACTTTCCGACACGTTCAACGCTTTATACCCTATCGCTCGGAAAGGTTCACACGTGCATTTTTATAATATTTTCCGTGCTTCATTGTCAAAGATCCTCGTTGTCCTGCTTTTGGTTGCGCTCACAGTACCGGCGCCCGTCCTTGCTCTTGATTCAGAAGATTCCCAGATCTTTATCTCAGGATTCAATGCCTATCAGAAAAAGGAATACAAGACCGCCATTGACAGTATGTCAGTACTTCTCAAGAAGTATCCTGACACACCGCTCAAGGACATGGCTATCTTCTGGCTGGCGAGGGCGCACTACAAAGCCGGACATCAGCAGGACGCAGCAAAGTACATGGCGCAGTTCCTGCGGGAATATCCGGATAGCCCGCTCAAAGCGACGGTCGAGGATGGCCTTTTGTCGTTGGCGGACAAATACGAAAAGGGTGAGCCCCTTGAGGTAACGGCTAAGCCGGCGCCTGCCGAAAAGGCTCCTGTTGCAGGGCCGGACACCGCTGCCATTGCCAAGGCTGCTGCCGAGAAAGCTGCTGCCGAGAAAGCTGCTGCCGAGAAAGCTGCTGCTGAGAAAGCTGCTGCCGAGAAAGCTGCTGCTGAGAAAGCTGCTGCTGAGAAAGCTGCTGCTGAGAAAGCTGCTGCTGAGAAGGCTGCTGCGGAGAAGGTTGCTGCGGAGAAGGTTGCTGCGGAGAAGGCTGCCGCGGAGAAGGCTGCCGCGGACAAAGCTGCCGCTGTCGCGAAAATTGCAGCAGATAGAGCCGCCGCCGAGAAAGCTGCCGCCGAGAAAGCCGCAGCCGAGAAAGCCGCTGCTGCAAAGGTTGCTGCCGAGAAAGCCGCAGCTGAGAAAGCTGCTGCCGAGAAAGCTGCTGCGGAGAAGGCTGCTGCGGAGAAGGCTGCTGCGGAGAAGGCTGCTGCGGAGAAGGCTGCTGCGGAGAAGGCTGCTGCGGAGAAGGCTGCTGCGGAGAAGGCTGCCGCCCAGAAGGTTGCGCAGCAGAAGACAAAACAGACTAAGAAAAAGGAAACACGCGAGCAGAAGACGGCCAACGCCATGCGCGCGAAGGCGATTGCAGCGTACAAGGATGTCATCGACCGCTATCCCGGAACTGCCGCCGCTGCGAATGCCTCAGCTAAACTGCAGCAGATGGGTATCGAGTATCCGGTAGCCCAGAAGACCGCTGCAAGTGCCGCTCCCCAAGCGGAAGTCACGCAGGTGTTCAACCTGGAAGTGGCTCAATACGCCGACCTCGACGTGAACTTCGGACCGGCGGCGGAAACGCAGGAGGCAGGCAAGAAGTTCATCATTCCCCTGGACATCGTCAACAACGGCAACGGCAGTGACAGCTTCTACCTCGAGTCCGGGTTCCCGTCCGAGTACGCTTTCCACTTCGCTGCCGCAATTTCTCCCGATACCCCTATCAACATCACTCCGCCTCTCGAGGTCGGGGAGAAGTTCCGCGCCGTAGCCGTAGGGGTCATGCCGCGCGGCGCCATAGACGGCCAAAAGAGCAGCTTCCCGGTGAAGATCGGCTCTGCGTTCGCGCGTGAGGTGTCCCAGTCGAGGGAAATCACGCTGGTTGCTTCAGCGCCGCTTCTGCGTGCCGTGGTGAAGAACGACAAGACCAAACTGCTCCCGGGAGAGAAGGTATCCTATCGGATCTCCCTGCTGAACATCGGCACCGCCGCCGCGCGCGGGGTCACCTTGAGGCTCAATTATCCGCCGCAGTACGAGCCGGTCAGCTTCCTCCCCAACGGGTTCAGGCAGGAGGCGAAAGCCGCCCTGGTGCTAGACGGTATGCAGCTGAAGTCGGGGGAGAGCCAGGATTTCAACGTCACCTTCCAACTGAAAGAGGAAGCGCTTGCCGACCAGGAACTCTTCGTTCGCGCCGATGTCGTTAACAACGACCTCGACAAGAAGGAATCCTTCGTATCCGCGACCAGCGTGGTCCAGAAGGTCAGCTCCGTCGCTGCGAGGAGCACCGCCGGGAAGCTTGTGGTCATCCCCGGCCAGACCGTGGCGATTCCGTTGATCGTCACCAACACCGGAAACGCCCGCGACCTCTACCTGATCAAGTCGACGGTGCCGGCGAACGCCAGCTACACCTTCTTCGATGACGTCAACCGCGACGGGAAGCGCCAGACCAACGAGCCGATCATCAACCACGTAGGCCCGCTTTCTCCCAAGGAAGAGGCGTACATAGTGCTTGAAATCACCACGCCGGTTACCGCCGCTGACGGAGCCGTGGCCGCGGCCTCGGTGCAGTTCCAGCCGGAGAACGCGACCGACAGGTTCGCCTCAGTCAACCTGCAGCTGACCTATTCCCGGCCCATCCTCGAGCTCACCATGGCTGCCAAGGGTGGACGGCTCAAGCCGGGCGAGGTTTCTTCACTGGAACTCAACTGCATCAATCGCGGCACCAACCTGGCGAAGCAGGTCACCCTGCAAAGCTTCCTCCCGGCCCAGCTGGAGCTGGTAGCCGCCGACCCCGGCTTTGCCCGGGCCGACAACGGCGTCTATACCTGGCGCTTCGACGAGCTCGGCGCTGGTGAGAAGCGCAACATCAAGGTAACCTATCGTGTCAAGCCGGGCATAGCGGTCGGCACCAACATGCAGCTCAAGAACCTGCTGAACTACCAGGATCCCATCGGAAACAGGTACTAAGATGACACCTCGCAACCTACTGATCGTCACCTCCCTGCTGGCGCTGACAGTCTCAGGGACCGTACCTTGCCAAGGGGAGGAGATGCTTCTCTACTCCCCCAAGCCTGCAGCAGGGGAGCAGGCTCCGGCCGACCCCAAGGACGGAGTGCTGGTCCAGACGGTAACGGTAAAGCGTGGCGACACGCTGAAGGACCTTTCCAGGAAGCACATCGGCGTCGCCAGCTGGTTCCCGCAGGTCCTCGTCTTCAATACCATCAAGAACCCTGACCTGATCTATCCGGGCGACAAGCTGCTGGTGCCGGTGCGCCCCGGCAAGTCTACGTCGGAGCCCGCCCCTGCCTCCCGTCGGCGCTCGCATCGCGCAGCGCATCATGCCTCGCATCGCGGTGCGCCCCACGCCAAACATCGCGCAAAGATCACCGCCGGAAACGCTAGAACTGTCGCCATGCCTGTCCAGGCTGGAGAGGCGGAGAGCTACAGTGCGGCGCGCAAGGCTTACCTGGACCGGAATTACCAGAGGGCGCTCGAGCTGTTTTCCGCTTTCTTGAAAAACTTTCCGCGCTCGGGCTACGCGGCTGACGCTTCCCTTTACCGCGCGGACTGTTACCTGCACCTGTCCGGGGAGTAGCCGCCACTTCTCTTGCAACGGTCTGATTACAGACGCTCCCCCGGCTGGTAAAGGCGCTTGTATGGCCAGGCTTTGCCCCTGCCTGCACCACTGCCGCTTCTGCGGACGGTGCTGGTTTATGTGATTAAATGAGTTATTTGATGGAATGCAACAGGAGAGGGAAAAATGCCTTTCAGTATTGATGCTGGCATGGTCGAGGTGTTGGGGGTGTGCGAGAAGGCGGAATTTGCCTGCGCCGAGCTCTACCACTTATTCGCTGATCTTTTCAAGGACGACCGGGAGATCTTTTACCTCTGGCTGAGGACGGCCCTGGAGGAGGAAAACCGGGCCCGGCTCTTCGCCTTGATGGCCAAACTGCGGCATGACAACATCATCGCTTCGGTGGTTTTGGAGATGGAGCAGGCGGAAGACACCCTGCAGCACATCCGCGGGTTGATGGCGGAACTGAAGGAAAAACCTCCCACGTTGAGGGAGGCGCTGCAGACAGGGATGGAACTGGAGACCCGACTGGACCGGCTCATGAGGCAGAACGTGGTGAAATTCGCGGACGAAACCTACGAGAAGTCGTTCCTCGCGATCACCAACAGCAAGAGGCTGGAGTTGTTGCAGGAGGCCTGCCAGCGTCTTGCTGTAGCCTAATGGGAAGTAAGGGCCGCGGAGCCATCCACCGCCGGCCTGTAAAAGGCGAGGGCGTTCTGGTAGAGGGCCTTTCTCGCCAGATCCTCCCCCAGCGCATCCAGCACCAGGAGCAGGTCTTCGTCCCGGTAAGGGCGCGGCGCCCTCGTTGAGGGGAGATCGGTCCCGAACATGAGTGCCTCGGGGTTTGCCGAGGCGATCTCCTTCAGAGCACCCTTCACATCGAAGTCCACCCGTCCAAAGCCCGTCGCTTTTACCCGCACCCCGTGCTCGACCAGCTTCAGCAGTACCTTGAACCCATCTTTTGACAGCCCCAGATGGTCAATGCTCACCGCCGGCAGCGTGAGCAGGGTCCGCTCCAATCCCGCAAGCTCCCTCGAATCGATGTAAAGCTCCACGTGCCAGCGCAGCATCTGGTGGACCCTGTGCGCCATCTCCTCCAGGTGTTCGATCCCTTCGGATCCCCCCCGCTTGATGTTGAACCGGACCGCCCGTACCCCCGCCGCGTCCAGTCGCAGCAGTTCGGCTTCGCTCACCGTCGCAGGCAGTTGCGTCACGCCGACGAAGGCGGGCCCCAGGGTGGCGAGGGCGTCGAGCAGGTAGCTCTGGTCCATGGCCTGGAAGGAGCCGGAAACAATGGCGCCGCCGCAAAGGGCCATGCCGTCGGTGCGCGCGAGGTAGTCGCCACAGGCGAAATCGTCGGGGAGATAACCCTGGTTCGGCACCAGGGGGAACCGGCGATCTACGATGTGAAAATGGCTGTCGAAAACGGGGATGCCCCCTGCTAGCTTCAGTACCTTCGACATCGATGCCTCCCGGCGCTGCCCTTATTTGGGTCCTATCTTGAGGCTTCCCTTGGCGATGAAGATCTCGCGCAGGAAGCTGATCAGTCCAACGACCATCAGCATCATGGCGATGATGAAGAGGACGGCGACGGGAAGCGAAATGTCGTAGCGGAGGTAGTCCCCCAGAAAGAGCATGGCGATGACTGTGCAAACGAGGACCGCCGTGGCGGTGCAGAGGAAGATCGCGTGCCCGATCAGGTCCGCGCGGCGCGACAGCACCCGCAGGTATGCGTGAATCTCGGGGATGATGTCTTCGGGGGCGTTCTCGAGCTTCCCCTCATGGTAGCGGGCGCGGTCGATGATGCGCGCTAGCCGGTTGGTCATCACGCTCAGCATGGTCCCCACCGCGGTGAGGAGAAAGACCGGGGCGACCGAAAGTTGGATGACGTGGGCGACAGCCCCAAGCGATTGCGTATCGCGCAGCATGTGTTGCTCCTTTTCTATGAACCTTCGAATCTCTGCTCGACCTCGGACCGAAACTGTTCCAGGTCGATCCCTTTCAGCCTGATCAGGTCGTTCATTACCGGGTCTAGCATGGCGTTGGCGACGTTTACCGCCCCCCGTTTCTCCTGGATCTCTTTGAGAGCTTTTTCGCGCCCTTCCTGGCTCAGCAGGAGGTCCGAGCGCTCGTTGTAGAAGCGGTGGATCAGGAAGTTCCGCCCACGCTGGGCCTTGCGTAGCGCCAGCACCGCCTCGTCGGTGAAACCTACCCTCTTCTTGATCTCGTCCATGAGGCGGCCCAGGGTCTGGCTCCCCAAATTCTCCATGGAGCCGCGGAACTCCTGATCGGAGAGGTTGCCGTCGCTTAGGTCGGTCAGCAGGGTGACGATGAAGGAGATGTAAAGCTCCAGGCGCTGGCAGTCCTGCACGGCCGCTCCCATCTCTAGATAGAGCGGGTTAAGTGCTGAAGTATCGATCTTGACGCCCTGCATGGCACATCCTCTGGGAAAAATTTAAGCCAATGCAATACCACAAATAAACGTAGCTATAAACAGCTAATTAGCTGAAGGCATTTTGCGGGGCGTAGCGGCTTCGGTCCGCGAAAGCGGAGGGGGACGGGGTGCCCTGCGCACTGGCCCCGCATAGGCAAGGGGATGGGGGCAAAGCGACCTTCGCCGAAGATGCGGCTTCCCTTGCGAGGGTAGGCCGACTTCTGGTTAGAGGGGTGCGAAAGGATTCTCATTTGAACCGGGGCAACTGCGGCTGGACCACAATACCGCGAGGGCATTGCGCTTTTTTGTGTGCGATCAACAGAATCTCTGTTATAATCACTCGGTTTTCATTAATCTTGACCGCTCCCCAATCTGGGGGGATGGATATAAAGAAAGTCTCAGGCCGGGTTGCCCGGCGGGAACAATACTAGGCGCGAGGCGTGCCGCCGGTCAGTTACGACCAGGCACCGCAGCCCCTAAACGAAAGGGAAATAAGGATTTATGTCAAAAAAAATGCTGATTAACGCGCTGCACCCAGAGGAAGCGCGAGTGGCGATCGTCGAGGACGGCCGCCTGGTGGATCTGGATGTGGAGATCGCCGGCAACGAACAGATCCGCGGCAACATCTACAAGGGGGTCGTGGTTCGCGTGGAGCAGGGGCTGCAGGCCGCCTTCGTCGATATCGGGCTGAAGAAGCTCGGTTTCCTGCAGATGGGGGAACTGCACCCGGAGAACTGGAAGTGGCGTGACGACATCCCTGAGGACCAGAGGCACCGCCGCCCCCGCATCCAGGAGGTGCTTCGTCGGGGACAGGAGCTGATCGTACAGGTCGAGAAGGGGGAGCGGGACAACAAGGGCTCCGCGCTCACCACGTACGTCTCGCTGCCGGGGCGCTACATGGTGCTGATGCCGGGAAGCGACTCCGCCGGCATTTCCCGCAAGGTCGAGGGGGAGGGGGAGCGCAAGAAGCTCAAGGAAATCATCGCCGAGATGACCATCCCCGAGGGGTACGGCTACATCATCCGGACCGAGGCGATGGGGAGGACCCGCGAGGAGCTCCAGAAGGACCTGGACAACCTGATTGCCACCTACCAGGGGATCCGCACCCAGGGTCTGGCCATGAAGGGTGCGGGGATGATCTACCAGGAGTCCGCGCTCATCATAAGGACCATCCGGGACTACTTCTCCGCCGACATAGACGAGGTGCTGGTGGACAGCAAGGACGTCTACAACGATGTCCGCGACTGCCTGAAGGAGATAGACCCCGCGTTCGAGAAGCTGGTCAAGATGCACCAGGAAAAGCGCCCGATCTTCTCGCGCTACCAGCTGGAGGAGCAGATCGACCTGATCTACGAGAAGAAGGTCCCCCTGAAGTCGGGCGGGTCCATCTTCATTGAGCCTACCGAGGCGCTGGTGTCGATCGACGTCAACTCGGGGAAGTCCACCGGCGAGAAGGGGGTCGAGGACACCGCGTTCAAGACCAACATGGAAGCGGCCGAGGAGGCTGCGCGGCAGCTGCGGCTGCGCGACCTGGGCGGGCTTATCGTTATCGACTTCATCGATATGCGTGATCGCAAGCACAACGCCGAGGTGGAAAAGACGCTTAAGACGGCACTCAAGGCGGACAAGGCGCGGGTGAACGTCTCGCGCATCTCCGAGTTCGGCCTTTTGGAGATGTCGCGCCAGCGCATCCGCCAGACCCTGAACCAGGCCTCCACCCTGGAGTGCCCGCACTGCGACGGCAGGGGTAAGGTTAAGTCCGTCGAGGCGATGGCGCTTTCCTTCCTCAGGAAGGTGCACGCGGCCGCAGCCAAGGGGACCATCGGCGAGGTGGTGGGGGGGCTGCCGCTCGAGGTAGCGTACTACCTCCTGAACCGCAAGCGTCACGAGCTTTCCCAGATTGAGAACGACTACGACATCGAGGTGACGGTGAAAGGTAAACCGTCCTACCTCCTGAACCAGATGGACCTGGAGCTGATCAAGCGGGAAAAACCCGCAATCGAAGAGCTGCCGCAGGAAAAGCCGGTCCACGGGCGGTCGCTGCCGAAGGAAGAAGCGGCCCAGGAGCCGGCCGAAGGGCGCAAGAAAAAGAAGAAGGGGAAAAAGACCCCGGAGCCGGAGGGTGCACCCCACGCCGAGGCGCTGCCGGTTGCCGTCGTGGAGGAGCCAGGCGGCGCCGAGCTGGTGCTGACCGTCGAGGGCGAGCCGGAGGAACACAAGAAAAAACGCCGCCGCAAGCGCAAGCGGGGCAAGGGGGGCGCAGCCGAAGCTGGCGCCGAGGCCGAAGTCGAGCTTCCGGCCGCGGAGCCCGGGACCCTTCCCGCGCCGGGACCGGTCACGGAGCAGGCGGCCGGCGAGGTGGAACAGCCCCACCACGAGGCGGGAGAAGAAGTGAAGAAGAAGCGCCGGCGCAAAAGGCGGCGCGGCAAGGGGGGGCACGAGGCGCAGCTGCATGAGGGCGCGCCGGAATTCCCGCAGCAGTTGGAGGCTTTCGCCGCAGCTGGCGACATCCCGGTGCAGGAAGTGACCCCCGTGATAACCGCCTCCCCCGTTTCCGCCGAACCTGGCGCAGCAGTGAAAAAGGGGCGCAAAAGGGGGAAAGCGCGCGCCGAGGAGCCTGCCGTCGCCGGCGGTGCCGCAGGAGAGGTCGAGGCGATAACCATTCCGGCAGAGGTGCTCGCGCCGGCGGAGTCCGCCCCGAAGCCGAAGCGTCCGCGCTCCGGCCGCAAAGCCAAGGAAGCGGCCGCGGAGCAGGGAACGGTGGCTGTCGCCGCAGCGGCAACCGGTGGCGCTGCGGAGCCAGCAACCGGCGCCGAGGCACCCGCGGAGCCGGCCAAGGCCAAACGGAAACCGCGAGGGGGCAAGGCCGCCAAGGAGGCCGAAGCGGCCCCGGCCGCCGAAGCCGGGGAGGCAAAGGCTGTACCGGCCCGAAAGAAAGCCGCCGCGGCGGAAGGGAAAGAGGTAGAGGTCAAGGCCAAGGCCGCCAAGGGTAGCAGAGCCAAGGCTCCCAAGGAGAAAAAGGAGCAGGAGGCCGTGACGTCAGCGACAGAAGCTACCCCCGCTCCGGCCCAGGCCCAAGCGCCTGCCAAGGCTCGCGCCCCCCGTGCCCCGCGCAAAAAGGCGGCGCCGGAGGGTGAGCAAGCACCGGCCACGCCGGTCGAGGAGAAGCCCAAGAAGCCGCGGGCACCGCGGAAGAAAAAAGAAGAATCATCCGCAGAATAGCTTTTCTGCCTTGCCACCGCCGGAACCCTGGAAGCCGACCTGCTTCTTCACGAGTCAGGATTTCAGGGTTCCGGTATTTCGACGTCGCCGCTGAAACAGGTGCAGGGCAACTACCTTCAGCCCGAATCCTCCTCCGACATCTTCGGCGCGAGCCTCGGATGGAGCTTCCAAGACACTGAATCGGGAGAGGCTTCCCAGATGGAGCAGTTGGTCTACATAGCGCTTTTAGGCGCCCTCGGCTGTCTGTGCCGCTACTTTCTGTCCGGATTCGTCTACCAGATTTTCGGCTCCTCCTTTCCCTATGGGACCCTTGCCGTCAACCTGATCGGGGCTTTCCTGATCGGGCTGGTGATGGAGTTTTCCGTCCGAAGCGCGGCCATTCCCCCCACCCTGCGCTTTGCCATCACCATAGGGTTTCTCGGGGGGCTCACCACCTTTTCTACCTTCAGTTTCGAGACCTTCAGGCTTTTGGAGGACGGCGCGCTCCTGATCGCTTTCACCAACGTCCTGGTCAGCGTCGTCGCCTGCCTTACCTGCACCTGGATCGGGATCATGGTGGCGCGGGCGCTTTAGGCCGGCTGGCAGGAAACGGGACACGCTTTACCATCAAAGCTTTAAAAAAATAGGAGAGCGAATGAACAGCAGGAACATGACCCTGGAAGAAGACAGAAACACGATGCTCGGCGAGCAAGTGCTGCTCAGGATCTTCATAGGCGAACGGGACAAATACAAGCACATCCCCCTTTACGAAGCCCTGGTCGAGCTGTTCCGCAAGGAAGGGTTCGCCGGCGCCACCGTGCTGCGGGGGATCGCCGGCTTCGGCGCCCACAGCATGTACCACACGGACCGGCTGCTGCGGCTTTCCACCGACCTCCCCATCGTGCTGGAAGTTGTGGACCAGAGGGAGCGGATCGAGGCGGTGCTTCCGACCGTGGAGGGGATGATGGACGGCGGCCTCATCACCATGGAAAAGGTGCTGGTGCTGCGCTACGCCAAGAAGCGCTCCAGCTAGCCCTTCGGCTTGAAACGAAATCTTCCTCTGCTACACTCTGTCCATTCATGATAATGGGAGCTGAAGATGGGGATATTGGACAACCTGAGCCCGCTTTGGATCGAGAACCAGTACGAGGTATGGAAGAAGGACCCGGAGCAGCTTTCCGAGGCATGGCGGGCCTTCTTCAACGGCTTTGAGCTGGGAGTGAACCAACCGCCCCAAGAGGCCGCCACTCTTGGGCCCGCGGAGGCTCTGAAGCACTCGGGGGTCCAGTCCCTCATCTACCGCTACCGCGACATTGGGCACCTGCTCGCCTGCACCGACCCGCTTTCCCCCTGCCAAATAGAACACCCGCTCCTCTCCCTGGACGCCTTCGGCCTGGAGCCGTCCGACCTCGATAAGACCTTCCACACCAAGCGTTTCATGAGGCAGAGCGCCACCCTGAAAGAGATCCTGCAGGTGCTGCGCAGCACCTATTGCGGCTCGGTCGGCGTCGAGTTCATGCACCTGCAAAACCCCGAGGAGCGGCAGTGGCTCATCGACCGGATGGAGCCCGTGGCCAACCGGGGACGCTTCGATGCGGAAAAGCGGCTGAGGCTTTTGAAGAAGCTCAAGGAGGCTGCGCTTTTCGAGCGCGAGCTGCACAAGAAGTTCCCGGGTCAGACCCGGTTCTCGCTGGAAGGGGGGGACGCCCTGATCCCGCTTCTGGATGCTGCGGTCGTCAAGGCCGCAGAGCTCGGGGTCACCGATGTGGTGTTCGGCATGCCGCACCGAGGCCGCCTCAACGTGCTGGCGAACATCTTTGGCATGCCCTACGAAAACCTCTTCGCCGAGTTCGGCGACAACAGGGAATACGGCGTCGTCGGTGAGGGGGACGTTAAGTACCACAAGGGGTACTCCGTCGATCTCGCCTTGCCCGGCGAGCGCGCCATCCATCTGACCCTCACCTCGAACCCAAGCCACCTGGAGGCCATCGACCCGGTGGTGCAGGGGAAGTGCCGCGCCCGCCAGGACCGGATGGAGGAGGGGGCGGAGGGGCGCGTGCTGCCGCTATTGATCCACGGGGACGCAGCTTTCGCGGGACAGGGAGTGGTGGCGGAGACGCTCAACCTCTCGCAGCTTGCCGGCTACCGCACCGGCGGAACGCTGCACGTGGTCCTCAACAACCAGATCGGCTTCACCACCTCGGCCGCCGACGCCAGGTCCAGCCACTACGCAACCGACGTGGCCAAGATGGTGCGGGCGCCGGTGTTCCATGTCTATGGCGACGATGCCGAGGCCGTGGTCCACATCGCCCAGCTTGCTTTGGAATATCGCGACCGCTACCGAAAGGACGTGGTGGTCGAGGTGATCTGCTACCGCAGGCACGGGCACAACGAGGGGGACGAGCCCTACTTCACCCAGCCGCTCATGTACGAGCAGATCAAGCTGCGCCCCCCGCTGCATTCGCTCTACGAGATGGAGCTTCTGGGGGAGGGATTCGCCGAGGAGGAGCTGAAGGAGGTCGAGAACGAGGTGGCGCAGCGCCTCTCCCAGGCAGGGGGGAAAAGCGCCGAACCGGTCGAGAGCGCATTTATGGCGCGCTGGAGCGGCATGAAGCCGGGGACGGAAAAAGTCCCGGTCTCCACCTCTGTTGCGGCGGCTTCGCTCTTGGAGCTCTCGGAAAAGCTCAGCCTCATTCCCGAGGGGTTCCAGCCGCATCCGAAGGTTGCGGGCATCCTGCAGAAGCGGCGCGAGGCCGTGCTGAAGGGGGGACCGCTTGACTGGGGGAACGTGGAGAGCCTAGCTTTCGCCACACTTCTGGCGCAGGGGGTTCCGGTCCGCCTCTCCGGGCAGGATGTCAGGCGCGGCACCTTCAGCCACCGGCACGCCGTCCTCTTCGACCAGCAAGACGGCAGCTCCTACCTGCCGCTTGCCGGAGTCGGCGCGCAAAGTGCGTTCTTCTGCGTCTACGACAGCATGCTGGCCGAATTCTCCGTCATGGGGTTCGAGTACGGTTACTCCATAGAAGCCCCGGAGGCGCTCACCATCTGGGAGGCGCAGTACGGCGACTTCGCCAACGGCGCACAGGTGATCATCGACCAGTTCATCGTGAGTGGCGAGGCGAAGTGGGGGCGCTCCAGCGGGCTCGTGCTGATGCTCCCGCACGGCTACGAGGGGCAGGGGGCTGAGCACTCCAGCGCCCGCATCGAGCGCTTCCTCGAACTGGCGGCGGCCGGCAACATCCAGGTCGTCTACCCAACCACCCCGGCACAGCTCTTCCACGTGCTGCGTCGGCAGATGCTGCAGCCTTTCCGCAAGCCGCTGATCCTTTTCACCCCCAAGAGCCTTTTGCGCCACCCAGACTGCGTTTCCAAGCTGGAGGAACTTTCCTCCGGCGGCTTCAAGGAGGTGATCGCTGACCCCCCCGCGGCAGGAGAGGTGCAGGAGGTGCTTCTTTGCAGCGGGAAGATCTACTACGACCTTCTGGGGCGGATCAGGAAGGACCAGGTGCAGGGGCGCGCGCTGGTGCGCATCGAGCAGCTCTACCCTTTGCCGATGGACCTGCTCCGGGAAGAGTTGCAGCGCTACCCCTCCGGCGTCCGTTACAGCTGGGTGCAGGAGGAGCCGCGCAACATGGGAGGGTGGCGATTCCTGCACGAGCCTCTTTGCGAGATACTCGGGGTGGTGCCCCGGTACGTCGGGCGTCCGGAAGCAGCGGCGCCGGCCTCCGGTTCCCACCGGCTGGACCGGGTGGAGCAGGAGCGCATCATAGAGGACGCGCTGCAGCGTTAGCTGGCCGTCTTCGTTTTACAGGCTGCAGTTCCCATAGCATCTCCCCCCGCGGTATCGCATCGCAACGAATCAAGCTCCATGCTTTTGCTGCGCGGTTAATCAAGATAGGAAGAATCCGGTCCCGGTGAAGTTCAGACATGAACCTTACCTTGCAGCCGGTCCAGGAGTCGGAAATGGAAATCAAGGTTCCCGCGGTGGGCGAGTCGGTATATGAGGCGGTGATCGCCAGGTGGCTCAAGAAGTCGGGCGACGTCGTGTCTAAGGACGAGCCGCTTTGCGAGATCGAAACGGACAAGGTGACCCTGGAGGTGACCTCTGAGGCGGACGGCGTTTTGACCACCCTGGCGGCCGAGGGGGAGACGGTGAAGATCGGCGCGGTGATCGCCACCATAGACGCCCGCGGCGCCGAGTCCGCACCCGCCGCAGGCGCTGCCGCTTCGGCGAAGTCCTCGCCTGCAGCCGCCCCTGCCGCCGAGGCCGCCCCGGCCAAGACGGCCCCAAAGGGTGCGCCACCTCCCATCTCGCCATCTGGGCGCAAGCTGGCGCGCGAGCTGGGCGTGGAGCCACAGGATGTGCAGGGATCCGGGCGTGGGGGGCGCGTGACCAGGGAGGACCTTCTGAAGGCAGAGGGGGCCGGGCCCGCTCCCGCCGGTGGCCAACCCTCCGTGCAGGCACAGCCTGCGCCGGCTGTGAAGTCCGAGCCGGCACCCGCTCCCCCGTCACGTCCCGCCCCGTCCCCTTCCCAAGAGGCGGAGCGCGTGGTCCGAAAGCCGATGACGCAGATCCGGAAGCGGATCGCGCAGCGGCTGGTCTCGGTGCGGCAGCAGACCGCCATGCTCACCACCTTCAACGAGGCGGACATGAGCCAGGTGATGCTGCTGCGCCAGAAGTACGGCGAACACTTCCTGAAGCGCCACGGCGTGAAGCTCGGGCTGATGTCCTTTTTCGTCCGCGCCTGCTGCGAGGCGCTGGCCCAGTTCCCTGACGTGAATGCGAGGATCGACGGCGACGACATCGTCTACCACAACTTCTGCGACATTGGGGTCGCCGTCGGTAGCGATAGGGGGCTCGTGGTGCCGGTCTTGAGGGGCGCGGAGAGCCTCACGCTCGCGGGGATCGAGCAGCGGATCGCGGAGTACGCCGAGAAGGTGCGCAAAAACCGCATCGCCATCGCCGACCTGGAGGGGGGGACCTTCACCATCTCCAACGGCGGCGTCTACGGTTCCATGCTTTCCACCCCGATCCTCAATCCGCCGCAAAGCGGGGTGTTGGGGATGCACGCGATCCAAAAGCGCGCCGTAGTGGTGGGGGACGAGATCGTCATCCGCCCCATGATGTACCTGGCGCTCTCCTACGATCACCGCATCGTGGACGGGCAGGGGGCAGTCGGGTTCCTGAAGCTGGTGAAGGAGTACATCGAGGAGCCGGAGGAGTTGCTGCTCGAAGGGTAGGACAACGCAACCCTCCTGCCGACGAGGCGGGGGGAGTAGCCGGGGGGAGAGATGTCCGAAGAGATATTCGATCTGGTGGTGATTGGCGCGGGGCCCGGAGGCTACGTCGCCGCCATACGGGCAGCGCAGCTGGGGATGACCGTGGCCGTGGTGGAGAAGCGGGGTACTCTCGGTGGGGTCTGCCTCAACGAGGGGTGCATTCCCAGCAAGGCGCTGCTCGACTCAAGCGAGCTCTTTCATCTGGCCGGGCACCGCTTCTCAGCGCACGGCATCGAGGTGGCGCCTCCGACCCTGAACCTCGGGCAGATGATGGCCAGAAAGGACGACGTGGTCAAGAAGCTCACCGACGGCATCGCCTTTTTGTTCAAGAAGAACAAGATCAAAAGCGTCAACGGCACAGCGAGGCTTGCCGGCAGCGACGCCGCAGGGGTGCACAAGATCGAGGTGCAGGGGGGGGAGGAAATCCGGGCCAAAAAAGTCCTCCTTGCCACCGGCAGCGACCCGGTGCAGCTTCCCTCCCTTCCCTTCGACTGGGAATCCGTCGTGAGCGCCCGCGAGGCGCTCAGCTTCGACAAGGTCCCCGAGCACCTGCTCGTGGTCGGAGGCGGCTACATAGGGCTCGAGCTCGGATCGGTCTGGCTCAGGCTGGGCGCCCAGGTCACCGTGGTGGAGATGCTCCCGCGGCTCATCGCGGGGAGCGACGGCCAGGTGGCGGAGGCGCTTTTGCGCTCGCTCAAGAAGCAGGGGATGCGCTTTTTGCTGGGGGCGAAGGTGGCCGGCGTCGAGAAGCGCGAAGGATCACTGCTGGCGCGGGTGGAGGTCGAGGGAGGGGTGCAGGAGATCGGCTGCGACAAGGTCCTCGTCGCGGTGGGGCGCAGGCCGCTGACCGCGGGGCTCGGGCTGGAAGAGCTGGGTGTCGCCCTGGAAAACGGGCGCGTCAAGGTGGACGAGGATTACCTTACCAGCGTCCCCGGCGTCTACGCCATAGGGGACCTGATCTCGGGTCCGATGCTGGCACACAAGGCGATGGAGGAAGGGGCGGTCTGCGTCGAGAGGATGCGCGGGGAGCCGAGCCTTGTCGATTACGGCTGCGTCCCTGGCGTCTGCTACACCTGGCCTGAGGCGGCGTCGGTTGGCAAAACCGAGGACGCGCTCAAGGAGGAGGGGATTCCCTACAAAAGCGGCAAGTTCAACTTCATGGGCAACGGGCGCGCCAAGTGCATGGACGAGACCGAAGGGTTCGTCAAGGTGCTCTCCGACGTCGAAGGGACGCGTCTTCTCGGGGTGCACATCTTCGGCCCGCGCGCCTCAGACATGATAGCCGAAGCGGTGACGGTGATGAGCTTTGGCGGCAGCAGCGAGGACATCGCCCTCATCATGCACGCCCACCCGACCCTCTCCGAGGCGATGAAGGAGGCGGCCTTGGACGTGGACAAAAGGGCGATACACGGCTGATCCCAGCTTTCGGTGATAGCGTATGATCTGCAAAGACGTAGGCGTCATCGGCTATGCCGAGGCGCTCCGGATACAGGAACAACTGGTGGTGGAGGTGCAACAGGGGGGCGAGGAGGCCCTCTTGCTGCTTGAGCACCTCCCCGTCTACACCATCGGCGCGGGGGGGAGCACGGAGAACGTTCTCGACCCGGAACTTGAGCCGGTCCGGGTGAACCGCGGCGGGGACGTCACCTACCACGGCCCGGGGCAGCTGGTATGCTATCCCATCCTCGACCTTTCACGGCGCGGGCGCGACCTGCATCGCTACCTTCGTTTCCTGGAGCTTTTCCTGGTCGAGATTTGCGCCGACCTCGGGGTTGCCTGCCATACCGTTCCCGGGCGCACAGGCGTCTGGACCGGCAACGGTAAGCTGGCCTCGATAGGGGTAGGGGTGAGGCGCTGGGTCTCCATGCACGGCTTTGCGCTCAACGTCTCCCCGGACACCGCGCCCTTTTCCCGGATCAACCCCTGCGGCATGCCCGACTGTCGCATCACCTCCCTGAGTCTTGAGCTCGGGGAGGAGCTTTTCGTCGACGACCTGAAAGAAACGGTCGCCGAGCGCTTCCAACCGCTTCTGCACCAGCACCTGCCACGATAGCCCAACAAAACGTGGGCAAGGAGGCTCCCCATGTCCGAAACCGACTGCCGGGTACCTGTAGAGAAGCTTCGCTGGGTGTGCGACCCCGCCCTGTTCAATTTTAAGACCACCGAAGAGATCGCCGGCCTGCAGGGGAACATCGCGCAGAACAGGGCCACCGCCGCCATAGACTTCGGCCTCGGCATGCCCAACAACGGGTTCAACATCTACCTGGCGGGGGATACCGGAACCGGAAGAACCTCGACGATCCGGCAGATGCTGCAGAAGTACGTGAAAGGCACCTCCCCCCCAAGCGACTGGTGCTACGTCCACAACTTCGACGCCCCCGACGCCCCCCTGGCGCTCGCGCTCCCCGCAGGGATGGGTAAGGAGCTTGCCGCCGACATGCGGGAGCTGTTGGATTACATGCGCTCCGACATCCCTACCGCCCTGGAGAGCAAGGAGTACGAGACCAACCGGGTCACCCTGATCGAGCAGTTCCAGGAGAAAAACGGTGAGATCTTCTCCGAGCTGGAAAAGGAGGCGACTGATAGGGGATTCGCGCTGCAGCGCACCGTCTCCGGCCTAGTCATCGTCCCCCAGAAGGAGGGGCGCAACTTCACCCAGGAGGAATACGAGGCGCTGGAGAAGGGCGAGCGGGAGCAGCTCGACTCCGTCGGCCGGGAACTCACCGAGAGGCTCAACGACTGCCTGCGCCAGGTGCGCGAGAACGAGAAGTTGCTGCGCGACGCCCTCTCGCAGCTGGACCGCGAGTTGGGACTTTCCGCCGTGGGGCACCACCTCGACCCCCTGAAGGAAAAGTACGTCGGCTTCCAGAAGGTCCAGAAATACCTGGACGACGTTCAGGAAGACCTCCTCTTGAACCTGGAGGACTTCAAGCCGCAGGTGGCGCCTCCCCAGATCCCGGGGCTGAAGCTGCCCAAGCAGGAGCCGACCTTCGAACGCTACGAGGTGAACGTCCTGGTGGAGAACAACCCGGACAACGGCGCACCCATGGTGTTCGAGTCCAACCCGACCTACACCAACCTTTTCGGACGGATCGAGAACATCATGCAGATGGGGGGGGTGGCCAGCACCAACTTCACGCTGATCAAGCCGGGCGCCCTGCACCGCGCCAACGGCGGCTACCTCATCGTGGACGCCCGCGAGGTGCTGATCAACCCCTTCGCCTGGGAGTCCTTGAAGCGCTGCATCAGGAACATGGAGATCAAGATCGAGGACGTCCTTGAGCAGTACCGCTTCATGACGGTGGTCTCGCTCAAGCCCGAGCCGATACCGCTGAACGCGAAGATCATCATGATCGGGTCGCTTTGGATCTACTACCTCCTCTTCTACATGGAGCCGGACTACCGGAAGTTCTTCAAGGTGAAGGCCGACTTCGACAACCAGATCCACCGGACCCCCGAGGTGATGCAGGACTACGCCCTGTTCGTCGCGGCCCACTGCTGCAAGGAGGGGCTCCTTCCCTTCGACACCACGGGCGTCGCGGCCCTTCTGGAGTACGCCTCGCTCCTGGTGGAGGACCAGGAGCGGCTTTCCTCACAGTTCACCGAGCTCTCCGACCTGATCCGGGAGGCGAGCTACTGGGCCCAGCGCGAGGGGGCCGAGGTGGTGGACCGCGGCTGGGTGAAGCGGGCGGTGCACGAGAAGACCTTCCGCTCCAACCGGATCGAGGAGCGGATCCAGGAATACCTGGCGAAGGGGGTGATCCTGTGCGACACCAAGGGGAGTGTCGTCGGGCAGATCAACGGCCTCTCCGTCATGACCCTCGGCGATTACACCTTCGGCCGCCCCTCCCGTCTCACCATACGGGTCTCGCAGGGTCGGGCCGGCATGGTCAACATCGAGCGCGAGGTGAAGCTTTCCGGCCCGATCCACGACAAGGGGGTGCTGATCCTGACCGGCTACCTGGCCGGAAAGTTCGCCCAGGACCAGCCGCTCTCCTTCTCCGCGCACATCTGCTTCGAGCAGTCCTATGAAGGGGTCGAAGGGGACAGCGCCTCCAGCGCCGAACTCTACGGCCTGCTCTCCGCGCTCTCCGGGCTTCCCATCCGGCAAGGGATAGCGGTGACCGGGAGCGTGAACCAACTCGGCCAGATCCAGCCCATCGGCGGCGTCAACTACAAGATCGAAGGGTTCTACAACGTCTGCAAGGCCAAGGGGTTGACCGGCGAACAGGGGGTCCTCATTCCCAAGATCAACGAGCACAACCTGATGCTGAACGACGAGGTGGTGCAGGCGGTCCAGGACGGTATGTTCCACATCTGGAGCGTCCAGGAGGTGGACCAGGGGATCGAGATACTGACCGGAGTCGCGGCGGGGAAGATGGCCGAGGATGGGAGCTACCCCGAGGGGAGCGTCAACTTCCTGGTGCAAAAGAGGCTGAAGCAGATGTTCGAGAACATGCGGCGGCTGGCGCAGCAGGACAAGGATCCGGCGAAGGAGGAGGGGGCTCTCCCGCTCCCTGGGACCGGCCCCTTGAAGGAATGAGAAAAAGAGGTTGCGGGATCTAAGATAACGAGAACTTGAAAAGGGGAGGGCGATTTGCTACCTTCCGCGAGGGCCGCACGCCGCGGCCCTTTTCGTTGCCGGTTACCAGGATTCCTCAGCTGCCTCACGAGTCCCCTCCCCCGGAGGGGGAGGGACAGGGAGGGGGAAACCGATTCCGCCTATCCCCCCTCCCGGCCTCCCCCCTCCGGGGGAAGGAGAGCGGAGCGACAAAGCGCGCACGGGCGCGTGGGCGGCTGATCATTATTTTAATCCTGTGGAGGTTCTCGCTTGCCCAGCCGCTGCTTTCTCATCGTGAACCCCACCTCGGGAAGCTATTCCCAGAAGACCGTCGACCGGATCATGGCCGGGCTCAGACAAAGGGGGCTAGACCCCGAGCTGATGCCGACCACAAGCGCCGCCGACCCCGCGCTCTTCGCGGCGCGCCTTTGCGCCGAGCACGACGATCCGCTGATGGTCGTTGCCGGCGGCGATGGCACGGTGAACGGCGTCCTGAACGGCCTGGTTCCGGGTAAGGCGACGCTCGGGGTGGTACCGCTTGGGACCGCCAACGTCCTGGCGCGGGAGTTGGGGATCGCTTCCGTCGACGACGCCCTGGACCGACTGGCTCGCAGGGCGACCCGCCCCATCTCGGTCGGCGAGATCGAGCGGGACGGGGAGAAAAGACGCTTCCTGCTCATGGCCGGCGCCGGGATGGACGGTGCGGTGGTGCGCGGTGTGCGCCTTTCCGAGAAACGGATTTTAGGCAAGGGCGCCTACCTGCTCTCTGCGCTCAGGGTGCTCCTTTCCTGGGACCGGTCGGAGCTGAGCGTCACCGCTGCCGGGCGAAGCCTCTCCTGCCACGGGGTGATCGTATGCAACGCCGCCAAGTACGGCGGCAACTTCGTCCTCGCCCCGGAGGCGGACCTCTTCTCCCCCGGTTTCCAGGTGCTCTGCATCAAGGGGGGGCGGCTGGCCTACCTGAAGCTCGGCCTCATGCTCCTTTTCGGAGGGGCCTCGGTTGCCGGCTCGGTGACCTCCTTCGCCGCGACCGAACTGGAGCTCTCCGGTGACAAGGCGGTGCAGTTGGACGGCGACTATTTCTGCTGCACCCCCTTGCGTATCAGGACGCTCCCGGACTTGGTCCGCCTGGTGCTCTGAGCGCCGCCGTAGCCGAAATCCGCTGTGATCTTTCCCACTTGACGATGGCTGCAATATTGGATTAATGTGGCACTTGCCGTCTGCCGGGCCTTGGGCTCGTGGCGGCTTGCTTGCGGGCAGCTCTTCAACATGAGGCCGGACCTCGCCGCGGAAGAGGTCAATCGACAGGGGGAGTGGGCATGGCTTATCCGAAGATAATGCTGGTGGACGACACCCGGCTGATACTGGAGCTGGAGAAGAGTTTCCTCAAACTGTCGCACGTTGACATCGTCACCGCCGGCAACGGCGCCGAGGCGCTGGAGCTGATCCGGAAGGACCCCCCCGATCTGATCTTCATGGACATGCACATGCCGGTCATGGACGGCGTCGCCTGCTGCGCCGAGCTGAAAGCCGACCCGTTTTTATGCGGCATTCCGGTGGTGATGCTGACCACCGCGGGGAAGGAAGAAGACCGGGAGCGGGCGAAGCTGGCCGGTTGCGACAACTTCCTCACCAAGCCGCTCGACCGCCGCTTGTTCCTAGATCTCGCCCGCAAGTACACCGACGCGGTGGAGCGGCGCGAGCCGCGCATCCCCTGCCACCTGCCGGCCCTTTTCCTGCAGGGCAAAACCCCCGTCGGCGGCGTCGTCCTCGACATCGGTGACGGGGGCGTGTTCGTGGCGACAAGGGAGCGGCTGCTGTTGCACCAGAAACTCCGCCTGGCGCTTTACCTTCAGGGGGAGCGCCCGCGGCTGTTGGAGCTGAAGGGATGGGTGGCCTGGCTGAACGAGGAGGGGAAACGGGTGCACAATTCTCTGCCGGTCGGCTTCGGGATGGAGTTCCTGGAATTGGGCGAAGAGGAGACGGCGGTGCTGAAGTCCTTCCTAGCCGCCCTCAGGCCGGAAGAGCCTCCGGCCTCCTAGCGGGAAAAACGCATGGTTGCCTGGAACCAGAACCAGGTTAAAAGGGCCGCGGCGCAGTTGCCGCCCCTGTTGTCGATGAGCCGCCCGAGAAGGCGGTCGTGCAGCGCGAGAAACCTTCCCCCTTTACCTTCCCCCGCACCACCCGTCACCACGTCCAGAAAAAAAGCGATCTGCCAGGCGTTGCTCCTGACGTAGCTCCCGGTGTCGTACCAAAGCCGCCACCGCTGCCGGCGCGGCAGTTGCGCCATCTTGCGGTAAAGGGGGTGCAGGATGGGGCGCAACTTGAGCGTCTTGGCCGCGTCCTGGCTGCGGTAGCTTTCCTTTAGCGATTCGATCAGAGAGAGGTGGCCGAGGGTGGCCAGGTTCATCAGGATGGCGTTCAGGCTCTGGCGGGGGAGGAGCCCCTCGGTAAGGAAGCGGCGGGGCGAGGTGGCGATGCGGGAGGGGAAGAGGATCCATTTCCCCCGCTCCCTGATCCTCTCGGCGAGGAAGGTGTCCTCCATGAGCGGAAGCGCGCTCTGGAAGGGGCCTGTCTCCTCGAAGAAGTCGCGCCCCAGCATGAAACCCTGGTCGCCGTGGGTGCATCCGGGGCGGTCCAGCGCCGCCTTGGCGCCGTAGAAGCGGTAGGGGAGAGGGGCGGGGCCGTCGAAATCGAAAAAAAGGGAGAAGCGGCCGGCGACCCTGGGCCCGGTCCGGCGTGCCTCCTTGAGCGCGTCCACAGCTTTTCTGAATGCCAGCGGATCGTCGAACCTGGAATCCACGTGGAGAAAGAGGAGCAACTCCCCGCGCGCCGCTGCCGCCCCGCGGTTCATCTGCGCTCCCCTTCCCTTTCCCCCCTCGATCAGCGTCAGCGCAAACGGGGCCTGCGCCGCGAAGCCGCGGGCGAGCGCCGCTCCGCCGTCGCCGGCACCCCCGTCCGAAATGATCACTTCGAAGTGCAGCTCGCGCTGGCTAGCCATCGTCTCCAGGAAGGGAAGCAGGTTTCCTTCCTCGTTGTAGACCGGCACGACGACCGACAGCTCGGGGACTTCGTCAAAGGACAAGCGTGTCCGCCTTCTCGACCAGGTGGGGGAGGTCGGGCTTGGTGAGGATGCCGCTTGCCCCGAGGTCGCGCCATTTCAGCTTGTTGTCCTCGCTGGCGAGGGAGGAGAAGATGACCACGGGGAGCTTTTCCAGAGCCCCTTCCTTCCGGATCAGGGAGGTGAGGTGCAGCCCGTCCATCCGGGGCATCTCGATGTCGGTGATGACCAGGTTCAGGCAATCGGTCACCGCCTTGCCGCTTTCGGCGCACTGCTGGCGCACGCTGCAGACGTACTCCCAAGCCTCCTCGCCGTTTTCCGCCTCCACCACCTGGTAGCCGGCGTCGCGCAGGGTCCCGCACATGGTCTTGCGGATGAAGGAGGAGTCGTCGGCGACCAGGATGGTCTTCTCGTGCCGGTTGATCGCCGAGTGGGCGAGCAGGAGGTCTTCGCCGGGGGCGGAGAGCGCCATGGTGGACGAGAGTTCGCCGATGATCTTTTCGAAGTCGAGGATCAGGATGATGCGGTCCTCCATCTTGACCACGCCGGTGATGTTCGCATCGTGGATCGCCTTCACCGGCGGCTCCACGTGCTCCCAGGAGATGCGGTAGATGCGGGAGACCGAGTGGACCTGGATCCCGACGATGATCCTGTTGAATTCAAGGACGATGACGCGGTCCGCCAGGATCCCGTCGCAGTTCTTGTTGAGCGCCCGGGAGAGGTCGATCAGCGTGATCACCTGGTCCCTGAGCTTGATCATGCCGCTTACCGACGGGTTAGCGTTCACCACCTTGCGCGTGTTGGGGAGCCTGATTATCTCGCGCACCTTGGCCACGTTGACGCCGAAGTAGCACGGGACCACGTTCCCCTTGCCGTCAAGCTCGTCTATTCTGAATTCAACTATTTCCAGTTCGTTGGTGCCGCTTTCCAACAGGATCTTGTTGCTCGGTTCCATGTGCCCCCCGCATCGCTTTTTTGTCCGCTTTCTCCTTTTTACTTCGGCAGGATAGTTAAAAGCATGAGGCAAAAATGTACATTAAAGCTCCCGGCGCACGTCGACGCGGTTGTCGTAGAAGGTGCTTCCTCCCCCCTCGTCGGTCAGGCGCTGCGAGGTGAGGGCGTTCACCGAGCGGCTCCCCGGCGCGTAGGCGAGCCACCAGACCCCCTCCGCGACCACGAGCCCCGCGGGGACCTTGTCCGTCGTCTTCAGGATGAAGGTCACCTCTCCCAACTGGTTCCAGGCCACCACCCGCTCGCCGTCGGCAAGCCCCTTGGCCGCGGCGTCGGCGGGGTTCATCCTGAGCTGCATCCCCCCCTGCCGGGCCCTTAGTTCCTCCTGTTCATAGAAGGTGGCGTTCAGGGCGTAGGGGTTCGGGGCGGTCATGAGCCGGAAGGGGAGGGCGCCGTTCTCCTCGTGGGTGGGTAGATACAAGGGGAGCGGGTGCGAAAGCTTCCGGTTCAGGATCTCGATCTTACCCGAAGGGGTCCGGTATCCCCCTTCTCTTGCTGCCAGCTCCACCGGGAGCCCGGCGGCGAGCGCCCCCTCGTCGATCCCCTGCCTAAGCGGCGTGGGGACGGCTAAAAGCCGGTCGATCACCTGGTCCGCGGACAGGGTGAAGAGTTCCTCCTCGAAGCCGAGCTCCGCCGCGAGGAGTGAGAACACCTCCCAGTTCGATCTGCTCTCCCCGACGGGGTCGATCGCCGCCTGTGCCCTCTGGATGCAGTAGGTGCCGTAGGAGCGGTAGATGTCGCTGTGCTCAAGGGAAGAGGTAGCCGGGAGCACGATGTCGGCGTAGCGCGCCGTGTCGGTCAGGAAACGCTCGTGCACCACGGTGAAGAGGTTCTCGCGGGAGAGCCCCTTCAAGACCGCGTTCTGGTCCGGTGTGACCGCGGCGGGGTTCGAGTGGTAGACGTAGAGCCCCATGACCGGCGGGTCGCAGAGCTCGTTCAGCGCCTGCCCCAGCTGGTTCATGTTGACCAGGCGCGGCGCCCCCTGAATCAGGTCCTCGCGCAGCAAAAGCGCCATCGGGAAGGCGGCGCCGGTCGCGGTGTCGGGGAAGCACCCCCCTCCTTCCTTGCCGTACGCCCCTACAAGCGCCGGCAGGCAGCAGATGGTCCGCACGGTCATGGCGCCGTTGCCGTAACGCGACAGGGCGCTCCCAAGGCGTATGAACGGGGCGCGGGCGGCCGCATAGGCACGCGCCATGAGCTCGATCTCCTCAACCGAAAGTCCGGTGATGCGGGCGCATGCCTCGGGCGGGTAGAGGGGGAGCACCTCGCGGCGGAGCTCTTCGTACCCCAGCACCTGCGAGTCGAGGAAGGCCGTGTCGGTGAGCCCGTCGCGGGCAATGACGTGCATGATCCCCAGCGCCAGGGCCCCGTCGCTTCCCGGGCGGACCAGGAAGGTGCGGTCCGCCGCCGCGGCGGTCGGGGTCTCGTAGGTGTCGATGAGCCACACCGAGCCGCCTTTCGCCTTGACCTCCTTCGCCTGGTTCAGGAAATGGATGCTGGTGGCGGCCGCGTTAATCCCCCAGAGGATCAGGAGGTCGCTCTTGCCGGCGCTCTCCGGGGCGGGTGTCGCCGTCTGCCCCATCACCGCCTGCCATCCCGCCCCCTTGGCCGGGGAGCAGATGGTGCGGTCCAGCCTGGAGGCGCCCAGCCGGTGGAAAAAGGGGTGCCCCGCGTTTCTCTGCACGATCCCCATGGTCCCCGCGTAGGAGTAGGGGAGGATCGCCTCGGCCCCGTGCTCGGCGATGATGGCGTGCCAGCGTCCGGCGATGGTCGTGATCGCCTCCTCCCAGGAGATGGGGGCGAACTCGCCGCTTCCCTTGGCGCCGGTTCTCTTGAGCGGCGTGGTGAGCCTCAAGGGCGAGTGCACGCTTTTCTCGTAGTGGCGCATCTTCGGGCAGAGGGTGCCGCGGCTGAAGGGATGCAGCGGGTCTCCCTTGACGCCGACAGCCTTCCCTTCCTCCACCTCCACCAGCATGCCGCAGGTGTCCGGGCAGTCGAAGGGGCAGACCGATCTCTTGGTGATTACGCTCATCTCTATCTCCTTTAACTCGGCTTAGGGGAAGGGCCCCTGATCTTCCGCTGATCGAGGGCGCCGTGGTCACTGCGGTCTTGGTAACGGGGGGGCAAAGGCGCCCGGGCCCCCGAAGGTCCTTTGTAATGTTTTTTGCCTTCTTTGACCAACACAAAATCGATCTTTTCTAAAGGCGGGGATCCTGCTATAAAGCCCGGATGGAAAACAAGGCGCAAAGAGTGACCCTGGCCGAGCTGGCGGCGACCTTCTTCATGATAGGGGCAACCGGTTTCGGCGGGGGGATGGCGGTGGTGGCGCTGGTCGAGCGGCGCTGCGTGAACGAGAAAAAGTGGCTGGAGCATACGGAGTTCATGCACGGGCTCGCCTTCAGCCAGATCCTCGGCCCTTTTTCGCTCAACAGCTGCACCTTCGTCGGCTATTATCTGCGCGGGACTCTCGGCGGCATCGTCGCCGCCACCTCGTTCATCGCACCGTCCTTCCTGCTGGTCTGCCTTTTGAGCCTGCTTTACTTTCGCTACCACGAGCTCCCGGAGCTGAAGTCGGCGCTGCTCGGTTCCAACCCGATCGTTATCGCGCTGATCCTGGTGGCGGCCCTCGGCATGGCGCGCAAGAACGCCACCCGCTGGGACAGCGCGGCCGTGGCCCTGATCGCCTTTGCCGCCTCCGCGTTCTTCGGGGTGAGCGGCCTCACCGTCCTCGTCCTGGCAGGGTGCTGGGGGCTGTACCAGGGGTGGCGTGCCGGGAGGAAGAACTGATGGGGGCGCTGCTGAAACTCTGCTGGGTCTTTCTCAAGATCGGGGTGGTCTTCTTCGGAGGGGGGTACGTCCTGATCCCGCTTTTGCACCGGGTCATGGTGGACCAGATGCATTGGCTCTCCCTGAAGGAGTTCCTGGACGGCGTGGCGCTCTCCCAGTTGACCCCCGGCCCCTTGGCGATGCTGGCCACCTTCACCGGGTTCAAGGCTGGGGGCTTCGCCGGGGCGCTGGCGGGGACCGTCTGCATCTTCCTTCCCTGCACGGCGCTGATGCTTCTTATCTCCAGCCGCTACAGGCAGTTCAGCCAGGTGCAGGCGGTGAAGCACTTCCTGAACGGGATACTCCCCGCTGTGGTGGGGCTGGTTCTCGCCGCCGCCTTCACGCTGGGCCGGACCTCTCTGGCCTCTGCCCGCGACTATATCCTCCTCGCCGCAGGTTTCCTGCTGCTCCAGTTCACGGCCATAGCGCCTATGGCCGTGATCCTTGGGGCTGCCGTGATCGGTTTGCTGCTGAATTTCAGCTGATGCAGCTTATTTCTTGTGGCACTTGGCACAGTTGCCGGCGGGCTTGAAGGCCCTCTTGCCGTTGTGGCACTCGCCGCAGTACTTCCCGGCGTTTATGTCCGCCATCTTCATCTGGGCCGCACCCTTCTTCATCTTGAAGATCTTCGTGTGACACTCGTTGCACTTCATCCCTTTGCCCGCGTGGGCGTCCCCCTTGAAAACGACTTTCCCCATGGAGGTGTTCCATTCCACCGACTTGCCGTTGCCAACGGCCAGTGCCTGGGACGCTGCGAATAACACGATAAGTGCGGCTGCCGATCTGGCGATCTTCTTCATAAGGCTTCTCTCCTCTAATGTCTCATTAATAACAACCCTACCTGTGATAACACAGGCGAAGGCGTTGTCAAGGCGCGGCCCTTCCCCCGTCACCGCCCGCTGAATGCCGGATTCTCTGCGCCTTCGCCCTTGCAAATCAAGCGCTAGTCGAGTTTAATGTGTCTGTACCTCAATCTCTTATTAAAAGGCCGTACGGGTTCTCATGGAAGACGAATACAGCGAGTACAGGGAATACCTTGGCGAAGGGATGCGCATCGAGGTCGGGATCCCGCTTTCGGGAGGGGGCGTGTTCCGGGACTGGGGCATCATCAGCGAGGGGAACCGGGACGAACTGGTGGTGCAGATCTCGCGCGACGTCCTCCCCTCCGAGGTCCGCTTCGACGTCGGCTTCATCCTCGACGTCAGCGTCTGGGTCAGGGCCGACGTCTACACCTGCGGCGGCATTGTGACCGAGAAGCTGGGGGGGCGGGTCTTGCGCATCCGTCTCTTCGGCGCCTTCACGCTGCGCGAGCGCCGCCAGTTCTTCAGGATCGACCTCGGGATGAGGGTCAAGTACGACATCATCGACGAATCGCTGCGCAGGGACGTGGAAAGGGACTGGGAGGTGCGCAAAGAGCACGAGCACATGAGGTTCCAGGGGTACGACGACATCGTCATCGCCTCGCAGATGGCGCGCTTTCCCCCGGTGAGGGTGATCCAGTGGGAGGACATCCTCAGGGCGCAGCTGAACCTAAGCGGCGGGGGGCTTTGCCTTAGAATCCCGCATAAGGTCCAGCCAGAGCAGATCTTGAACCTCGAGCTCCATCTTCCCCTGGATCCTCCGCGGGTGGTGCACACCGTGGCCCGGGTGATCCACATCAAGCCTCCCCGCGAACTCAGGGACGGCTCCTTGCGTTACGACACCGGGATGCAGTTCGACCTTTTGGACGAACGGGACCGCGACCTGATCTTCAAGCAGATCTCGGTGGCTCAGATAGAGCACCTGCGCAAGATAGCGGACAAGCGCGAGCCCTTGTACGCCGACCGGGCGCCTCGGGCGCCGTTGACCCGGCGGCAGATCCTGGCGCGGGTCGCCTGGGGCGCGCTCTTGCTGCTGCTGGCCTGGGCCCTGACCAGGTATTGCAGCAACTACTCCCCCTCCAACGAGATCCAGAAGACCTACGAGCAATCCATCAGGAAATACCGGCACCAGGATCAGTAAGGCCTACGGCTACGGCCTTGCCGGATTCGGGCATCGGCGCCACCGGCGCAGGAGAAAGCCGCCGCAAAAAGGCTTCCCCGGTTGCCTTGCGCGCCAAAGTCGATTATCATGCTCCCCCTGCCGGACCCGATCGGTCTGGGCGAGCAACTTAAGGAAGGAAGTGGGGACAATGGCGAGCAACATGATCAGCGCGGAAGGGCGCAAGAAGCTGCAGGAGCGCTACGACTTCCTCTGGGAGACGGAGCGGCCGCGCATGGTGAAGAACATGGCGGACGCGGCCGCCGAGGGGGACCGCTCGGAGAACGCGGAGTACATCTATTCGAAGAAGAGGCTGCGCGAGATAGACCGCGAACTGAAGCACCTGGGGGACAGGCTCAAGGTGGTGAAGGTGGTTTACCCGCCGCTTAACCCCGCCGCCGTGAGCTTCGGTTGCTGGGTCACCTATCAGGACGAGGAAGGGGAGGAGCGCTGCTACCAGCTGGTGGGGCCGGACGAGTTCGACGTCGCAGCCGGAAAGATCAGCGTCGACTCTCCGGTAGGCAAGGCGCTTTTGGGGCGCAGGGTCGATGACGAGATCACCATCAGGCGCCCTGCAGGCGACCTTACCGTGACCATAGTCGCCATCACGTCCACGAGGCCTGCGTGACCGGGGGCTACCCCCTGTTCCTTTTCTTCCGCTTTTTATCTACCAGCGCGTAGATGGTTTCCACCGACCTGAAGTTGTCGAGCGCTATGTCCTCGTCGTTGATCTTGATGTCGAACTGATCCTCAAGAAACAGTATCAGTTTCATCACCGCCAGCGAGTCCATCACCTCCGCCTCTATCAGGTCGTCGCCTTCACTCAGATGATGGACGTGCTTTCCCTTTCCCAGCTTGGTCTTGATGAAGTCGATTAGCGTTACCAGTCCATGATCTATGTGCATAATCGCTCTCCCGCTGTTGAACTGTTGGCAGAATAAAGGGGCAAAGGACGCCTTAGAGTTTAGCCGTCAGCGGGTCAACGTCAAAAAATCCTGCGGACACGGAAAGTTCAGGATCTCGTTCACCGAGCTTTCCCGTTTGAAAGCATTTGACCTTCTTTTTTTAATAGCTATATTGTAGCATTCCGGTACGGGTGACTTCCCCCCGTTGACGTGCAGCGGCCCTTAGAAACGATCCGTGCATTACTTCAGCAGCGTCCCAGGCGCCAAAGGAAGAAAAGCTCCAATGTCAGAAATAAGGATACTCATAGTCGTAAAGGATGCTGAGACAGCGAGTGCTTACGTTGATGCTGTGACCGGGAGTGGGGCCGCCTGTGACGTCGCACACTCTTTCCAGGACATGTCCGAACTGGCCACGGAGAGGCTTTACAACGGGATCGTAGTCGACGTATTGACCCTGGTGCGCTGCAGCAAGGAAGAGAAAGCCATAGCCTACGAGATCATCAACCTCTTCCCGGTATTGCGGGTCAAGTGGGAGCCGCGGCAAAAGAAGATCAAGCTCACCCCGCTGGAGCAGAGCTTCTCGCCCGACACCGATTCGGCGCTCAGGTTTTTCATCCAGACTCGCTGCAAGGCCTTTCCCGCCAGGAGCCTGCGCAAGGACAAGCGCAAGCTGGTCAACCTGAACCTGCTCTACTGCCGCGACGACCGGTTCCTGGACGGGGAGGCCCACAAGTCTTTCACCATCAACCTCAGCTCGAGCGGGGCCTTCCTGCACACCATGGAGGATTTCCGGCTCGGCGAAAAGATCTGGCTGCGGTTTCTGGAGTTCGCCGATCAGGCCCCCATCGAGGCCACCGTCTGCTGGTCCTTGAGCTGGGGAGTCTCCCGCTGCATTCCGGGAGCCGGGGTCAAGTTCGAGGCGCTCTCGGAGAGCCAGAAACAGGACCTTGAGCGCATCGTCAACCTCTGACATTCCCCGCAGGAAACCCCATGTGCACTCTGCTTCTGGCCTACCGGGCCCATCCACGTTACCCCCTTGTCCTTCTCGCCAACCGGGACGAATACTACCAGCGCCCCACGGCACGGGCCTCCTTCTGGGAGGACGCGCCGCAACTCTTCGGAGGGCGGGACCTCCTGCATGGCGGCACCTGGCTCGGCATCACCACGACCGGGAGGATTGCCGCCTTGACCAACTACCGCGACCCCGCCGACCTGGTTCGGCAGGGGCTTTCGCGCGGCCGGCTGGTGAGCGGCTTCTTGAAGGGTGTGGAGGATGCCGAAGGGTACCTTGAATGCCTGAGGGCGGCGGCGGGCCCCTTCGGAGGCTACAACCTGGTCGTCGGGACGCCTATGCGCCTTCACTGCTATTCCAGCAAGACCGATGAGGCCGTGCAGCTGGAGCCGGGGATCCACGGGCTCAGCAACCGGCTTTTGAACACCCCCTGGCCCAAGGTGGTGCGGGGGACGCAGGCGCTTAAGCGGGCGCTTGGCGCAGGCGAACCTGACCTGGAAGAACTCTTCGCCATCCTCGCGGACCGCACCCACCCTCCCGACGACCAGCTTCCGGACACCGGGGTCGGGCTGGAGCTGGAGCGGCTTTTATCCCCCATCTTCATCGAGAGTGAGCGCTACGGGACGTGCTCTTCCAGCGTGCTTTTGGTGGGGCGCGACGGGGAGGCGAGGTTCGTGGAGAGGAGCTTGGAGCAGGGGCGGTGGAGCGAGGCCGCGGTGACCATGGATTGGTCCGCGGTGCTGAACGGGGAGTGAAACGAAAAGGAGCGGCACCCGCCGCGTCGGCCCTGGGCTCGACGCGGGAGGAATGCCGCTCCTTTTAAATTGAAACCGGTTGTTACTGGTACTGGATGTAGAGCGGTTTCGGGTGCAGCATCAGCACCTCTTTAGGGGTGAGCAGCGCGTCACCCTTCTTGGTGTCGTTGTGGTAGAAGAGCTTGAACCCGGTGTACTCGACCGGTTCCGATACGATGTAGTCCTTGTAGGAGTCGCGCTTGAGCCAGGGCGCGCCCCAGCCGTCCATGTTCATCACGATCTGCACCTCGGGGCGCAGCGTTATGTTCTTCGCGTTGGTGACGCCGTTGCGGGTGAAGCGGTGCACGACGAAGACCTTCGGGGGGAGGTTGTACTTCTTCACCAGGTCCTTCAGGTAGTTGGAGGCGTAGTTGATGTCGGCCGCGTCGTAGGTGCCGATCTTCGTTCCCGGCTTCTTGCCGCTCTTGATCAGGTTGAACTCCGGGTCGATCCCCAGGTGCACGTCCGGGTTCTTGAGGATCCACTCGAAGCGCGGCAGGATGTTGCGGATGTTGTCGTGACCGGTCTGGATGTCGATGAACATGATGGCGTTGGCCTGCTTGGCCCAGCTGTACACGTCGTTGATGATCTTGTCCGGCATCACCATGCGGTAGAGGCCGGCCTTCCCCGGCTCGCCCTGCGCTACCACAGCGATCAGGTGCAGGGCCGGCTGTGCCGGGTGCGCCGGGTCGGCGGCCTGCCACTTGGCGGCCTCGCGCTTCAGGCGCTGCAGCATGTCGTCCTTCTGGTATTCGCCCAAGGCACCCATCTTCTTGGAGAGGGGGTTGCCGTAGTAGGCGACGATCCTCTTCTGGGGGAGGATTGAACCGGGGAGCGTGGCCGGAGTCTTCACCGGCCAACCTTTCCTGGCGGCGAAATCGGGGTCTTCCCCGGCGCGGTACGACACCTTGGGACCGGCGGCTTTCCCTTTGCCCCCCTTGGCGGGGGTGGCGGCGCCGGTCTGGTTGTCGAAGGCGGGCGTCGTTGCTGCCGGTTGCCCCGGTTCAGCAGCGGGAGCAGGGGGCGCGGCCGGCGGCTGGGCCGTGGCCGAAGTCGCCTGCCCCTGGGCCACGGTCTGTGCGGACGCGGTGGCGGCGCTGGGTTTGTTATCCTTGCATCCCCAAAGGCCGATGGGCAGTGCCAAAAGGGCAAAAAGCAGCATGGCGCGGGGGTGTTGACGGTTGGGCAGGTGCGGGTGCTTCACGTAGTATCTCCTTGAGTGGGTATGTCAATGCCGCAAGCGGCGTGTAACTCGTGTGGTCGCACGACCTGAAAGCGGTCACTTGGGCCGCTAATCTAACTTTCTTCGTATCTGAGGTTGCTGGGAAATGCGGGGCGGCGTCCAGAGACCGGTTACGCCGTTGCAGGGGCGGGCTCTTCTTGCCTGGTACTGTATCTAAAAAGGGCAAAACCATGCAGCTCGCGGTACTTTACCCTTTTTCCGGCGGCGGTGTCAACAGTCAGCGCCCTGGTTCTTATAGTTGATTCTAATTGATGACCGGTTTCCGCCCCTGCACTGTCAGTTTTTTTTCGGTTTGCGCCGAGACTCTGTTCCGCTTGTTGGCACTATGGCGTTGACGATCGCTCTTCATGAGTGTTATGCTGCTGCACCGAAACCGGTCTGACCTCTTGCGCGCAGCTCGCCCCTTTCAGGTCATTTCCATCCCTTATTTATACTTGCCGTACTTACCATATGTAGTCACAGCAAAAGAATCTAATTTAATGTAACTGGAGGTGTGTGGTGAACAAGAATTTTCGTAGCGTGATGCTCTGTTTCGCTCTGTCCCTGGTCTGCGCGGCGGCTGCTTTCGCGGCGGCCCCGTCCAAGCCGGTGCTGATCGGCATCTCTAAGATCGTTTCCCACCCGGCGCTCGACTCGGTGGTGAAGGGAGTCCAGGACGAGCTGAAGAGCGCCCGGATCAACGCGACCTTCGACGTCCAGAACGCCAACGGCGACATCAACACTGCCGCCTCCATCGCCAACAAGTTCCAGTCCGAGAAGGTGAACCTCGCCGTAGGCGTCGCCACTCCGACCTCCCAGGCCCTCAAGAACACCCTCAAGGGGATCCCCATCGTCTACTCAGCGGTCACCGACCCGGTCAAGGCGGGGCTCGTCCCCTCCCTCACCAAGGGGGGCAAGAACATCACCGGCGTGTCCGACATGACCCCGGTCAGGCAGCAGATCGAGATGCTGCTCAGGATCAAGCCCAAGACCAAGCGCATCGGCCACATCTACACCAGCTCCGAGGAGAACGCCGTGGTTCTCGCCGGGATGGTGAAGCAGGTATGCAAGGAGAAGAGGCTCGAGTTCGTGGAGACCACCGTCACCAAGTCGGCTGAGGTGAAGCAGGCTGCCCAGGCCATCGCGCACCGCGTCGACGCCTTCTACATCAGCACCGACAACACCGTGGTCTCCGCGATGAGTGCCGTGGCGGACGTCGCCAGCAAGGCGAAGATCCCCATCATGTCGGCCGATCCCAGCTCCTCCGAGACCTACGACGTCCTCGCCGCCTGGGGCTTTGACTACTACAAGATGGGGCGCGCCACCGGCAAGGTGGTGATCGATATCCTCAAGGGCAAAAAGCCCGAGCAGATCCCGACCCGCTTCATGACCAAGGCGTCCGACGTCGACCTTTTGATCAACCTCGACGTCGCCAAGAAGCTCGGCCTCACCGTCCCGGCGGACATCGTGAAGAGCGCCAAGACCATACGCCAGAACGGCAAGCTGACCAAGAAATAAGCAAGAGAACCAATGGCCACGGAGAAAATCTGAAGAACCGCAGAGAGGTTTTTTACCTTTCTCAGATTCGCTCAGACTTTCTCCGTGCCAAGGGTTTTGCTTTTGATTCCGGTTTCAAGAAGGGTTAACGGTTCCTGTTATGATCGAAGGCATTTTTGTTGAAGGGCTGATTTACGGCATCATGGTCCTCGGGGTGTTCATCTCCTTTAGGGTCCTCGACTTTCCCGACCTCACGGTCGACGGCTCCTTTCCCCTGGGGGCCGCCCTCATGGTGCAGTGCCTCGTCATGGGGATGAACGGCTGGCTCGCGCTCCTCGTCGCCTTTGCCGGGGGGGTGCTGGCAGGCGTGGTGACGGCTCTTATCCACAACCACTTGAGGGTGCCGAACCTCCTGGCGGGGATCCTCACCATGACCATGCTCTACTCGGTCAACATCCGCATCCTCGGCAACCGGGCCAACGTTCCGATCCTGGATCAGCCGACCATCCTGAAGCAGGTCACCGAGAAGTTCACCGGTATCATCCCCGACGACTACATACTCCTGGTCTTCTTCCTGGTAGTAGCCCTGGTGGTGAAGGTGCTGCTTGACCTCTTTTTCCGCACCGACCTCGGCATGACGCTTGGCGCAATGGGGAACAACGAGCAGATGGTCATCTCCCAGGGGGTGAACCCCAAGACGCTGAAGACCATCGGCGTCGGCCTCTCCAACGGCCTGGTCGCCGTCTCCGGCGCTTTCGCCGCGCAGTACCTGGGCTTTGCCGACGTGGGGCTGGGTCAGGGGATCATCGTTTCCGGCCTCGCCTCCGTCATGATCGGGGAGTTCCTGGTGCTGAAGAGTAACCGCATCGGCGTGCTCACCTTCTGCGCGCTTGCCGGCTCCATCTGCTTTTACGCCGTCATGTACGTCGGGCGTTTCTACGGTTACGTGATCCACATGACCCCGAGCGACCTGAACCTCATCAAGGGCGTGCTGATCATCGTCCTGCTCGTCTTGACCCAGGCCAAGAAACTGAAGGTTCCCTTTAAGGTGGCAAAATGATAGAGCTCAAAAACGTTTCCATCGTCTTTGGCCAGGGGACCGTCAACGAAAACAAGGCCCTGAACAACATCGACCTCAAGGTGAAGGAAGGTGACTTCATCACCATCATCGGCTCCAACGGGGCCGGCAAATCCACCCTGTTCAACACCATCGCCGGTACCTACCTTCCTAGCGAGGGGCAGATCTTTGCCAACGACAAGAACGTGACCAGGGATCCGGAATACAAGAGGGCGAAGTACATCGGCAGGATCTTCCAGAACCCGCTGCTCGGCACCGCCGGCAACATGAGCCTGGAAGACAACATGGCTATCACCCACAAGAAGGGGATGAAGTGGCTCAGGCGCAGCCTCAACGCCAAGAGCCGCGAGATCTTCCGCCAGGAGCTGGTGCAGCTCAGGATGGGGCTCGAGCACCGGATGAAGGAGAACCTGGTGATGTTCTCAGGTGGGCAGAGACAGGCGCTCACCCTCTTGATGATGGTGCTTTCCAAGCCGGCCCTGATCCTTCTGGACGAGCACACGGCCGCGCTCGACCCGAGGGCGGCCGAGATCGTGCTGGAGCTGACCGACAAGTTCATCAACGAGTACAACCTGACCGCCATGATGATCACCCACAACATGAGCCACGCCATCGAGTTCGGCAACCGGTTGCTAATGATGGACGGCGGCGAGATCATCTTCGACGTCGAGGGGGAGGCGAAAAAGGCACTCACCGTGGAGAAGCTGATCCAGAAGTTCCACGAACTGCGTCACAAGAGCTTCGAGAACGACAGGACCCTGCTCGCGGAGGACTAGGCGTAGGAGAACAGAGACAATCGAAAGGCCCGGCAGACATGTTCTGTCGGGCCTTTTTCTTTTAAAAACCGCAGCGTTGCCCACGGAGAAGATGTCACAACTTCTAAGAAAACCTTTTTGTTCCCCTCAGACTATCTCCATAGCTGATTGTTTTGGTGTCTACATAATCATTGACACATCTCTTTCCCTCGGTGTATTAAAAGACACTTTTTTATCAATAATGCTGCGGAAGGACTGAGAGAAACCATGATAAAGATCGATTTCGAGAAGATGGGTGGACTGATCCCTGCCGTTATCCAGGACAACGAAAGCGGCGAAGTGTTGATGGTCGCGTTCATGGACGAGAAGACCCTGAACCTGACCCTGGAAAGCGGCAAGACCTGGTTCTTCAGCCGCACCAGGAACAAGTACTGGATGAAGGGAGAGGAGTCCGGCAACACCCAGGACGTGGTCGAGGTTTTGACCGACTGCGACGCGGACACCGTCGTGATCAAGGTGAAGCAGAACGGCCCCGCCGCCTGCCACACCGGCAACCGCAGCTGCTTCTACGTGAGATACGAAAACGGCGCCTGGGTAGAGCACTCCAACCCGCTCTTCGATCCCAACGCCGTGTACAAAAAATAGGAGACAAAAACCTTTAGCCATGAAGAACATCTGAGAACTTCAAAGAGTGGTTTCTGGGTTTAACCTTAAGGCTTTTCGTCTTTCTCAGAGTTCTCTGTTGCTAAAGGTCTTACGCTTTTTCGGTTCACGCTTTTCTGTTTTCTGCTTCTATTCTATTTAATCGAGAGAGGGCACCAATGGAACAGTTGAAACTCGGCATCCCGAAGGGAAGCCTGGAAAGCGCCACTGTAGATCTCTTCAAGAAGGCCGGCTGGCAGATATCCATCTCGTCGCGCAGCTATTTCCCGACCATAGACGATGAGGAAATAAAGTGCTCCCTGATGCGTCCCCAGGAGATGGCGAAATACGTCGAGCGCGGGACCATCGACGTCGGCATCGCCGGCCGCGATTGGGTGCGGGAAAACCAGTCGGACGTCATCGAACTGTGCGAGATGGTGTACTCTAAGGTTTCCCGCCGTCCGGCGCGCTGGGTGCTGGTGGTGAACGGCGACTCGAAGGTGAAGGGACCTGAAGACCTGCGCGGCGCCACCGTCTCCACCGAGCTCGTCGGTTTCACCAAACGCTACTTCGCCGAAAGGAACATCCCGGTCAACGTCGAGTTCTCCTGGGGGGCGACCGAGGCGAAGGTGGTCGAGGGGCTTTGCGACGCGATCGTGGAGGTGACCGAGACCGGCTCAACCATCAGGGCCAACGGCCTGCGCATCGTGACCGAGCTGATGGAGTCGGTTCCGGTCATGGTGGTCAACAAGGCAAGCTGGGAAGATCCCTGGAAGCGGGCGAAGATCCAGCAGATCGCCACCCTGCTCCAGTCGGCGCTCAGGGCCGAGGGGATGGTGGGGCTCAAGATGAACGCCCCGGGCACCAAGGTGCCGGCCATTACCGCCATCCTGCCTAGCCTCAACAACCCGACCGTTTCCAACCTCTACAACTCCGACTGGGTCTCCATCGAGAGCATCATGCCCGAGCAGGAGGTGCGCCGCATCGTCCCCGAGCTCCTCAAGCTCGGCGCGGAAGGGATCGTGGAGTACTCCCTCAACAAGATCATCTGAGGCAACAAGCGTCGGCCACGGAGAAAGTCCCTCTCAGGCCTTCTCCGTGGCCGATTGTTTCGTTTCGGATAGCCGCCGCTAGATATATTTCCTGATCGCCTCTTGCAGTTTGGCCAGGTCGTATGGCTTCTGAATGAAGCCGCAGGGGGCTCCCTCGAGTTCCCGGGCCAATTCCTGCTCGTTGAAGCCGCTGGACATGATCACCTTGACCGCCGGATCCAGTCGGCGCAGCTCCCGCAAGCACTGCCTCCCGTCCATCCGCGGCATGGTCAGGTCGAGGATCACCAAGGCAACATCCGGCGCGCTTTTATAAACCTCGACTGCCTCTACGCCGTCTTTAGCCGTCAGCGTTTTGAAGCCTAGCGTCTCCAGCATTTGCACCCCTATATCCAGCACTGTTTCTTCGTCCTCCACCATAAGCACTGTCCCTCTCCCCTGCCAGCTGGCATCGCCGGTCTCCCTGCCCGGTTCGGCCGGTACCTGGCCCTGCTCCTCTGCGACAGGGAAAAACACGGTGAAGGTCGTCCCTACCCCCGGCTCGCTGGATATCTCGATGGATCCGTGGTGCCCTTTGACTATCCCCTGGACTGCCGCCATTCCGAGGCCGCGGCCGGTGAACTTGGTGGTGAAGAAGGGATCGAAGATCCTTTCCACCGTTTCACTGTCCATGCCGCACCCTGTGTCTGCGACCACGAGGTACACGCAAGGTCTCTTGCCCATGTTGCGCCTTTGCCGGGTCTCTTTCGTGGAGTCGCAGGGCGAAATACCGGTGGCGATGGTTATCTCGCCGCTGCTGTCGCCGATGGCCTCTGAGGCGTTGATCACCAGGTTCATCACGACCTGACGTATCTGGGTTGCGTCTGCAAGGATCAAGGGGAGCGGACGCTGCAGGTTGAACTTCAGCGCAGCCTTCTTGGAGACGGAGACCTCGAGCAGGTGCAGCATGTTGTCCAGCAGGTGGTTCAGGTCGAGCCGCTCCACCACGAACCTCCCCTTGCCCGAATACGCCAGCATCTGGCTGGTCAGATCGGCGGCGCGCGACGCTGCGTCCTGGATCCTTTGCAGGTTTTCACTGGCCGGGGAACCGGCGCCGAGCCGGATCTGGGCGAGGTCGGCGTTGCCGATGATCGCCATCAGGATGTTGTTGAAGTCGTGGGCGATCCCGCCGGCCAAAACCCCCAGGCTCTCGAGCTTTTGGGCGTGCAGGAGCTGCTGCTCCAGCTCCACAGCCTGCTTCCTCTGTGTGATGTCGCGGGTTATGCCGTGGTAGCCGGTGATGGCGCCGCTGGCGTCGTATTCCGGCGTAAAGAAGATTTCGGTCCAGATGAGCTGTCCGTTTTTGCAACGCTGCTGTATCTCGAGGGTCTCACTCTCCTCTCCTGCGGGGCGCATCTTGTCCGTGACGACCTCATGCCATTCATCTGTCGTCTGTTCCAGGACCGTGTGCCCCAACACCTCGTCGGCGCGGTAACCCCGCAGGCGCTCGTCGGCGGGGCTTATATAGGTGAAGCGGTAACCGGCATCAAGCTTCCAGACCACATCGGCCACATCCTCGGTGAGCAGGCGGTAATGGGTTTCGCTTGCACGCAGCTGGGATTCCATCATCTTCCGCTCCGAGATGTCCTGAACCATCCAGATGAAGCCGTCCCCAGGCGCCTGCGGGTTCACCATCTGGCCTACCGTGTTGCACCAGATCAAGGAGCCGTCCTTTCTCCTTAGCTCCAGGTCCGTACTGTGAATTCCATCTTCGGCGGCAGCGCTGCTTCCGGCGCTCCAGAACTTCTCGTACGACTGCGAGTCCGGATGGAACAGCGCCGCGTCCATCCCCAGGGTCTCACCCGGTTCGTACCCGGTGATCCTGTCGAAAGCGGGGTTCGCCATGCGTATCTTCCGGTCCATGAGCAGGCACGCGCCAATGGGCATCGTGGCCAATATGGTCCGCTGTTCGCTTGCCAGCCGTTCGACCTGCTGCGTCCGCTCCGACACTCGCTGCTCCAGGCAGTCGTTGAGTCGCTGCAGTTCGGTCAGGTGCTCCTCGATGGTTTCACTCATCACCTGGAAGTTCTGGATCAGGTCGTTGGTTTCGGTTATCCCGCTTTGCGGCCACTCGACAGATCCCCCGGAGGCGAGCTTTGCGGGAAGGTCGTTGGTTACCTGGCGCAGGTTCTCTATGGTGGCCATTATCCGGCGCGCCAAAAACGATGCCAGCGCCAGCGACATGAGCATGACCAGCGAGAGCACAATCAGTTTGTTGGTGGACTTGTCGTAAAGCTTCTTCTGGAACGGCGCCACTGGCTGCTCCATCAACAGTTTCCACTCCACCGGTTCCCCGATGCGGGACTCGGCGCTGTAGAGGGAATTCTTCCAGCGCTCCGACATGGGCGTATTTGGGGGGGCGTACGGCACCAGTTGGGTGATGCCGTTGTCGAGGATCTTTACGGTACCCTTGCCGCGCCGGAAAGGGGTCATCGGCGTCTGGTCAGGGCGGTTGCTCATGATGACCGCGCCATTTCCGTCCAAAAGGGTGTAGAGCATCCCGTTCAGTTTGCAGCTTCTATCCAGTCTGTCCCTGACCTGCGTCAGGTCCAGCACTCCTGTCACGCATCCCTGGTACTCCCCCCGGACGACCACCGGTACGAGCAGGGTCACCAGCATTTTGCCGCCATCTCCCTCGGCCTGGACAGCTTCAGAGACTATCGGCTTCAGCGTCTTTCTGAGCCTCGCGATGTAGCGGTCGTCTAAGAAGGTCTGGCCTACGTTCTCCCCCCCCTGGTTGTCATGCTCGGGGTAGTAGGCAGTGACGGTTTCGCTCCGGTTCAGCAAGCCGGTCCTCTGGACGTTGGGATCGGACCTGGTTGCCTGTTCCAGGTGCGGCTGCACCTGCTGCGGGGTCTTTGACTCGGCCAGGACCGCCAGGCTCTGTATTACCGTCTTCCTGTTCGTCAGCCACGTTGCCAACTGGGCCGCCTCGCGCTCGATGTCCTGCTTCAGTCCGGCGCGGATCAGGTGGTCGGTCTCCGCAAATTCATTCCGCACCTCGAGTGCCAGGAGCAAAAGAGCCGGCGCCAGAACGAAAAACGCGAACAGGCTTGATATCATCTCCCTGAACGGCACCATGGCAAAGCGCGACCTGAGGGCGAAACCGGTGAAGAGAAGCCTGGCGACGATGGCGTTGGCGACACCGTTCACGGCCTGCTTCGACACGATGATATGGACGTTGCCGAGCGGGACCTTCATGACGCCGTGGTAGAACAGGTAGACGAGCGGTGCCCCTATGAAGATCCAGTACATGACGTCGGCCGAGATCATGCTGCACTTGTGGCGCTCCATGAGGAGGCCTACCACTGCGGCCTCGGCAGCGAGGATGATGATGGCGTAGGGGTGGTTCCAGAGAACGTAGGTGTAGGTTCCGATTACGGCTGCGGCCGCAGTCCCGAGGCGGAGACCGAGAAGCTGCAGCGCGAGCAGCGCGAAGATGCTGCCGAAGAGGAAGTCGATGTTGAGGAAGAGGGAAAACTTGAAATAATTCCCGGCCAGGCCGGCGGCTGCCAGGGCTAAAAAGGTGAGGGTGTTGCAGGTACGACCTCTACAGAGCCTGCCATCGTCCGTCAGCATCAAGGTCTCCCCGGTCCGAGATTTGTAGTTAAAGGCGGGGGGTGTTCCCGGCCTGTCTACTGCTCGCGCAGCTTCGGTCACATGTCATGGCATAGGGCAGGTTCTTCAGTGTCTGAGCAGGGGCGGACCGGCGCCGCGAATATAGCGGCACCTTGTAGGGGCGACTCAACAGGTTGTATTGTTAATGATTACGATTCTTCCTATGGGCTAATGATAACAGGGGGGCGGCATTACGCAACTTTAGCTGCGATGACTGAGGACGCCGCTTTCTCTGCAAAACCTGTTTTCTCTGTCTTCAACGCAGCGTTGACGCCGCTGGTGAACCTTCCGGGTTATTGACAAGGAGTTCCCAAAGTGTAAGCTACCCGGATTGCGTGGAGGATGGTTCGATCCCTCAGCTGTGTAAGCAGCTGATTGATTCAAAAGTCTTTGCCGATCTTTATAACTGAAAAGCGAGGTGTACCATGAGCATGTCCAGGGTTCTGTTGATACTATGTCTGCTGTTTCTGGCCTCATCCATTGCTGGATGCTCCGACAGCAAGAACAACCAGCAGAGCGCCACGGACGACGTCAACCTTCTCTATCAGAACTATCTGCAACAGGGAAAATACGTGGATCTTCCCGCTGCACAGCCCCGATTTCCGGCAAGCGGGGAGCTTTTCTCCGAGAATACCGGCGTATTTGATCTCGTCGCTGCCGACCAGGAAACGGTCCAGAAAAAACTTTCCAAGTCGCTGATGTCCGATTTCGCCCTCTATGCTCCTGCTGCGCCGGCGTCCAAGAGCCTTGCCTCAGCAATCGCGGGGACAACGCCAGGTTCTTCTCTGGCCGGGATTCCGAGCCTCAAGGGGCAAAACGCCATCCCCGGCTCCTGTGCGGAGTTGACCGGTGACGAATTCCAGGAGTGCCTGGCGGAATTCGGTGTCGAGCCACTGCTGTCGGCGCCTGCGACGCCGCAGGAGCCGGTTCCGCCGGACCATGTCTCGATGCATGACCCGCAAACACTGGCTATTGAGATAGGGCCGTCGGTCGTCGATTCCATTGCAGGCAAAACGATCAGGACTCTGACAACCAACGTCATTAAGGCCAGACGCGACGCCATTGTGGCCAGATTGTCCGACTTAACCAACGATGATGCAGCCCATGCTAATCTAGACCTGGCTTCCCTCGACCCGTTCAACCCTTCCGGTTACTCCCTTAATTCCGTCGTCGTCACCGACGGCAGCAGCTCTTATGTCAACGACGGCGGATTTGCCCGGCACTCCACCATGATCACCGAGGTGGCTAAGCCGTTGAATTACCACAGGAGCCCGGCCCCGGCATTGGATGCATGCGTTCAAAGGTACGGAGGAAACATCGTGGACCGCTACGTCGTAAAAGTAACGACGTACGTGCACCTGGATTCCCTGGCGCCCCAGCGGCAACAAGTCTCTCTGCCAGTTGCCGCAGCCGCTGATGCAGCCGTTCTTCCCGAGGCTTACGAAGCGGCCCAAAGAGCTGAGGCTATCAACAACGCCCTCGACGCCAACGTCATCAAGTGGGTCTACGGCTCCGCCGGCAACCTCCCCGAATCGGCTACAGAGTACACCTTGAGCTTCCAGCTGGATGCAGATCTGATCAGCAACGAGTACAGACAGGTGATCGAGGAGGCTTCGGACGCAGGGGATTCTGCCTGCCAGGAGGTGGTAGAGCAGCATGTGAACCCCCGTACAGCCATAATCGGGCGGGTGACGCCTGCTGCTGCCCGCAGCGTGCAAAAAAAGGGCGATGCCATGAACGTCTTCTACCAGGTTCCGTCTTCCTTCAGCCGCGAGCTGACGGCGAAGGTGGCAGCGGCCTTGACCGGCGAAACGGTGCAGCCATCCTCCCTTGAACCGCTTCGGGACTACTGCATGGTAGACGGCACTGGTAGAAAAGTTTCCATAATCGATCCCGCGAGCGGGGCCGTGGTTCCCGCCTGCGAAAAGTTCAGCCAGGCGGTCATGGCCAAGACCGTGCTTATGACCAAAAGCGGCGCGTGCAGGGATGATCGCGGGCACTGGGCATACTACCCGTCCCGGATACGGACCGAACGCTTCGGCAGGGGGATACAATGGATACTGACCGAGTGGTTCCTGCACAACCAGGTGGGGGACTACAAGAACATCCACTGGTATCAGAACGCCTGGAAGAGCGGGGTGCAGGTAGCTGTGAAGGGGGCCAAGTACGTCTTTGCCACTTACCTCAAGATTCAATTGGGAGCCATAAAGCCCAAGGAGGACGAGAAGAGGTCGACATACTATATCAAGAGCCTGCTGCCTCTGGCAAAGGACGTGGTGATGAAGATGAACGGCATGAACGTTGCCGGTTACAGGCTTTCCATCCCGTCCACGGTGGGGAACTTCCTTTCGGGTGCTGGAGGATACTCAGGTTCAGGCGGCGCTTTCGGAAATTCCACCTTCGACACTCAACTGGCCCTGGAACTGAGACAGGGGGCTACCGGCTTCCTGGTGGACAGGCTGACCGATGCCGCCGCCCAGATGGTAGACGTCAGCGCGACCGGTTGGCAGGACATCTCAGACAGAAGCCACTACGGCTGCTTCCAGTTCAGTTATTGACGGCGAGGTAAGGCCGCTGCTGCGGAAGTTGTGAAGCAAGGCTGGCAATGAACCATGTGCATAAAGAGACCGGCCTCCCATAAAAGGGGGGCCGGTCTTCTTTTGTAAGCAGCCACGAATTCGCCCACTAGGAAACTCCGCAATCCCTTTCACTAAAACTCCTAAAGATAACAACCCACTAGCCGATGAAGAAGACTGATACAGGATAGAGCTAAATCAGACATGTTCGCACTATTGCGTGATGTTGAAATAGACATGACAAGGAGCTTTGCTATGAGTATTGCAAGAAAAGTGATGATTGCGTTGTGCATGACGAGCGCGATAGTGCTTATCTGCATCATGGTCCCAATGCTCACTTCGAAAGAGCTTAAAGTTCTCAGAAGCCAGTTTTCGAGCTACGAAAAGCTTCAGGGTGACGTCGTTCTCGCCCAGGAGCTTCAGTTGCAGGTGGCGAATGTATGGCAGTTCTTCACCGATGCAAGTTTGACCCGGGACCGGGGAGTAATCGAAAAGGAAGCGAAGCCTGCCTATGACAGGTCGCTGCAGATACTGTCAGAGCTGAAGGCACTTAAAAAGTCTGATGCTGTTCACACAGCAAACCTGGCGAAGATGGAGCAGGCGGTTTCCGGCATGTGGCAGGTTGGCATAAGGATGTTTGATGCCTACGGCAAGAGCCGTGAAGAGGGCAATGCCGTGATGCAGGAATATGACAAAGCCTGCGACGTCGCCATCCGGGATGCCAGCGCCCTGTCGGTGAAGGCCCGGGGGGACGGGGCGTTGCAGATGAAGGAGATGGACGCCCACCTGGATGCGCTGACGGGGCGCCTGTTTGGCACCGGCGGGTTCGCGGCGACGATAGGGATCTTCGCAGTGGTGATGATGTTTTTGATGCGCCGCTCCATCGTCCGCTCGCTCGCCGTGATGATCGATGAAATTGAGTGCCTCACCCACGGCGATCTCAGCAGGGAGTTCGATGCGAGGGGGAGCGACGAACTGGCGCAGGTCAGCGCGATGCTGAACCAGTTCATAAAAAAAATGCACCTCGCGGTCTCCAACATTTCCAGCACCTCGAGCCAGCTGTCGTCCGCTGCCATCGGTTTCCATGCCACCTCGGACCGCATCGCAACGGGGGCCGAAGAGGTCGCCATGCAGGCAGGAACCGTGGCCACCGCCAGCGAGGAGATGTCCGCGACTTCGAGCGTTATAGCCCAGAACTGCCTCATGGCCGCGGAAGGGGCCCAACGCGCCTCGCAGGCTGCAAGCGACGGGGCCGGGGTCGTGGAAAAAACCGTGGCGGTGATGGGGCAGATAGCCGACAAGGTGCAGGAGTCGGCGCGCACGGTCGAGGGGCTCGGCGCGCGCAGCGACCAGATTGGCGACATCATCAGCACCATCGAGGACATCGCCGACCAGACGAACCTGCTGGCGCTCAACGCAGCCATCGAGGCGGCCCGCGCCGGCGAGCAGGGGCGCGGGTTCGCCGTAGTCGCCGACGAGGTGAGGGCGCTAGCGGAGCGCACCACCGGCGCCACGAAGGAAATCGGCGCGATGATCAAGGCGATCCAGGAAGAGACCAGGAGCGCGGTTGTGGCCATGGAGATGGGAGTAGAGCAGGTTGAAAACGGAAAGCAGGAGGCCGCGCGCTCCGGCGAGGCGATCCGCGACATACTGGACTACATCAACGCCGCGAGCACCCAGGTCAACACCATCGCCGTTGCCGCGAAGGAGCAGACCGCCACCACCAGCGAGATTTCCGACAACATACACATGATCACCACGCTGGTGCAGCAGACCTCACAGGATGCCCAAGAATCTGCCGCCGCCACAGGCGAGTTGAACCGAAGCTCGAAGGAATTGGAAGGGCTGGTGCAACAGTTCATGCTGTAGCACTGGGGAAACCGCTCCTGCAGTTCCAAAGGCCGAAGGGACTCCGGGATGAAACCGCAAGGTGTCCTCGGAGCATGCTTTTGGAGTCATCGAGGGGGTGCGCAGAGGTTGCGGCTTCCCTGATACCGCAGCTTCTTGCTAAACGGCCGTCCGGTTCTATTATAGTGGGCGTTGAGTCATATCACTTCGTGAAGGCAACGCTCATGCCCTTAGATAACCTGCAGCATCCGGAGATGATCAACAAGGCGACGGCGGTGGCTCGGGCATTGACTCCCGAGCTCTACGCATACTTGGTGTCGCTTCTCCCCACACCGGAGGAACTTACCGAACTTTGCCGCAGATATCGAGAGAGCTTCGCCGCCTCCCTCAATGGAGACCCCGAACAGGCGAACATCTGCGAGGAGGATCGCGTAGCTGTCAGCCAAGTCCTCACCCTTCTCTCCGGTTTCGGCAAAGCGGCAGCCGTTAAGGATCCGGGGGTGTTGGGCAAGCTTGCACTCCATCACCTAGTCTCGAAAAAGTCCGCGGCAGCGACCGCCGTGGGATCTCCCGGATCTTTGAGAATTGCATTCGAACCTAGTGGGAAGCCATACGCTGCCCTGGCGAAAGTAAGCGGTGCAAAAGGGTATGAGATATGGTGTTGCGGTGGCGACCCCGGAGTCGAAAGCAATTGGAGTCTGCTGGCATGGTCGACCAACTGCAAGAAGATTTATCTTCCGGGACTGGACAGGAACGCCAACTTCCTCAGGGTCAGAGGCAAGCGCGGTAACAAGGTAGGTCCCTGGTCCAATATCGTGAAAATTGAAAATCTGTGAGTTTTCCCTTGTCTCCGCATGCGAGATGTCATCCGGGTGCCAGGTTACTCCTTTCCCTCGCAGGAAGCAGCTTATCGGAGGGTGAATAGCCGTATTGCCGCGAGATATGTCATCTGTCTGGTCATCTTGCACGATTAAGTGACGCCTTTTCGAAGGAAGGTCAAACCGGCGAGAGGAAACGTCATCTTAAGAGGGAAACGTCTTCTTGAAGAAGGAAACGTCATCTTGAAGAGGGAAATGTCATCTTGAAAAGGGAAATGTCATCTTGAAAAGGTAAAGGTTATCTTGGAAAGGGAAACGTTATCTTGGAAAGGAAAACGTCATCTTGACAGACGAAAAGTCCTTTTTAGGTACGAAACAGCATCTTCAAAGACGAAATGGGCTGCTAATATTCCCGAATACCTATACGATTTGTTGGATTGCGGTACGCATCGTCCCAAACGATAAAGGCCGTCCTGAAGCAGGACGGCCTTTTGCCTTTATGCTTGTAGCTCCAGAAGGAGCGCCGGTCAAGCCGGCGAAATCCTCGCCTCGCTGCCGGTCCTCCCGCGGCCGTCTACTACGAGAGCATCTCGCAGTCGTCCTCGGCCCAGCTGTCCAGGCTGCCGTCGGACAGTTCCACCTGGACCGTGTCCCCTTCTATGGTGCAGCCGTAGGAGAGGCCGGTCTCGCCGGTCTTCTTGTTCCTCACCTGTACCCTTTGCTCTTTTCTTTCGGTGGTGTCGCATATCTCAGAATGTGGTCCCTTCATGACTGACCTCCTTCGTTTGGCTTAATGATAGCAGCGGGCTTTGCGATGCGCAACTAGAGCACGGAGGCGATCTCCGGAGTCGTGTCGGCGCTGAACTGCTCGAAGTTCTTCCTGAACATATCCACCAGCTTCGCCGCGGCGGCGTCGTAGGCCCCCTTGTCCGTCCAGGCGTTTCTCGGGTTGAGGATGTCGCTAGGCACTCCGGGGCAGGATTCCGGGATGCTGAGGCCGAAGTTCGGCTCGCTGCTGAAGCTGGAGCCGTCGAGTCTTCCTTCGAGAGCGGCATCCACCAGGGCGCGGGAGTAGGCGATCTTCATCCTTGCCCCTACGCCCGGGCCGCCTCCGCTCCAGCCGGTGTTGACCAGCCAGCAGCTCACCTGGCGCGAGGCAATCTTTCTCCCCAGGATCTCGGCGTAGACCGCCGGGCGCAGGGCCATGAAGGGAGCGCCGAAGCAGGCAGAGAAGGTGGCCTGGGGTTCGGTGACGCCGGCTTCGGTTCCCGCCACCTTGGCCGTGTAGCCGGAGAGGAAATGGTACATCGCCTGCTGCGGTGTCAGCCTGGCGATGGGGGGGAGCACCCCGAACGCGTCGCAGGTGAGCATGACGATATGGTTTGGGTGCCCGCCGCACCCTTCGCTGACGATGTTGGGGATATGGGTGATGGGGTAGGAAGCGCGGGTGTTCTCGGTGAAGGAGGCGTCCTCAAGGTCGATCCTGCGCGAGATGGTGTCGATGGCGACGTTCTCCAGGATGGTGCCGAACTTCCTGGTGCACTGGTAGATCTCGGGTTCGCTCTTGGGGGAGAGGTTGATCACCTTGGCGTAGCACCCCCCCTCGAAGTTGAAGACGCCGTCGTCGTCCCAGCCGTGCTCGTCGTCGCCGATGAGAAGCCGGTTCGGGGCCGCCGAGAGGGTGGTCTTGCCGGTGCCGGAGAGCCCGAAGAAGATGGCGACGTCGCCCGCCTCGCCGGCGTTGGCCGAGCAGTGCATCGACATCACCCCCTTTTGCGGCAAAAGGTAGTTCAAGACGGTGAAGATCGACTTCTTGATCTCTCCGGCGTAGCTCGTGCCCCCTATGATCACCAGCTTGCGGGCGAAGTTGATGATGATGAAGGCCTCCGAGTTGGTGCCGTCGATCTTGGGCTGTGCGTGGAAGGCGGGGAGGTCGATCACGGTGAACTCGGTCCGGTGGCTTAGAAGCTCCTCCGGGGTTGCGCGCAGGAACATGTTGCGGGCAAAAAGCGCGTGCCAGGCGCGCTCGGTGATGATCCGGACCGGGATCCTGTGCTCGGGACTCGCCCCGGCGAAGCAGTCCTGGACGAAGAGGTCGCGTCCCTGCATGTAGCTCGTCATCTTCTTGTAGAGGTGGTCGAAGCTTTCCGGCGGGAAGGGGCGGTTCACCTTGCCCCAGTTGATCTGGCCGCTGCTTTCCGGTTCTTCCACGATGAACTTGTCGTTGGCGGCGCGCCCGGTGTAGTGCCCGGTCTTGACGGTCAAGGCGCCCAGGTGGGAGATGAGCCCCTCGCCCCTTCTCACCACCTGCTCGTAAAGCACCGAGGTGGGGGAGGTCCAGTAGATTAAGTTCGGGTTGGTGATGCCATGCTGCTCCAGTCCGCTTCCCCGTGTGATGTCGTTGAATCTCACGGCGCCCCCCTTTTCGTTCTCATTGGATGTGCAACAGGCTAAAAGATAGCAGGGGCGGGTCTCTTTGCAACCGGCGCGGCAAAGCAAAAGGGCCCCGGTGGTTAAGACCGGGGCCCCAGCTTGTTTCATTTGATGTTCACTTCTTTTTTAGTCGTTGAACCCTTCTGCGGACATCGGGTTGAACTGCTCCCAATGCTCCGGCGAGCGCCACAGGCCCGAGAGGATCATCTCACGGATGTGGAGGAACTCTTTGGGGAGACGGTCGTACATCTTCACGAACAGCTCCTCGTGGGAGAGGATCTCTTCCTTCCAGACGTCGCGGTCGATGGACATGAGCTCCTGGTACTGCTCGCGGCTCACGGAGTCGAGGCCGGTCCAGTCGATGTCCTCGTAGCGCGGCATCCATCCCAGCGGGCTCTCCACGGAAGCCCCGCGGCCGTTGGCGCGGTCGGCGATCCACTTCAGGATGCGCATGTTGTCGCCGAAGCCCGGCCAGAGGAACTTGCCGTTGGCGTCCTTTCTGAACCAGTTGACCGAGAAGATGCGCGGCGGGTTCGGAGTGGTGCGCCCAACCTGCAGCCAGTGGTTGAAGTAATCGGCCACGTGGTAGCCGGTGAAGGGGAGCATCGCGAACGGGTCGCGGCGCACGTTGCCGATGGCGCCGACCGCAGCCGCGGTGGTCTCGCTCCCCATTGTGGCCGCGAGGTAGACGCCGTAGCTCCAGTTGAAGGACTGGTACACCAGCGGGATCACGTTGTTGCGGCGGCCGCCGAAGACAAAGGCCTTCATCGGCACCCCTTTGGGGTCTTCCCAGGCCGGGTCGATGGAGGGGCACTGGCTGGCCGGGGAGGTGAAGCGGGAGTTCGGGTGCGCCGCGTTCCTGCCGCAACCCGGGGTCCACTCGTTCCCCTGCCAGTCGGTCAGCTTCGCCGGGGCCTCGTCGGTCATCCCCTCCCACCAGACGTCGCCGTCCGGGGTGAGCGCCACGTTGGTGAAGATGGTGTTCTTGGCGCAGGAGTGCATGGCGTTGGGGTTGGACTTGAACGAGGTGCCGGGGGCCACGCCGAAGAAGCCCGCTTCCGGGTTGATGGCGTAGAGCTGGCCGTCGGCGCCGGGCTTGATCCAGGCGATGTCGTCGCCCACGGTGGAAACCTTCCAGCCGCTGTTCTTGAAGTGGTCGGGCGGGACCAGCATGGAGAGGTTGGTCTTGCCGCAGGCGCTCGGGAAGGCGGCGCCGAGGTAAGTCTTCTCACCTTCCGGGTTCTCGATGCCGAGGATCAGCATGTGCTCGGCCAGCCACCCCTCGTCCTTGGCGATCTTGGAAGCGATGCGAAGCGCCAGGCACTTCTTGCCCAGAAGGGCGTTGCCGCCGTAGCCGGAGCCGAAGGACCAGATGGAACGCTCCTCGGGGAAGTGGACGATGTACTTCTCCTTGTTGCAGGGCCAGGGCACGTCCTTCTGACCCGCTGCGAGCGGCGCGCCGACCGAGTGCAGGCAGGGGACGAACTCGCCGTTCTCGCCCAGGATGTCGACGACCTTTTTCCCCATGCGAGTCATGATCTTCATGTTCACGGCAACGTAAGCGGAGTCGGAGATCTCGACGCCGATCTTGGCGATGTTGGAGCCCAAGGGGCCCATGCTGAAGGGGATGACGTACATGGTGCGACCCTTCATGCAGCCGGTGAAGAGCCCGGTGAGGGTTTTCTTCATCTCTTTGGGGGGCATCCAGTTGTTGGTCGGCCCCGCGTCCTGCTTGGCGAGGCTGCAGATGAAGGTGCGGTCCTCGACGCGGGCGACGTCGCCCGGATCGGAGCAGGCGAGGTAGCTGTTGGGTCGCTTCTCGGGGTTCAGCTTACGGAAGGTGCCGCCTTTGACCAGCAGTTCGCACAGGCTGTTGTACTCCTCCTCGCTCCCGTCGCACCAGTGGATGCTGTCGGGCTGGCACATCTCTGCTACTTCCTTGACCCAGGCGAGCAGCTGCTTGTTCTTAACCTCGTAACTCATTTTTACTCCCTCCTTTGGGTATGACTCAATCACATGCTTGGAAGAGACTGCGGTCTGCGTGGTGCTGCCGATTTCCATCGTTTCCATTGGCTGCCCTCCTCTGCCGTAATCCGGCAGGAAGACCGAAAGGAGACGGAACGGGATCCCTCTCGCCGGGTCCGCTGCTGATTCCGGTCTTCGGCTAGTGTTTCGATGACGGGAAATGGGGATGACACAGTTACGTGGGATTTTTTGAACGTCGCGTGCGGGTATTGGGAAGTGAGGCCCTCGCCCTTTATGACGATTCGCTCTCTGAGATCGTGGTGCGGCTTCTGTTACTGTCTCTTTGGTTGCCCCTGAGAGACCTGCACCTTCTTGATGTCATGGAACGACGGTTCTGTCCCCTCTCTGAGCCAAATTTTAATTATTGCAAAATAACACAACGGGTTTCAAAATCAAGTTTAAATTGCAGCTTGCGCCGGAATTGACACGCTGTCTTCGTCTGTTAGACTAATGCCGGACTTGCCGCGGCGGCGCTGTCAGTGGCGTTTTTCTTGACCCAGTGGGCTGCGGCCGCTGAAAAAGTTCACCCAGATTGCGAGGCGCTTTTTACCGGCCGCGCTCAACGGCGGCGAGCCTGCCCTTAAGCCGCGGGACGACAGGACGCACCAAAACTAGGGGGTATTACATGGAGCCTTACATCTGCACCGTCTGCCAATACGTCTACGACCCTTATCTCGGCGACCCCGACAACGGGGTGCCCCCGGGAACGCCGTTTGCCGACCTGCCGGCCGACTGGGTCTGCCCCGTCTGCGGGGTGGGCAAGGAGGCCTTCGAGCCGGAGTAGCCGCAAAAAGGGGGGGAGCCAGACAGCTCCCCCCCTCGTCGTTTTAGAGACCCTGCAGGATCCCCTCCATCTCGGTTGTGATTTCCTTGAGATTTTCCAACTGCATGTCGCCCATGTGGGCCACCCGGAAGGTCTTCCCCTTGATCTTGCCGTAGCCGTCGTCGAAGGCGAAGCCGCGCTCTCCCAACTGCTTCTTCAAAAGGCCCAGGTCCACGCCGCGGTCGTTCGAGGCGCAGGTGAGGGTGACCGAGCGGTACCCTTCCGCCGGGAAGAGGCCGAAGCCGTGCTCCTGCACCCAGGCCCGCATGAACTGCGCCATCTGCGCGTGGCGCTCCCATCTCTTCTCCAGCCCCTCGGCGAAGATGCGCTCCAGCTGCAGGTCCATGGCGTAGATGAGCGAGATGCAGGGGGTGGACGGGGTGTTGTTCTTCTCGTCCGCCGCCAGGAACTCGAGGAAGTCGAAGTAGTAGCCGCGCCCGGGGACCCCCTTGGCGCGCTCCAGCGCCTTTTCGCTGGCGGTGAAGACGGCAAGGCCCGGGGGAAGGGCGAAGGCCTTCTGGACGCCGAAGACGCAGCAGTCGATTCCCAGCTCGTCCACGGGGAGCTTAAGCGCGCTCATCGAGGATACGGTGTCGATGATGGAGACCACGTCCGGGTACTTCTTGAGTACCTGGGCGATCTCGGGGAGCGGAGACATGACCCCGGTCGAGGTCTCGTTGTGGATCAGGGTGATGGCGTCGTACTTGCCGGTGGCAAGCGCCGAGTCGACGAGTTCGGGGGTGATCGGCTCGCCCCAGGCGACCTTGAATGCGTCCGCCTCCTTGCCGCAGGCAAGCGTCACGTTGTGCCACTTGTCGGAAAAGGCGCCGTTGCAGAAGTTGGCGCAGCGCTTGCCCACCAGGTTTCTGACCGCACCTTCCATGGCCCCGAAGGCGCTGGAGGTGGAGAGGAAAACACGCTCCTTGGTGAACATCAGCTGCTTCAGCTTGTCCGTCACGCCCTTGTGCAGTTGCGCGTACTCCGGCATGCGGTGGCCGATCATCGGCGTACCCATGGCCCTAAGTATCTCCGGGCTGACCTCGATCGGCCCCGGGATGAACAGCTTCTTGTGCATGGTCGCTCCGTTTTTTGTCGCGTTTGATTTATCTGGGTCGGCAGCTCGGGCGTCGTTGGTGGGAGAGGAGGTGCGGCGCCGCTCGGGCCGGGCATATGCCTGTTGCCGGCGGAGCGCCAACGTATCAGATGACGAGGCCAATGTCAATTGCGTCAATCGGGTTTTGCTGCGGGGGGGCTGGCGCAGGGGGGGGACGGGGCGAGGGGGGTGGACGTTTTGTATCCGCTGGTAACTGTTGCTTATTCTCCTGCAAAATGTTACAGATAGCGGTTAGCTGTCAAATACATTAAAAAGGAAAGCTGCGCCTTTTAACCTGGTTTAGCCGGGCGCCTTTCCCGCCGGAACGAAATGAAACCAATTATTGCCATCGTCGGGCGTCCCAACGTCGGGAAGTCCACCCTCTTCAACAGGCTGGTCGGGCGCCGCAAGGCGATGGTCGACGATATGCCCGGGGTCACCCGGGACCGAAACTACGCCGAGGTGAACCGCTTCGACATCCCCTTCATCCTGGTGGATACCGGCGGCTTCGAGCCGGAGACCTCGGACAGGCTCTTGCAGCAGATGAGGGAGCAGTCCCGCTTCGCCATGGACGAGGCGGACCTGATCCTCTTCGTCATGGACGCGCGCGGGGGGCTGACCCCTGCCGACCGCGACGTGGTTGACATGCTTCGGCGCATCAACAAGCCGGTCTTCTACATCATCAACAAGGTGGACGGCGAGAAGCAGGAGGCCGAGGCGGGGGACTTCTACTCCCTCGGGGTCGATCACATCCACACCATCTCCGCCGAGCACAACCGCGGCGTCGGCGACCTGATGGACGAGGTGCTGGCCGCCCTCCCCTACAACAGGGAGAAGGAGCCGGAAGAGGAGATCACGAAGATCGCGGTGGTAGGGCGCCCGAACGTCGGCAAGTCCACCTTGGTGAACCGGCTTTTGGGGTACGAGCGCGTGGTGGCGAACCCGACCGCAGGGACCACGAGGGACGCGGTCGACACCCGCTTCACGGTGAACAAGAAACCCTACCTGCTGATAGACACGGCGGGGATCCGCAGGAAGGGGAAGACGGTCCAGAAGGTGGAGAAGTATTCGGTCATGGACGCCTTGCGCTCCATCGAGCGCGCCGACGTGGTCCTCATCGTGCTGAACGCGGAGGAAGGGGTCACCGAGCAGGACTCGAAGATCGCCGGATACGCCTACGAGGCGGGTCGCGCCTGCATCTTCGTGGTGAACAAGTGGGACGCGCTGGAAAAGGACAACTCCAGCATCGCCAAGTTCACCGAGGAGATCCGGCGCAACTTCAAGTACCTCCCCTTCGCGCCGATCCTCTTCGTCTCGGCGCAAACCGGGCAGCGCACCGGCAAGATCATCGCCGAAGTGGACCAGGTGATGGAGCAGTACTGCAAGCGCGTCACCACCGGCGAGCTGAACCGGGTCTTCACTCAGGCGGTGGACGAGAACCACGCGCCCCTTTCCGCGGGGAGGCGGGTGAAGTTCTACTACGCGACCCAGGTGGCGGTGAAGCCCCCCTCTTTCGTCGTGTTCACCAACTGCCCGGAGGGGATCCACTTCTCCTATGAGCGCTACATAATGAACCGGTTCAGGGAGGCCTTCGGCTTCAACGGCACTCCTCTGAAGCTGATTTTCCGCGGCAGGGACAAGAAAGACGCCTAAATCATTCTTTACTTGCCCGAAACGATGGTTTAGTATATGCCAATTTTTAACCCACCCCCCATGAGAGAGCGGCATCCATGAGTCTTGTCGGCAATTTGGAAGATCTCGGGCTTGGTGAGATCCTGCAGATCGTCAGCCTCAGCAGGAGATCCGGCGTGCTCTCCCTCGAAAGCCGGGGGAGGGAGGCGCGGGTTATCTTCAGAAACGGGCAGGTGATCCGCGCCACCTCGACCACCTTCCAGCAAAACCTGGGGGAAGTGCTGATCCAGCAGGGGGTCATCGACCTCGCGATCCTGAAGCGCGCCCTCAGCATCCAGGCGGACGAGGGTTACTCCCAGCTTCTGGGCGGCATCATGATCGACCGCTTCGGGGTGAGCGCCGACGCCATCGAAGCCGTGGTCAGGGAGCAGATCGAGAACGTGGTCTACTCCCTGTTCGCCTGGGCCGAGGGAACCTTCGAGTTCGAGCTGCAGGAGGTGAACGAGGCGGACAACGCCAGGCTCGACCCCGTGCAGTTCATGCTGAAACAGGGGTTGAACCCGCAGTACCTGGCCATGGAAGGCTCCCGCATCATCGACGAACAGCGCCACCGCGGCGAGTCGGGGGAAGAGTGGGAGGCGCCGGCCGCGCCCGAGGAGACCCTCGACCTAGCCTTCGACCTGCTGCAGGAACCCTTCGCCGCCTCCGCAGCGCCGATTCCCACGCACAATCCTTCCTTCCAGCAACCAGAAGAGCATCAAGAGACGCAGCCTCAGCCGGTGGACCCTGCAGACGGCGCCCAAGCGCCCGCCGGTGACTTCGAGGACTCGGAGCCTGCCGAGGCGGAACAGGCGAAACACCTGGTCCTTGTGGATGACGATCCTGAGACTTTGGCCGCGCTAGCCACGTTGCTGGAGCGGCAGGGGTACCGCGTCGACGCCATGGAGAAGAGCGAGGACGCCCTGATCCGCGTCGACACCCTCTTCCGCGAAGGGGTGCAGCCGACAGTGGTGGTCGACCTGATCATGCCGAGGATGGACGGCACCGGGATACTCGGGGGGCTCGAGCTGATGGAGCTTGTGCGCAACAACTTCCCGGAGATACCGCTTCTGGGCCTTTCCGACTTCCAAAACGACGAGGCGCAGAAAAAGCTGCGCAGCATGGGGATCCCCATCCTCATCAAGCCGCTCAAGGGGGAGCTCGAGGAAGCACTGGACCTCTTCGCGCCGAGGCTTTTGAAGGCTTTGGCGAACCTGTGCGCCGTGGAGGAAATCGGCTTCAGCAGCGTCAACATAGGCGACGAGCTGCGGCTCGAAATGGGGGAAGAACCTGCGCTCGCTGCGCCGCATGGAAACCAGAGCACCGGGATCTCGCAGCTGCGCGGGATGCTGGAGGAGTTGAACAACCCGCAGCTGGGCGGCGGCATCATCCTGTTGGTGCTCCGTTTCGCAGCCGAGTTCGTGAACCGCGCCGTGGTGCTGCTGGTCAAAAAGGAATCAGTGCAGGGACTTGGGCAATTCGGCCTTCAGGACAAGGATGGAAGTGCCGATTACAGGATCAGGAATCTCAGCATACCCAAGGGAGAGCCTTCTCTTTTCACCGAGGTGCTGGAAACCCGGTTCCCCGTGAAGGGGGAGGTGGAGCCCTGCCACTGGAGCGAGCACTTCCTGGAACAGCTGGGCGGAGGGCGGCCGGCCGAGGTCTTCGTGGGGCCGATAGTGAGCGAGGGGAAGGTGGTAGCCGTGCTCTACGGCGACAACCTCCCGGAGGAGAAGCCGATAGGTGACACTGATTCGCTGGAGATATTCCTGAGCCAGGCCGGCATAGCGATGGAGAAAGCCCTCTTGCAGCGCAGGCTGCAGGACCAGGTACGGGGAGAATTTACGTGAAGAGGATATTGATAGCAGAGGATTCCAACACCATGCGTTCCATGTTGGTGTCGACGATAGATGAGCTGGAGAAGTACTCCATCGTGGAGGCCGCCAGCGGGTTCGAGGCCCTGCGCCTTTTGCCGCGCGAGCATGTGGACCTGATCATCACCGACATCAACATGCCGGACATAAACGGGCTGGAACTGATCAGCTACGTGCGCAACAATCCGAACTACCAGTTGATCCCGCTCTTCATCGTTTCCACCGAAAGCGGCGAGAAAGACCTGGAAAAGGGGCTGGCACTGGGGGCGAACGAGTACATCGTGAAGCCTTTTGACCCGGCCCGGCTGCAGGAGCTGGTCTGCAAGTACCTGGATTGAGAACCGAGGAGCTGTTCAAGGTTCAAAGTTCAAGGTTCAAAAACCCAACACGTGCCCGTATCACTTGCCCCGCGACGGTGCCGTCGCAATGGACTCGAAAAGAAGAGATGCAGTAGCTGAACGTTGAACATTGAACGTTGAACCGGTTTGGGAAGGTCTATGAGCGTTGACGAAAACATAGGGAAGGCGGTGAAGGATTTCCTGGCCGAGGCCGAGGAAATCCTGGACCAGCTGAGCCTGGACCTTGTCTCCTTGAGCGACTGCGCCGACGGCGGCGAATGCAGCCCGGACCTGGTGAACTCGGTCTTCCGCGGGGCCCACTCGCTCAAAGGTCTCGCCGGGATGTTCGGCTTTGCCGACATCGCCGAGCTTGGGCATCACCTGGAGAACCTCCTGGACGCGCTGAGGCTCGGGAAGGTGGAGCTGGACCAGGGCGTGGTGAGCACGCTCTTCGAGTCGACGGAGCTTTTGGGGGCGCTGGTTAGAAACGCGGGCGAGTCGGTGCTGGAGCCGGTCGACCTAACCGGCATCATGCAGCGCATAAACGACTGCCTCAACAAAAAGCCCGGCGCTGGAGGCGATTCGCCGCTTGCCAGGCTGAACCTCCCCGAGCGGGTCTTATCCTCCATGACCGAGTACGAGGAGCACCGGCTCCTGGAGAACGTCAAGAAGGGGCGCCGGATCTACTCGATCCACATCTCGCTGCAGCTTGCCAGCTTCGACTCGGAGCTGATGGAGCTCACCGAGCAGCTGAAGCAGGTGGGCGAGGTGATCAGCACCCTCCCCTCGGCGTCGGGGGGACTTTCCGGTGGGATCGACTTCGAGATCCTCTTCGGCTGCGACCTTGATAGCGCGGAGCTCGCGCCGCTCATCGACCGCGACAACCTGGAACTCACCGAATTCGGCCCGAAAGAGCGCTCCGTTGCTCAGGCCGCCGCCCCCGCCCCCGTTGCCGAACCGGCCCGGGAGCCTGCCGAGGAGGAGGCGCCGAACCCGGCGGCCGTGGAGCCGGGCGCGATCAGCGCCAAGAGCATGAGCCGCACGGTCCGGGTCGATATCGGCAAGCTGGACCTCCTGATGAACATCGTCGGCGAGCTGGTGCTGTCGCACTCCATGATCGCCGACGTGGCGGCAAGGATGCACCGCGACGGCCTCATCGTCCCCTCCCAGGAGCTCGCCAAGTCGGCCAAGGGGCTGGAGAAGAAGCTCTCCGAGCTGCAGAAGGGTGTCATGGAGATCCGCATGATCCCGGTGGGGCAGCTCTTCGAGAAGATGTCCCGCATCGTCAGGAAGATCTCGCGCGAGCAGGGGAAGAAGGTGGAGCTGAAGCTCTTCGGGGCTGACACCGAGCTGGACAAGCTGATTATCGAGGACATCTCCGACCCGGTGATGCACATCGTGAGAAACTCCATCGACCACGGCATCGAGACCCCCGAGGCGCGGCTTGCCGCCGGCAAGGACGAGAAGGGGACCATAACCCTCTCCTCCTACCAGAAGGGTAACCACGTTGTGATCGAGGTGCACGACGACGGCGGCGGCATCGACGTCTCCCGGGTGAAAAAGAAGGCGCTGCAGCTCGGGATCATCGGCTCCGTCGACGAGGTGAGCGACCGCGACGCGCTCGACTTCATCTTCCGCCCCGGTTTTTCCACCACCGACAAGGTGAGCGAGATCTCCGGCCGGGGCGTCGGCATGGACGTGGTGCGCACTAACATCGCCTCGCTCTCGGGGATGATCGACGTGGAGAACTACCCCGGGCAGGGGGCGCGCTTCATCATCACGCTCCCCATCACGCTCGCCATCATCAAGGCGCTCATCATCACCGCGGCCGGCCGCACCTACGCGCTTCCCATCACCTCCGTGCTCGAGAGCATCATCGTGGAGCAAAAGGAGATCAAGACCGTGGAGCGCAAGGAGGTGATCCAGCTGCGCGAGGCCACCCTGCCCCTTTTGCGCCTCTCCGAATTCTTCCAGTTGAAGGGGGGGGAGGCGCCCCCCGAGTCGTGCTACGTGGTGGTGGTAGGGGTTGCCGAGAAGCGCCTGGGGGTCGTGGTCGACGACCTTTTGGGGCAGCAGGACATCGTGATCAAATCCATCGGCGACACCTTCGCCGGCTTCCGGGGGATCTCGGGGGCGGCGGACCTGGGGGACCAGCGCACCATCCTGGTGCTCGACGTGGGGAGTGTGATCAGCGAGGCGACCCGGGGGAGTGCCTGATGTACAAGGAGTTTTACGGCCTGGCCGAAAAGCCGTTCAGCAAGACCCCCGACCCGCGCTTTCTCTATATGAGCGCCGGGCACCAGGAGGCCCTGGCGCGGCTTGAGTACGCGGTGGAAGAGAGCGAGATCGCCCTTTTGACCGGCGAGATCGGCTGCGGCAAGACCACCATTTCCCGGGCGCTCATGGACCGGATGGGGGACCGCTACCACTTCCTGTTCGTGTTCAACCCAAGGCTCACCGCCGACGAGCTTCTGCGCGTGATCGCCTCCGGCCTCGAGGTGGAGAGCCCCCCGCTGCAAAAAGACCTCCTTTTGCAGGAGATCACCGGGGCGCTGTACCGCATGCACGGCGAGGGGCGCATCCCTGTGGTCGTCATCGACGAGGCGCAGCTGATACCGGACCGCGAGCTCTTCGACGAGCTGCGGCTTTTGACCAACTTCCAGCTAGACGACAGGAACCTGGTCAGCGTCATCATCATGGGGCAGCCCGAGCTGCGCGGCATGCTTTCCTCCCCGGTTTACGAGCCGTTTCGCCAGCGCATCTCGCTCAACTTCCACCTGGAGCCCCTGGGACTCGAGGAGACACTGGAGTACCTCGATTTCCGGGTGGTCGCGGCCGGCGGGGAGCCGGGGCTTTTCTCCCCGGACGCGGTGCAAAGGATCTACGAGCTTTCCGGCGGGGTGCCGCGGCGGATCAACGCCGTCGCCACCAACGCGCTTCTCATCGGCTTCGGGCGGGACGCTTCCTGGATCGACGCCTCCATCGTCGAGGAGACCGCGGCGGAGCTGCTCTCCTAGAAAATGCAGCAGACAGAACGCAAAACGGGTTTGGGACTATGAATCTAGCCGAGATCAGAAAGAAGGCTCTCAGGGGAGAGACGCAAGGCAGCGCCGGGGGAGAGAGCCCCGCGCCGGTCGCCTCGTGGCAGATCCCCGTCATCGATCCGTCCCCGGCTGCAACGGAAGACGAACCGCCGCTTAACTTTCCCGCCGAGGATTTCGGCGCCGAGGAGTTTCCCGCGCCGGAGTTCGACGAGCCGCTGGAGCAAAGTGGCCAGCTTCTTTGGCAGGCGGAGACGAGCCCGCAGTTCCAGGGGGCGGCCGACGACGAGGATCCGGATGAATTCGACCCCGCCGCCGTCATCCTCAGGGGACGCGAAACCGCTTCCTTCGACGGCGAGATTTCCCAGCAGGACGAGGTGGCAGCGGCGAGCGTGGAGCTCCTCTGCTTCAGGGTGGCGAACGAGGAATACGCCATCAGCATCATGGACATCAAGGAGATCATCAAGCCGCGCGAGGTGACAGAGGTGCCCCGGGTGCCGGAGTTCGTGCGCGGCATACTCTCCTTACGCGGCAACATCATCCCCATCTTCGACATGCGGGTGCGGCTGGGCCTTTCCGGCGGCGCGCCGTCGGAGCGCGAACGGGTCATCGTGGTGAATCGCCAGGGGGGCTTCGCGGGGGTGCTGGTCGACGAGGTGGTACAGGTGGTGCGCATACCCGAGGGGGGGATCGAGCCACCCCCGGTGGTGCTGGAAGGGATCGACCGTGAATTCGTGCTCGGCATCGGCCGGGTTGCCGGCAGGATGCTGATCCTGCTCGACATGGAAAAGGTGCTGGACGTAGGGCTTTTGTAGCAGACGGGGAGGCAATCGCATGGATAAGAACAGGATCCTCGTTGTGGAAGACGAAGAGAGCTTGCTCAAGCTGGAGAGCATCCTCTTCACCTCAAAGGGTTACCAGGTGACCGGCGTCAGGGGCGGGCTCGATGCCTTGCGTTCCATAGCGCAAGATCGGCCGGATCTCGTGGTGCTCGACATCATGCTTCCCGACATGGACGGGTTCGAGGTATGCCGCAGCATCAAGGAGGACCCCGACACGAGGTCCATACCCGTGGTCATGCTGACGGCGAAGAAGAGCAGCCGCGACCTGGAGGCGGGCCGCGTCGCCGGGGCAGACGCCTACATCACCAAGCCCTTCAAGTCGGTTAAGGTGCTCGAGGTGATCGGGGGGCTTTTGGGGAACCGGATGACCGGCAGGGGAGACCGTTCTTGACGACACAGGAGCTGCAGGAAATACAGGTGGCCTGCCTGAAGATGGGAGACGGGCTCTACGCCGTCGACATCATGAGGATCAGGGAGATCATAAGGGTGCCTAAGCTCGCACCGCTGCCCCGGGCGCTCCCCTTCGTCGAGGGGGTGATCAACCTGCGCGGCAACGTGATTCCGGTGGTGGACCTCAGGAAGAGGTTCGGGCTGCCGCCTGCCGAAAACACCGAAACCGCCCGCCTTTTGATACTCTCCATCTCCGGCCAGCCCATAGCGCTCATGGTGGACGAGGTGACCGAGATGATCACCATTCCGCTCAGGGAGCTTAAGGCGCCGCCGCGGGGAGTGCGCATCGTCGGCGGCGAATACATGGTCGGGCTTTGCCTGGTGCGCGAGGTGCCGGTCATGCTGCTCAACATAGACGCTCTGCTTACTTTCCAGGAAAAGGCCGAGCTCGGCATCTTCTCCCCCAAAAAGGGGGGTACTTCCACTGAAAAAAAGAGCTCCGCATGCTGATTGTCTGCCCCAATTGCAAGAAAAGGTTCAATGTGGATCCGGGAACTCCGGGTCAGCCTAAAAAGCTTCGCTGCTCCAACTGCCGGGCTGTGTTCCGCCTGGTGCGCAAGGGGGAGCGTGGCGAGGGCGCGCCGGCGAAACTAAAGGTGGTGGTCGCCAACGAGAGCGCGGCGTTCTGCCAGGCCGTCGAGAAGGTGCTTGCCAGCGAGCCGTTCCAGCTTTATCTGTGCACCGACGGGAAAGAGGCGCTGGAGACGGTGCAGCGGGTGAAGCCGGAGGTGCTGCTTTTAGACGTAGCCCTTCCCACCATGTTCGGCTTCGAGGTCTGCGAGCGGGTGCGGCAGGACCCGGCGCTTGCCGGCGTGAAGATCGTGCTCATCGCCTCCATCTACGACAAGACCCGCTACAAGAGGTCCCCCAATTCGCTGTACGGCGCCGACGACTACATCGAGAAGCACCACATCCCCGATTCGCTGGTTCCCATGATTCACCGCCTCACCTCGGGTAGCGAGCCGCAGGTTCAAAGCCCGACCGAGACCGAGCTGGCCGCGCAGGAGGAGACCCGCAGCGAGATCCGTCAGTGCGAGGTGGACGAAACCTCCACGGTGGAGGCAGCACCGGCAGAGCCTGCAGCGGCGGTCCAGCCGGAGAGGTCGGACAGCGCGCCGGCTACCGCGGCTGCCCCGGCTATCGCGGAGCTTTCGCCGGAGCATGTGAAGGCGCGGCGCCTGGCGAGGATCATTGTCTCCGACATCGTCCTCTACAACCAGGGGAAGGTCGAGCAGGGAGTGCGGGAGGGAACGTTCTACCAGCTCCTAGCCGACGACATCCGGGAAGGGGAAAACCTCTACCGGCAAAGGGTGTCCCAGCAGGTGCGCGACACCACCTCTTTCCTCGAGGAAGCCTTCGAGGAAGTTATCGCCAAAAAACGCGCCGAACTGAGCGTCTAGGAGTCACCTCTGGCTACTGTCCTGGAAGATATCTCGATCAAACTCGGCAGCCGCGACGAGGAGGAACGGCGCCTTGCCGTGGTGGCCCTGAGGTCCCACCCTTTCCCGAGCAGCACGCAGCTCATCTTCAAGGCGATGGGGGACGAAAGCTGGCGCGTCAGGAAGGAGGCTGTCACGGCGGTCCTTAAGGCGCAACCGCACGAAGCGGAGGTGCTCGAAGCCCTGATCGGGGCCCTGCGCGCCTCGGAGAACGCGGGGCTCAGGAATTCGGCAGTGGAAGCGCTGGAGCAGATCGGCGCCGCCGCGGTTCCACACCTCTGCGCGCACCTGAACGACCCTGACCCCGACCTGCGCAAATTCATCATCGACATCCTGGGAAACATCGGCTGCGACAAGTGCCTCCCGCTCCTGGTCCGGGCGCTCGACGACGACGACATGAACGTGCGGGTCGCTGCCGCCGAGAACCTGGGCAAAATCGGCGACGAGCGCGCCCTGCCGCACCTTTTGACGGTGCTGGAGGGGGGGGAGATCTGGCTCAAGTTCACGGTGCTGGACGCCCTGGCCCTCATCGGGGCCCCGGTGCCGCTGGTCTCGCTGGCCCCGCTGCTTAAGGAGAGCCTGCTCAGGCGCGCGACCTACGATTGCCTCGGCGTCTTGGGGGACGCCCAGTGCCTTCCCATACTGCTGCAGGGCCTCCAGGAGAAGGCGAAGAACGCACGCGAGGCGGCCGCCATGGCACTGATGCGGGTAAGAGAGCGCCTGCCGGCTGAAAAGCAGAGCGCTTTGGTGGACCTCCCCCTGCAGAGACTTGAGGGGGGACCGGTAGCGAAGAAGCTGATCGATTCGCTGCACAGCGAGGACCCAATGGTACTCGACGCGCTGGTCCGCATCGTCGGGACCATCGGTGACGCACGGGCGGCGCTCCCGCTTCTGCGTGTCTGCCGCAGCGAGCGGCTCAGAAGCGTCTGCATCGACGCGTTCCGGCGTGTCGGCCCCTCACTGATGCCGGAACTCCTGGAGCACTTCCCCACTGCGGTTCCCATCGAACGCGGCGTCACCGCGCAGCTGATCGCCGAATTCGGCCACGTCGGCAGCGAAAAGCTCCTCTTCGACGGGCTCCTCGACGACAGTGCCGAGGTCAGGCGCAGCTGCGCGCTCGCCTTGGGACGGCTCAAGCCCGCCGGGGCCGTGACGCGCCTGGCAGAGCTGCTCGACGACGGCGAGCCGCAGGTGCGCGAGGCGGCCCTGGAGGGGCTGCGGGGCTTTGCGGCCACCGAACCCGCCACCTTGAGCGCGCTCGCCTCGGAACTGATGCACGCGCAGCTTCCCGCCAAGAGGCGCAACGCGGCTTTGATCCTCGGGGCCCTTTCCGACGGGGAGCGGCTTCCCCCGCTGGTGAAGGACGAGGACGCCTCGGTGCGCCAGGCGGCGGTTTCCTCGCTGGCCCGGGTCGAGTTTCCCCAAGTGGTCTCGCACCTGGCGCTCGCGCTCTCGGACGAGGAACCCGAGGTGCGCCTTGCTGCGGCGCATGCCCTTTCGGATCGCGGGGGACCCGACGCGCTGGGACCGCTGCTTTTGGCACTTAACGATACGGATCCCTGGGTGCAGACGACGGCGCTCAAGGGTCTTGCCGCCCTCGGGGAGAGCGGCGCTCTTCAGAACGTAGTCGCCCTGCTGGACCACGCCAGCGGACCGGTGCTGATCGCGGCACTTTCGACGGTGGCGGCGCTTGGCGGGGAAAAGGCGCTCGCCCCGGTCGAAAAGGCGCTTTCTCACGGCGACGAAGAGGTGGTCGAGGCGGCGATAGAGGTTCTGTCGGGGTTCGGCGGCGGGTGGATCGCGGCCCACTGCGACGCACTTCTTGCTCATCCGCACTGGATGGTGAGGCGCAGCTTCGTGCGTGCCCTGGCGATGCTTAAGGGGGCTGAGTCCGTGCCCATTTTGGACCGGGCGCTGGCGGGGGAGTCGGACCAGTTGGTGCGAGACGAGATCATAGCATTGCTCGACAGGCTGCGCTGATGCCGTTCTTCGAACCCGAACTGCATCTGACCGAAGAGGAATTCCGCCTGATCAGGGACCTGATCTACCATCACTGCGGCCTCTTCTTCGACGAGGACTCGAAATACCTCCTGGACCGGCGCCTTTTGCAGAGGGTCACCCTGCACAACCTCTCAGGATTCAGGGAGTACTACCAGTTCCTCAAGTACGACCGCAAGAAGGAGCAGGAGATCTCGGACATCATGGATCTCCTCACCACCAACGAGACCTATTTCTTCCGTGAGGCGTTTCAGCTGCGGGCCTTTACCGACGAGATCGTCCCCGAGCTGGCGAAGCTGAAACAGCGCGACCGCACCTTGCGCATCTGGAGCGCCGGCTGCTCCACGGGGGAGGAGCCCTACACCATAGCGATGCTCCTTCTGGAGCTTGGGTGCTTTGACGGCTGGCGCATAGACATCGTCGGCTCCGACATCAGCCACAGGGTGGTGCAGCACGCCCGCAAGGGGGTCTACGGCAAGGCCTCGTTCCGGGCCACCGAGGAGCGCTACATCAAGCGCTTCTTCACCGAGTCGGAGGGGGGATACCGGATCAACGACGAGGTGCGGGAACTGGTCACCATAAGCCAGATGAACCTCTTCGACCAGAACCGCCTGGCGCTATTGGGGAAGATGGACGTCATCTTTTGCCGCAACGTCATCATCTACTTCGACGAGACTTCGAAGAAGAAGGTGATCGAGGCCTTCTACAACACGCTCAGGGGCGGGGGGTACCTTCTTTTGGGGCACTCCGAATCACTGATGAACATCACGACGAGCTTCGCCTTGAAGCACCTGAAAAACGACATGGTCTACCAGAAAACAGACAGAACCAGCGGCGGAGTAGTGACGTGAAAAGAATACGGGTAGTAGTAGTCGACGATTCGGCATATAATCGCCGCGCCATCACGAGGATGCTCGAAGAGCTTCCCGGGGTCCAGGTGGTGGGGTACGCCACCAACGGGGAGGAGGGGATCCGCAGGGTAATCGACCTGACCCCGGACCTGGTGACCCTCGATCTCGAGATGCCGAGGATGGACGGCTTCACCATGCTGCGCATCCTGATGGCCAACACGCCGGTCCCGGTCATCGTGATCAGCTCGACCAGCGGCGACGAGAAGGTGTTCAAGGCGCTGGAGCTTGGGGCGGTGGACTTCATCGCCAAGCCCACCAGCGTGATCTCCGACGAGCTTTTGAAGATCCAGCAGGACCTGCACGAGAAGGTCTTGAGCGTCTTCAAGCTGAACATGGCGCGGGTGCAGAAACGGAGCGAGCCGGAGCCTCCCGCCCCGGAACTGACCATCCCCGCTCCGGCTGCCGGGGAGGCCGCGGCCATCGACATCGTGGCCATAGGGGCCTCCACCGGGGGGCCTCCCGCGTTGCAGCGGATCTTCGCCTCCTTCAAGGATGCGCCCCCCTTCGCCATGGTGATCTCGCAGCATATGCCCGCCGGCTTCACCACGGCCTTCGCCGAGAGGCTGAACCGCAGCACCGGCTTCGAGGTGAGGGAGGCAAAGGACGGCGACGAGGTGCTCCCGGGCCGGGCGCTGATAGCGCCGGGCGGAAAGAACCTCGTCTTCGCAAGGATGGGCGACAAGGTGGTGGCCCGCATCGTCGCGCCTGGGCCCAAGGACCGCTACGTCCCGTCGGTAGACGTCATGCTCCGCTCCTGCGCGGAAATCTACCAGAAGCGGATGCTGGCGGTGGTGCTGACGGGGATGGGCAACGACGGCGCGCTCGGTGTGCGCGAGGCGAAGCGGGCCGGCGCCCAGATCGTGGCGGAGTCGGAGGAGAGCGCGGTGGTGTTCGGCATGCCCCGGGAGGCGATAGCCACGGGGTTGGTGGACAAGGTGGTGCCCATGGACGCCATGGCACGCGAGATCATGCATCGCTGCGGCTTCATGCCGCGGTTTGACTGACAACAAGAAGAAACCGGAGTGCGCATGCAAAAGGACGAGGAACGTACGGTTCACACCAGGGGCGAAGAGTTCCTGCAAGTCTTCAAGAAGGGGGCCGAGTTCACCCAGGACCTGCTCAAGGAGAACGAGCGGCTGCGGTACCGGGTGCTCGAGCTCGAAAAGTTCCAGAGCTCTGGGGGCGAGGCCGCGTCCGGCGCCGACGTGAGGAAGCTCACCGAGCGGATCGCCGACCTCGAAGCCGAGAAGCAGGAGATCCTGGACCGGATCAGGCACGTCGAGGAGGAGAACCAGGATTTCGCGGCGCGTTATCTGGAGATCGAGGACGAGAACAACAACCTCGCCAACCTCTACATCGCGAGCTACCAGCTGCACTCGACGCTCGACTTCAAAGAGGTGCTCCAGATCATCACGGAGATCATCATCAACCTGATCGGCGCCGAGGAGTTCGCCATCATGCTCCTGGACGAGAAGAGCGACGAAATCCAGGCGGTTGCGACCGAAGGGGTGGAGCGGAGCGAGATCCCGCCGGTGCGGCTGGGCAAGGGCGTCATCGGCGAAGTGGCTACCTCCGGCGAGAGCCATTTCGCCTCCGACTTCGAGGCCTACGAGCGCGACTTCACCGCGCCGATGGTCTGCATCCCGCTCAAGATCAAGGAACACGTGATCGGCGTCCTCGCCATCTACAAGCTCCTGATGCAGAAAAAGGAATTCGCGCCGGTCGACTACGAGCTGTTCACGCTTTTAGCCGGGCACGCGGCGACCGCCATCTTCAGCTCCAGGCTCTACAGCGATTCGGAGCGCAAGCTGTCGACCATACAGGGATTCATCGATCTCTTGACCAAATAATCAGCTATTGAAATGGGGGATACAGGTCAGATGTCAGATTACAACGTTTTGATAGTTGAAGATTCGCCGACTATGAGGCAGCTCATCGCCTTTGCCCTGAAAAGGATCCGCGGGGTCCGCATCGTCGAGGCCAACGACGGCGTCGACGGGTTGAAAAAGCTCTCCTCGGAGCGTTTCGACCTGATCCTCACCGACATCAACATGCCGATCATGGACGGGTTGAAGCTGGTGAGCCTGGTGAGAAACGACGCCAACTACAAGGCGATCCCGATCGTGGTGATCACCACCGAAGGGGCGCAGGAAGACCGGGAGCGCGCGCTGGCTCTCGGGGCGAACGACTACATCACCAAGCCGATCCAGCCCACGAAGATACTGGACGTGGCGAAGAGCCTGCTCAGGATCGCCTAGAGGCGAGGGCTTGCCGCGGCATTTCCGGCCCAGGCGCAGAAGACCGGGAGCCCTTCAGCGGCTCCGCCGCAAACCTGCTCCGGTAGCGCAGGGCGGGCGGCCTTCATGGTGACGGCGGCCTGGCGCCAAGGCTCCAGGTTCATCCCGGCCCTGGGTTTTCAAACGAACAACTGGTTTTACAGCAACTGCAATTCATTCAACAAATAACGCGCGTCCCACCGGACGCCTGGAAGGCGGGTTTTAAATGGAAGAGAAATACGCTCCCTCAGCGGTTGAGGAGAAATGGCAGGGTTACTGGGCTGAGCACCACAGCTTCAAGGCAAACGAGGATCCCAGCAGGAAGAAGTACTACCTGTTGGAGATGTTCCCGTACCCCTCGGGGAAGATCCATATGGGTCACGTCAGGAACTACTCCATCGGCGACGTCATCGCGCGCTTCAAGAGGATGCAGGGGTACAACGTGCTGCACCCGATGGGGTGGGACGCGTTCGGCATGCCGGCCGAGAACGCAGCCATCCAGAACAAGAGCCATCCCGCCAAGTGGACCTACGAGAACATCGCCTACATGCGCGGCCAGCTGAAAAGGCTCGGGCTCTCCTACGACTGGGACCGCGAGCTCGCCACCTGCGACCTCGACTACTACAAGTGGGAGCAGCGCATCTTCCTGGAGATGTACAAGAAGGGGCTCGCCTACAAGAAATCCTCCGCCGTCAACTGGTGCCCCAAGTGCGAGACCGTGCTCGCCAACGAGCAGGTAGAGGATGGCTGCTGCTGGCGCTGCGATTCCCCGGTGCAGCAGAAGGAGCTGGAGCAGTGGTCCTTCAGGATCACCAACTACGCCCAGGAACTCCTCGACGATACCTACAAGCTCACCGGCTGGCCTGAGCGGGTCCTCACCATGCAGAGGAACTGGATCGGGCGCTCCACCGGCTGCGAGATCGACTTCCCCCTGGAGAGCGGGCTTTCCAAGATCAAGGTTTTCACCACCAGGCAGGACACCCTTTTCGGCGCCACCTTCATGTCCCTTGCCGCCGAGCACCCGATGGCGCTGGAACTCGCCGCCGGCGCCCAGCGCGCCGAGGTCGAGGCCTTCATCGACAAGGTGAAGAAGACCGACCGCATCAAGCGCGGGGCGGAGGACCTGGAGAAGGAGGGTGTCTTCACCGGCTCCTACTGCATCAATCCGGTCACCAACGTGAAGATGCCGATCTACCTCGCCAACTTCGTGCTGATGGATTACGGCACCGGCGCCGTCATGGCGGTACCGACCCACGACCAGCGCGACTTCGAGTTCGCGAAGAAATACGACCTCCCGCTCAAGGTGGTGATCCAGCCCGAAGGTGAGGCCCTGGATCCGGCAACCATGACCGAGGCGTACACCGCCGATGGCGTCATGGTCAATTCCGGCCGTTTCGATGGCATGGCGAACGCCGACGCCAAGGAGGCCATCGCCGACTTCCTGGAGAAGGAAGGGATCGGCAAGAAGACGGTCAACTTCCGCCTGCGCGACTGGGGCATCTCGCGCCAGCGCTACTGGGGCAACCCGATTCCGGTGATCAACTGCGACCTCTGCGGCGTGGTGGCGGTCCCCGAGGCCGACCTCCCGGTCGTGCTTCCCATGGATGCCGAGTTCACCGGAGAGGGGGGTAACCCCTTGGCCCGCGTGGAGAGCTTCACCACCTGCACCTGCCCGCAGTGCGGCGAGGCCGCGCGCCGCGAGACCGACACCATGGACACCTTCGTGCAGTCCTCCTGGTACTTCCTGCGCTACTGCTCGCCGAAGTTCACGGCGGGCCCACTCGACCGGGAAAAGGTCGAGGCCTGGATGCCGGTGGACCAGTACATCGGCGGCATCGAGCATGCCGTGTTGCACCTGCTCTACGCCCGCTTCTTCACCAAGGTGCTCAGGGACATGGGCTACTGCAACGTGGATGAGCCGTTCTCCAACCTCCTCACCCAGGGGATGGTGATCAAGGACGGCGCCAAGATGAGCAAGTCCAAGGGTAACGTGGTCGACCCCAACGCCCTCATCGAGCGCTACGGCGCCGACACCGCGCGTCTTTTCTCGCTTTTCGCCGCTCCCCCCGAGAAGGACCTGGACTGGAGCGACCAGGGGGTCGACGGGAGCTACCGCTTCCTGAACCGCGTATGGCGCCTGGTGTACGACGTGCTCCCCGTGATCGGGGAGGCGGGCGCCGTGAAGCCGGATAGCCTCGGCGCCGAAGCCAAGAAACTCAGGCGCGCGGTGCACAAGACCATCAAGAAGGTGAGCGAGGACGTCGAGGAGCGCTTCCACTTCAACACTGCTATCGCCGCGGTCATGGAACTCGTGAACGCCATCCAGGCCTTTGCCGGCAAGGACGCGCCGGAAAACGTCGCCGTGGTGCGCGAGGCTGTGGAATCGGTGGTGCGCCTTCTGGCCCCCTTCGTGCCGCATTTCGCCGAAGAACTCTGGTCCCAGCTGGGGCATAAGACCGTGCTGGAAGCTTCCGGCTGGCCCGGCTACGATGCCGACGCCGTGGTGGACGAAGAGGTGACCGTGGTGATCCAGGTGAACGGCAAGCTCAGAAGCAAGCTGACCGTCGCCCCCGACGCGAAGGAAGAAGAGGTCCGCGCTGCTGCCCTGTCCGACGACAAGATCAAGCCGTATCTCGAAGGGAAGGACGTCAAGAAGGTCGTCTACGTCCCCGGCAAGCTTGTGAGCATTGTCGTTGCGTAACCGTGGCGGCAAACCGGCAAGGAGCACGATCCTGAGAACGATAGTCCTGGCGCTTTTGCTCCTGGTTCTGGCGGGCGGCTGCGGGTACCGCCCGGTGGTCCAGAGGGGGCCCCTTGCCGATGCCAACGGCGTCGACATCGTCCTCTTCACCAACAAATCGTTCCGTTCTGGTGTGGAAGGGGTCCTTGCTCGTGATCTCATCGACGAGTTCGCGCTGCGCACAGGGCAGCGGGTGCTTCCCGGGGACAAGGCTCAACTTGACCTCTCCGGAACCGTGCTCTCCTACACCACTACGCCGGTATCCTACAACCGTTTCGATGCCATCCAGGAGTACGCGGCGGCGCTGACCGTGCAGGCTACCCTGCGCGAGAAGCGCACCCAGAAAGTGCTCTGGAAGGGGGAGCTCACCGAGCAGCAGGTCTACCCGGTCAACGCCAACATCGCGCTGCAGCAAAACGCGGAGGAGGCCGCCATCGCCAAGGTGACGCGCCGTCTTGCCGAGCGTATCTGGCAGAAGATCGGGGAGCGCTTCTGAAGCCGAACGAGCTCTTTTAGATGACCTCAACGCCGCCCATTCAGCCTCAGGCTGGTGGGCGGTTTTTTCTAGACCGGCTGGGCGTTGTGCTCTACAGCAAAGAGATGGAGCGGCAATAGCGGATGGCATCAATGCTTAAGGAAACGAAAGAGGGGCGGGGATGAAACCGGAAGAGTTCAACAAGGCGGTCGAAAAGGGGGAGCTTGCGCCCCTTTACCTTTTGTACGGGGACGAGCCGTACCTGGTGGAGCGCGCCGTGAAGAAACTCCTGGAGCGCGCCGTGGATCCCTCCTTCCGCGACTTCAACCTGAACGTCTTCTACGGCAACGAGTGCAAGGGGGACGAGGTCTTCAGCGCCGCACAGACGCTTCCCATGTTCGCCGAACGGAGGGTCGTCCTGGTGAAGAAGGGTGGGGAGCTTTCCGCCGGCGCCATGGAGATCCTCCTCTCCTACGTGCAGGACCCCTGTCCCGGGACCTGCCTGATCCTGCAGGCGGAGAAGGTCGACGGGCGCAAGAAGTTCTACGCCGAGCTGAAAAAGCGCGGCGAGGCGGTCGAGTTCAAGCGCCCTTACGAGAACCAGCTGGGGCCCTACGTGCGCGACGAGGTGCGCGCCGCGGGGAAGAAGATTGATTCCGCCGCCGCTGAGCTTCTGGCCTACCTGGTCGGCAACAACCTGCAGGAGCTGGTCTCCCAGATCGAGAAGCTCTGCATCTACTGCGGCAAGAAGGAATCGATCGGCGTAGCCGACGTCAAGGCGATCGTCTCGGACACCAAGGTGGAGAGCGTCTTCGAGTTCACCGACGCCTTGGGTGCCAAGGAGCTCCCGCGCGCTCTCAGGATGCTCACCTCCCTGCTGCAGGACGGCGAGGCGCCGCTGCGCATCCTTGGCGCCGTGGCGCGTCATTACCGGCAGTTGTGGCAGGTGCGGGAACTTCTGGACCGCAGGCTTCCCCCCGCCGAACTGGCGAAGGCGTCGGGGATCAACCCCTATTTTTTAAAGAAGGTGACCGATCAGGCGAGAAACTACACGGTGGGTGAACTGAAGCAGGTTTTCGAGCGGATGCTGGAGCTGGACCTGGCCTTCAAGTCGGGAGCACTCGAGGAACCGCTCTTCGAGCGTTTCGTAATGGAGGCGTGCCGGAAGTAACAGGCTCCCTCACCCCGGCCGAAAGATTCCCCTCACCCCGCTGGCCGGGCCTGCGCGCCGTAGCGCTTCGGTCATCGCAGCATAGCCACGCTGTGAGACCTGCTGGTAATCAACACAAAAAGGGAATCCCCGTTAGGGAATTCCCTTTTTCAGCTTTTTCAGCTTGGTCGAGCCGGGGACTAGCCCAGGGTGTTGACCAGCTTGGTGAGACGGGAAACGTTCCTGGAAGCGTTGGAGGAGTGGATGATCCCCTTGGTCGCAGCGCCGTCAATGACCGGGATGGCCACGGCCAGAGCGGCCTTTGCAGCCTCCTGATCCTTGGTGGCAACCGCTTCGCGGACGCGCTTGATGAAGGTGCGCAGGGTGGAACGTTCGTGCTTGTTGCGCTCCGTTCTCTTAGCCGTCTGCTTGATCCTTTTCATTGCCGATTTGTGATTTGCCAAACTGCACCTCCGGGTATTTTAAAAATGTAGCTTTTTAGGGTTTTTTGAAAGAGGAATTATATAACACTAGGACGACTCGCTGTCAACCGCAAAGTCGAGGAACTGCTAAAAAAACATCCTGCGCTTGCGAACTCGTCACCATAGCACGGTTGCTTACGGCTGACCAGCTAAATTCTCATTATCGATTGCGGTGATTTTGCCGATCTCGGGAATGCACCCTTTGTGACAGTAGGGGGACGATTGAGCAGGATGAAAAGTAGCGAGAGAACTGTTGACATATACATTCCTGAATACTACCATGGCCGGACCAATTGGGTAACCTCGCGCCCGCATTCAGCCTGCAAGGAGACAACATGACGCTGCAAGGGAACAAACGTGATTTCGACGCCGTTGCCGGCATTTGGGACCAGGAACCGCGCCGCGTGAAGCTCGCCCAGGATATCGTCAGCGCCCTTTGCCGCGAGCTCCCTCTCGATGGAAGGATGGAGGCGCTCGACTACGGCTGCGGCAGCGGACTGGTCACCCTGGGGCTGCAACCGCTGGTGGGGAGGATAACCGGCGCCGACAGCTCCAAGGGGATGCTGGAGGTGCTTGAGCGCAAGCTGGAGCAAGGGAAGATAGAAAACGTGACGCTGCAGCTGCTGGACCTGGAACAGCAGTCGCTCGACGCTTCATACGACCTCATCACGAGTTCGATGACGCTGCACCACGTGCAGGATGTGCCGGCCTTGGTCGCTTCGCTTGCTGCTGCTTTGAAGCCCGGAGGCTGGCTCGCGCTGGCTGACCTGGAGACGGAAAACGGCAGCTTTCATAGCGATTCAAAAGGTGTCTTGCACCATGGCTTCTCCCGCGCGTTTCTGGCCGGAGAGTTCTCCAAAAACGGGCTGCGCGAGGTGCGTGTGGTGACCGCCGCAGTCATCGAAAAAAAGGGGGAGGATGGCGCCTCCCGCCCCTATCCCGTCCTCCTTTGCCTGGGTCGCAAGTAGCCGGCCCCGTCCTGTAAATAAAAAAGCCCCCCTGATGCAGGGGGGCTCTCCTTCCTTCCTATCCTGATCCACCGTAGCCTTGGCGTAGGTGGACGCTACCACTCTTCTTTTTGTTTCTCCGCCAGCTTCTTCATGTACAGCTCGGGGCTGGTCAGCTTCACGATTTCCTTGTCGCTGTAGCCCAGGTCCTTGAAGTTGAGCACGCCGTTCGGCGCATGGCAGTTGGCGCAGAAGAGCGCCTTGCTCTTGGTGACCAGGTGGTTGCTGCCGAAGTAGATGGTCTGCCAACCGGGGACTGCCTCCTTGGCCACCTTCTCCGGGTTCTTCATCCCCAGGGTCTTCGCCGCGGAGAGGACGCCGGCGCGGGTGTCGCCGTTGGACATCGGCTGGGCGAAATCCATGGAGAGGAGCTCCCCGGTCTGCTTGTTGTAGAAGGCTTTACCCTGGAAGATCTTGAACGGGGTGATCTTGCTCTTACCGTCCTTCCTGCTACCTTTGGGGCCGATGAAGTGAGGGGTGTTCTTAACGGTGCCGTTGTACCAGGCGTAAACCGGTGTGGTCTCGTTGGCCTCTTTCTTCAGCGTGGTCGGCTCGTAGAACTTGTCCGGGGTCTGCTCCCAAACGGTGAAATCCTTGGCGAAGGCGCCGCCGGTGCGCGGGATATGGCAGGTCTGGCAGGCGATCTTCGCGCTGTGGCGGTTCAGGTCGGCGTCTTTATGCGGCTTTACGCCGTGACAGGAGGTGTCGGCACAGGAGACGAAGACGTTGTCGTTGGCCCAGTTGTTGGGATCGTGCCCGGTGGGGATCTTGTGGTTCTTGGCCTTATGGCAGTCGACGCAGACCATCCCCTTGGCCGCATGCGCGTCGGTATCCTTGGTGAAGGAGAAGCCGCGCTTCACGATGACGCCGCCGCCTGCAGCCTCATGGCAGACCATGCAGTTCTTCACGGTCGGCTTGCCGATGGCGAGCGCCGCCTTGGTGCTTCTGTCCTGCCCCATCACCACCTGCCCTTTTTCGTTTCTCGAGGGTTTTCTCTGGCGGAAGTCGTAGTCGGTCGAGTGGCAGACCAGGCAGTCGACGGCCGCCTCGGCCTCGGGGCCGGTGCTCCCTACGTCGCTTATGTGGTTGCCGGGGTGGCAGGTGTTGCAGCCGGTGAACTTGCTCTTGCCGGTTTCCGGGCTCTTGGGGATTTCCTTCAGGTTGTTCACGATGTCGTTGCCGTTGCACATGACGTAGATGCGGTTCTTCATCCCGTACTCTTTCTTCGGGTCGAGGCCCTCCACGTTGGTCACCTTGGATGCGTGCTTCCAGTGCACCGTGTCCATGAAGCCCTTGGCGCTGCCGGGATGGCACTCCTCGCAGGTCTCGGGGCCTTTGTAGCCGCTCTTGGCGATCGATTCCTTGCCCGGGTGCTCGTCTGCCGCAAGAGCCGTGGTCGATGCCAGGGCCAAAGCTAAGAGTGTCGCTATGACATTTTTCTTGTTCATCCAATCTCTCCTGTGTGCGTATTTAGTACCTATCGTGAACACATCCGGAAATTTCACTACTTCAGTTCACTTGCCTTCAGCACATATTGTTATCGGCATGTTTATCCACTGAGTTTAATGCGTGGATGTGCCGTGTGCAAAAATTAATTGTAAGTAAAAGGACTTAACCAAAACAGTAAAGAAACAATCGGAAACTGCGCGATTGGCTGCTGGTTGCGGTTCAAGCTATGACGATATTGTTTTTGACGCGAAAAAGGAGGCGGATACCCGCCCCCTTTTTCTAGTTCAATTATTTCTTAGCCACTTTTTGGGCCGGCTTGGAAAACCTGCCGCCGTTTTGCATCGGGTCGCCTTTGTACCCAAGGGCCTTCCAGTTGAGGCGGTTGCCGCCCATGTGGCACTCGCCGCACTGAAGTGCCTCTTCCTTGGGCGCCACCTCGTGCTGTGCTGCGATGTAGGCCTCGGTGTTCACGAACTGGTACTTCCCGCTGTAGGGGAGGCCGGTTCCTTCCGCGCCCAACCGGCACGCCTTATCCCAGTCGTAGTCGACCCACAGGGACTTGTACTGCTGGAAGATGATCAGGTTCTTGAACTTGGCATCCATCGGCTGGTCGCCCTTGTAGAGCTTGTACGGGTAGATCTTGGCCTTCTTGTCCTTGATGTCGCCTACCGGGCGCATCATGGCCACCGGCTTGGTGGGATCTTTAACCTTGTCGCCGACCATGTAACGCTCGACCATGCCGTTGCTCCAGGCGTAGACCGGCTTCACGTTCATGCCCCAGGTGAAAGTACCCTTGTGCTTGGCATAGGTTTCCTTGTCGAACTGCTCTTCGGCGGTGATGTTTTTCCCCACATCGGACCATTTCCAGGCCATCTTCGTTGCCTGCCCTTTGGCGAAGAACGGGATGTGGCAGGTCTGGCAGGCGACGGTGGCGAGGTGCTTGTTGATGAGCGCGCCGTTTTTCGCCTTCTGGTGCGGGGCCTTCGCGCCGGAGTGGCACTGCTCGCAGTTAACGCGGGTGTCGTAGTGCGCCATCATGCTGGAGGCGCCGCCGATCTTGTGGTTCTTGGTTACGTGGCAGGCCTGGCAGGCCATGTCCTGGCCGCCGCTTTCCTTGGTCCCCATGTGGACGTCCTGGGATTTTTTCGGCTTCTCAAGGGTGGAGTCGAGGCCGGCGTTCTTGACCGCGTCGCCGCCGCCGCCGTAGAAGTGGCAGGCGCCGCAGTTCTTGCGGCCGGGGAGCCCGACGCTCTTGGCAGCCTCGTTCAGGTCCATGCTCTTCTTGTCGATGCTCTTCTGGTCGATCTCGCACCCGACGGTCGCGCGGGTGTAGTTCCCCTTCTGCGCATGGCAGATGAGGCAGTCGACCTTGGTCTTGTCGGTGAAGTCGAAGTTGGTGCGGGTCCAGCCGTAGCCTGCATGGCACTTGCCGCAGGACTCGTGAACCACCCCGTCCTTGCCCCCCTGGATGGAGGTGCAGAAGGAGTTGATCATGTTGGACTTGCCGTACTTCTTGGTGCTTTTCTCCATCCCCTTGACCATGTTCGGCGTGCCGGCCCAGGTCCAGTGGGTCGTCTTCATGAAGTCAGCCGCCTGCTGCTCGTGGCACTCCAGACAGACCTTGGTCACCTCGATGCCGCTTTTGAACGGCCCCTTGACGAACTCGGAATGGTCTACTGCAGCCATCCCCTGCGCGGCAGCCGCCAAGAGCGCAACCCCCACCAAAATTCCCAGCAAACCTCTCATAAAACCTCCCGTAATTGAAGCGGTCGAGCCGCCCAGATGAACATTTGATGCTTAATATATATTAGAAAATCTATACTTGTAGGCAAAAAGAAGCGCTGCAATTCTTGAACTACAGCGCATCACCTTCGAGGATAGTGCAGGGGCTAGCAGCCCGCCGTCTTTCTGAACAGCTTGGAGACGTTCTTGCCGTCGATCACCTCGTACTTGCAGCGGATCTCGTCGCCCTCGACGATCCTGTGATCCTTGAACTTGTCCAGGGTGAGTTCGTCGTTGACGGTGATCACCACCAGAGCCTCGGTCTTGTTGTCTTTGAGGGTGGCGGTGGCGGTCTTGGCGTCCTTGCCGGCGATCTCGATCTTGGTGATGACGCCAACCATCTTGATTTCTTCACCGGCGCTTGCGATGCCGCTGAAGCAGAGGATGGAGAGTGCCGCTACTGCTACCAGAACCATTACCGATACTGCTTTTTTCATCTTCGTTCTCCTTTTCGGCGGGGTGGCTGCCTCTGGCTTGCCACCCCGCCGTTTGTTGTGCAACCTCTGTTACTTAGAATTTAACCTCGAGGGTTGCGTAGATGTCGCGGGCGCTCTTAACAGGCGCCATCAGCATCATGTCGCCCGGCTGGATGCTGGAGATCTTCACCGGAGCGCCTACCCAGTTGTTGCTCCCGGTGTACTCGAAGTCGTAGTACTGGAAGCCGATGCGGAAGAAGGCTTTCGCGAGGTAGGAGGAAACCGGCTTGCTGTTGAGCTCCTGGATGAGGTATGCCTCGTAGACGTCGCCGCGGGTGCCGACCTTGGAGGTCCACATGTCGTCGGCTGCAGGTGCGAAGGTGATCCAGTTCTTGGAGCCGTGGTTGTACTCGAGGCCGAGCTTGGTCTTGCTCGGTTCGTAGTCGTAACGAGCACCCACGTAGGTGGCCCAGCCGGTTTTGCTGGTCGGAGCCTCCGGGGCGAAGAAGCGGCCGGTCATCAGACCCTGGAAGCCGGCATTGCCGGACACGTTGTCGTTCGGGTGGGTGACGCTCATCCCGACGTCGCCGAAGAAGTTGAGGTTACCCGGGCCGACCTTCTTGATGGTGCTCATGGCGCCGAGGCCGTACCAGTCGATCGCACCCAGGTTGACCGCAGGAGCAGTGTCGCCGTAGTAGGTGCTGTTCATGGTCGGGAAGTCGAAGATGTTGAAGCCGCGGTTGTACTGCAGCCAGACGCGCAGCGGGTCGGTGTCTACCGGGACGATGGCGAGACCGAGCATGTCGGTGTCTTTCAGGTTGTTGGTGGTGGTCTCAAAGCCTGCCTCGTAGCCGCGGCCGTAGCAGATCTTCGCGTAGGCGCCCGGAAGTGCCTCGACGTCGGGAGCCCAGCCGATAGTCATGCCGTCGAAGGCGTAGTCGACGAGAAGGGCGGGGGTGCCGCCGTTGCCCGGGCGCTCGTTGTTCAGACGGAGGTTGGAAGGCGCACCCTCGGTGGAGGGGCGGCGACCAACGGAGAACCAGACCGGCTGGTCGGCGATGTTGGACCAGGTGGCGTAGGCGCGGTCGACGTTCAGGAAGTCGCTGGAAGGAACCCTGCCGATGGTGCCGTCGAAGACACCAACGCGGTCGGCGAAGAACGGAGTGGCGCCGCCGTTGGTGACTGCCTGGTCGTCATTGGCCCCGAAGGTTTTGTATGCCAGAAGGCGGACGTTCACGGTCACGTCCTTGGTCGCCTTGGCGTGCATGTTCAGGCCGAAGCGGTTGGTGTACAGGGTGTCGTTGTTAGGCTTGTAGGCCGGGACGCGCTTGGCATAGCCGCCAGCGGTGGTCGGGGTCTGCAGGGCGCCTGCCATCTGCTGCATGGCCTGGTACTGCGGGGGAAGCAGGGCGGGGTTCATACCCAGCATCTGCACCATCTGGTTGGCGGCGGCGTAACTTGTGGTTCCCTGCATGGTCTGTACAAGCGGCATCAGGGCGGCAAGCGGGGTTCCGGCTACCGAACCGCCGCTGAAGATGGTGCCCTGAAGGGCGTTCTGAGCGTTATTGAGGGAGCCGAAAGCATCGGTGTACGCTTTGGTGCTGCCGTTCAGGCTGTCGAGCCTGAAGCGGTAGTCGCCGCCGATGGTGAGCCACTTGCCGAGGGATTTGTCCTCGAGCCGGTCCACCTTGCGGGTCAGGTCCTCGATCTTCTTCTGGTCGGGAGCGTTTTTCTGCTCTTCGAGCTTCTGCACCTTCTTGGTCAGTTCGTCGATTTTCCTCTGCATTTCCTGTTCGTCTGCCTGCGCCACCGCAGGTACGGCCAGTGCGCAGACTGCCGCGCCCACCAACAGCTTTTCCAGTTTTTTCATTTACTTCTCCTTTGTTCTTTTCGTTGGCGTTGAACCAACTTTCTTCAGAGAATATTGCAGTGGCACGTCGCCGTGCCGATGTAACTCATTAAATACTAGACGTTGCTGTCCTCATCGGCTGATTGCCCGGTAGTTTGAGTGGAAATCAATTTTGTTTGAGAAATATAATTTCGCGAAATGTCCAATGCAGTTAACGGTGGTTTATTTTGGGGGAATGGCGTCAGCCTGCGGAGTAGGGGAGCCGACCGTAGGTCGTATCCTCAGGAAACTTATAAATCCAGAGAGGACTATATGTCAATATGTTTTTTATTGCATATATCGCAGAGGCAATGATTTGCGGGGGTTAATGCTGGGGGAGCGCCTCGTGCAGGGTGTGATAAGGGCCGGTAATAGGTGTTGACTGGGCTAGGGCAATTCTCGTACTATTCAGCAATTTAAGCATCAGGATATAAACGTGAGCCAAGCGAAAAAACTCTACCTGGAAACCTTCGGTTGCCAGATGAACGTCAGCGATTCCGAAAAGATAGTGACCCTGATGAAGGGGATGGGATACCAGCAGACTCAGGACCCGGTTGAGGCCGACCTTGTTCTTTTGAACACCTGCAGCATCAGGGCAACCGCCGAGCAGCGGGTCTACGGACACCTGGGGAAGTTCAAATCGATCAAGAAGGCAAAGCCCGGGCTCATCATCGGGGTCGGGGGGTGCGTGGCCCAGCAGGAAGGGGAAAAGCTCCTCAAGAAGGCCCCCTTCGTGAACCTGGTCTTCGGCACCCATAACCTGCACCTTTTGCAGAAGATGGTCGCCGCAGCTGAAGCAGGGAAAAGGAGCAGCCAGACCGATTTTCTCGACGACGAAAAGCGTTTCGACCTCTTCCCGCACTCCGAGGCGGAAGGGGGGGTGACCCGGTTTGTCACCGTGATGCAGGGGTGCGACAATTTCTGCGCCTACTGCATCGTGCCGCACGTACGCGGCCGCGAGATCAGCAGGAGCGCGGCCAAGGTCTTGGAGGAAGTGAGGGTTTTGGCCGAAGCCGGCGTCACCGAGGTAAACCTCTTGGGGCAGAACGTGAACTCGTACGCCTCCAAGCAACCGGGGGAGCCCGATTTCCCGGAGCTCTTGCGGCTGGTGGCGCAGGTCGACGGGATCGAGCGCATCCGCTTCACCACCTCGCATCCCAAAGACATGTCGCAGAGGCTGATAGAGTGCTTCGCCGATCTCCCGAAGCTTGCCCCCCACATCCACCTTCCCGCCCAGTCGGGTAGCGACCGGGTGCTGGAGCGGATGAACCGCGGCTACACGGCCTCGCAGTACCTGGCCAAGGTGGCTGCGCTCAAAGAGGCCTGCCCGACGATCCAGTTCACCGGCGACATGATAGTCGGCTTTCCGGGCGAGGACGAGGCGGCCTTCCTGGAGACCATGGCCCTGATCGAGGAGGTGCAGTACGCAGACCTCTTCTCCTTCATCTACTCGGCGCGTCCCGGCACCAAGGCGGCACAGTACGCTGACGACGCCACCCGGGCCGAGAAACAGGGGCGCCTGGAACGGTTGCAGGCGGCCCAGAAGAAGACGACCCTGGCACGCAACCGCAGTTTTGAGGGGACGGTGCAAAAGGTGCTGGTGGAGGGATTGAGCAGTTCCGGGGAGTCCCTCTTCGGCAGGACCGGCGGCAACCGCGGCACCATCTTCGCGGGAGACCCCGCGCTCGCCGGGCGCGTGCTGGACGTGAAAATTGTAGAAGGGTTGCAGACCCTGCTCAAGGGCGAGATAGTCCATGACTGAAACCAAAATGGGAGAGACGAAGATGTATCTGGAGATGAAGGTGTTCGGCTTCGCGCTCGATGCCATCGCGCAGATGCCGGTGATCATACTGAAGGATGCCGAGGAAAAGCACGCGGTGCCGGTCTGGATCAACGCGCAGGATTCCGTTGCCTTTGCCGCCCAGTTCGTGGGACGCGAAGCGACCGCCAGGACCCGCCGCAAGGACGTCTTCACCGCCCTGGTGGAACAGATGGAGCTGACGCTTTCACGCATCGTCGTCGAAAGCCTCAAAGACGGCGTATTCATCGCGTCCGTGCGGCTCGTGCCCAGGAAGGGCGAGGAGATCCGCCTGGAGGTGCACGTGACCGAGGCGATGCTCCTCTCGCTCAGGTACCAGCAGCCCGTGCTGGTGGACCCCGAAGTGCTTGCCCAGGTCTCCACCCTCGACCTGAAAGAGGACGGCCTGGCCGAGGAGAACAACGCCCGCCGGTTCGTCGACTTCCTGGACCACATGGATCCCGCCGCCATGGGGAAGTACCCCATGTAGAAAAGGCTGCTCACTGCATAAGATAAAGATTAAGATTGAGATTGAGAAACTGCATGCAAGCCAAGGCCTTCTTTTTGACTGGCATGTCTTAATCTTAATTTTAGTCTTAGGTCCTAAGTCTTAATCTTAATCTAGGTTTTTCCCTGGAGGTTTCCATGCGTGACGCATCTTTCGAATTCCTGCAGCAATTGCTGGCGGCGCCCAGCCCGTCCGGGTACGAGCAGCCTGCCCAGCGGGTCTTCCGCTCCTACATAGAGCCCTTCTGCCAGGTGGCTACCGACGTAATGGGGAACGTCTTCGGCATGATCCAGGGCGCAGGGAGCAACCGTCCCCGGGTCATGATCGTCGGCCACTCCGACGAGATCGGCCTCCAGGTCCGCTACCTGGACGACAACGGTTTCATCTATTTCTCCGCCATCGGTGGGGTCGATCCCCACATAACTCCGGGCATGAAGGTTCACGTCCACACCGCGAAGGGGAAACTGAACGGTGTGATCGGCAAGCGCCCCATCCACCTGATCGAGCCCAAGGAGCGCGACACGGTGATCAAGCTGGACGCCCAGTACATCGACATCGGCGCCGCCAACAAGAAGGAGGCCATGGAGTGGGTGCGGGTGGGCGATCCCATCACCTTCGCCGGGAACCTGGAACGTCTCTTCGGGGACCGCGTCAGTTCGCGCGGGCTCGACGACAAGGCCGGCAGCTTCGTGGTCGCCGAGGTGCTGCGCCGCGTCTCCGAGCTTCCCGACCAGCTTCCCATCGACCTCTACGGCGTCTCCTCGGTCCAGGAGGAGGTTGGTCTCCGCGGCGGCACAACCAGCAGCTACTCGGTGAACCCGGACGTAGGGATCTGCGTCGAGGTGGATTTCGCCACCGACCAGCCCGACGTGGACAAAAAGCACAACGGCGAAGTGGGGCTGGGCAAGGGGCCGATCCTTCCCCGCGGCGCCAACATCAACCCTGTCCTCTTCGACCTCCTCTCCGACACCGCTACCAATAACGGCATCGCCGTGCAGTACACCGGCATCGCCCGGGCGACCGGCACCGACGCCAACGTGATGCAGATCTCCCGCGGCGGCGTGGCCACCGCTTTGGTGAAGATCCCGCTGCGCTACATGCACACCCCGGTCGAGACCCTGTCGCTTGCCGACCTGGACGGGGCGGTCGAGCTGATCGTGGCGTCGCTCTCCAAGATGGGACATAAGGAAGCCTTCATCCCGATGTGATTAACAGCACGGGAAGCCGCTTCGGGGAGCCCTCCGGAAAGTCCCCAGGCGCTGCACGAGCCTCACGTTCCCCCCTTTGATAAGGGGGGGACAGGGGGGATTTGCTTTGGCTGGACCAACTGGTGGAGAGTGCAGCCCCAAAGGTGGCGCCAGATCATCGTTAACTCTGTTTATGTAAACGGTAAATTTGGGAAATCATATGGTTTTCGGTCGCTTGATTAGGCAAATTTCAGTTGACTTGGATAGCCCCTTGTAATAGGTTTTCCGGTTAATATCGTGCGCCCCAAACAACAAAAGGAGTCTCTCTAATGTTAGAAAGCAGCCTTCCGGAAGGTCTTACCTTTGACGACGTCCTGCTCCTCCCTGCCCACTCGCTCATCCTCCCCCGCGACACCGATCTCAGCACCAGGCTCACCAACAACATACAGCTGAACATACCGCTGGTGAGCGCCGCCATGGACACCGTCACCGAATCGAGGGCGGCTATCTGCATGGCGCGCGAAGGGGGTCTCGGCTTCATCCACAAGAACCTCACCGTTGCCGAGCAGGCGATGGAGGTGGACAAGGTGAAAAAGAGCGAGTCCGGGATGATCGTGGACCCGATCACCATGCGCCCCAACCAGCGCATCCGGGAGGCTCTGGAGATGATGGCGAAGTACAGGATCTCCGGGGTGCCGATCACCAAGGCGAACGGCAAGCTGGTCGGTATCCTGACTAACAGGGACCTCCGTTTCGAGACCAACCTGGACCTGCTCATCTCCGACCGCATGACCAAGCGGAACCTGGTCACCGTTCCCGTGGGGACGACGCTGGAGCAGGCCAAGGAACACCTGAAGCACACCAGGGTAGAGAAACTTCTGGTGGTGGACGCCGAGAAGAACCTCAAGGGGCTGATCACCATCAAGGACATAGAGAAGATCAAGAAGTACCCCAACGCCTGCAAGGACTCCCTCGGGCGCCTGAGGGTCGGCGCTGCGGTCGGCCCGACCCCCGACGTGGACGCGCGCATCGACGCGCTGATGAAGGCGGGCGTGGACGTCGTGGTCATCGACACCGCCCACGGCCACTCCCAGGGGGTAATCGACACCATAGCCCGCATCAAGTCCGACTTCCCGGGGCTTGAGCTCGTAGCTGGAAACATCGCCACCGCGGACGCGGCCGAGGCGCTGATCGAGGCCGGCGTCGACGCCATCAAGGTCGGCATCGGACCCGGTTCCATCTGCACCACCCGCGTGGTCGCAGGCATCGGCGTCCCCCAGATCACCGCCATCGCCGAGTGCTCCAGGGTCGCCAAGAGACACGGCATACCGCTCATCGCCGACGGCGGCATCAAGTACTCGGGCGATCTCACCAAGGCGGTCGCCGCCGGCGCCGACGTGGTCATGATCGGCTCCCTCTTCGCAGGGACCGAGGAGTCCCCGGGAGACACCATCCTGTACCAGGGTCGCGCCTACAAGAGCTACCGCGGCATGGGCTCCATCGGCGCCATGAAGGAAGGGAGCAAGGACCGTTACTTCCAAAGCGATGTCGACAGCGACGTGAAGCTCGTGCCCGAGGGGATCGAGGGGATGGTTCCGCTCAGGGGACCGCTTTCCGCCAACGTGCACCAGCTGATGGGCGGGCTGCGCGCCGGCATGGGGTACACCGGGAGCCGGACCATAGTCGACCTGCAGCAAAACGGTCGTTTCGTCAGGATCACCGGCGCGGGCCTCAAAGAGTCCCACGTGCATGACGTCATGATCACCAAGGAAGCCCCGAACTACAGGGTGGAGAAATAACCTGAGCTGAGAACCAAAGCCTTTCACCACAGAGGGCACAGAGGCACACAGAGCAAATTCAAAAAGGTTTCCGGGGCTGTCCCGCACGCTTTTCGGTTTTCCTCTGTGGTTCCTCCGTGTTCCTCTGTGGTGAGTGCTTTTAACCCTTAACAAGGAATACCCAATGACGATCGATATCCACTCCGAAAAGGTTCTGATCCTCGACTTCGGCTCCCAGGTGACCCAGCTGATCGCCAGGCGCGTCAGGGAGCAGAGCGTTTACTGCGAGATCCACCCCTACAACATGACGCTCGAGAAGATCAAGGCGTTCGCCCCGAAGGGGATCATCCTCTCCGGCGGCCCCTCCAGCGTCTACGACAAGGACGCTCCGCACTCCGATCTCGGCATCTACGACCTCGGCATCCCGGTCTTGGGCATCTGCTACGGCATGCAGCTCATGACCCAGCAGCTGGGCGGGCGCGTGGAGCGCTGCGACAAGCGCGAGTTCGGCCGCGCCACCCTGGCGCTCGACGGCAAGAGCGAGATCTTCGCCGGCTTCGACGGCGGCGCCGAGGTCTGGATGTCCCATGGCGACCGCATCGAGGCTATGCCGGCCGGCTTCCAGCTCATGGCCCACACCGATGGCTGCCCCGTTGCCGCCATGAAGGATGAGAAGCGCAACTTCTTCGGCGTGCAGTTCCACCCAGAGGTGGTGCATACCCCGCGCGGCGACGAGATGATCGGCAACTTCCTCTTCAACGTCTGCGGCTCCAAGCCCACCTGGACCATGGCCAACTTCATCGAGACCGAGCTTGCCGCCATCCGCGAGAAGGTCGGCACCGGCAAGGTCCTCTGCGCCCTCTCCGGCGGGGTCGACTCTGCCGTCGTCGCCGTGCTGATCCACAAGGCGATCGGCGACCAGCTGCACTGCGTCTTCGTCAACAACGGCCTCTTGAGGAAGGGCGAAGCCGACAAGGTGGTGAACCTCTTCACCAAGCACTTCAAGATCAACCTGACCCACGTCGACGCCGCCGACCGCTTCCTGGGGATGCTGGAAGGGGTCTCCGACCCGGAGCAAAAGCGCAAGATCATCGGCAACGAGTTCATCTACCTCTTCGAGGAGGAGGCCAAGAAGCTGGGGCAGGTCGATTACCTGGCGCAGGGGACCCTCTACCCCGACGTGATCGAGTCCGTCTCCACCAAGGGCCCCTCCGCGGTGATCAAGAGCCACCACAACGTGGGTGGCCTCCCCGAGAAGATGAACCTGAAGCTCCTGGAACCGGTGCGCGAACTGTTCAAGGACGAGGTGCGGCTTCTGGGCAAGGAGCTCGGCATGCCCGACGAGGTGGTGTACCGCCAGCCCTTCCCGGGTCCCGGTCTTGCCATCCGCTGCATCGGCGAGCTCTCCGCGGAGAAGCTCGACATCCTGCGCGAGGCCGACGCCATCGTCATCGAGGAGATCAGGAAGGCCGGGTTATATCGCGACATCTGGCAGTCCTTTGCCGTACTCCTCCCGGTCAAGACCGTGGGTGTCATGGGCGACGCCAGGACCTACGAGTGGACCGTGGCCCTTCGTGCCGTCAACTCGCTGGACGGCATGACCGCGGACTGGGTCAAGCTCCCCTACGAGCTACTTGGCAGTATTTCCTCAAGAATCATCAACGAGGTGAAGGGCGTGAACCGCGTGGTTTACGACATAAGCCAGAAGCCCCCCGCAACCATCGAGTGGGAATAAGCCGGTCCTCCCTCCGGGGGGTCGCTTTTTGCAGTCAAACGCCGCGGTAGCCGGGTAGAAGCCGGTTGCCGCGGTTCTTTCATATCTGGAGATTGAATAATGGGAACTGTCAGGCTGCTCATCTTCGACCTGGACGGCACGCTGATCGATTCGCTCCCCGACCTGACCGACGCCACCAACCTCATTCGCGGCAGGTATGGCCTCCCTGAGATAGGGATTCCGGACGTCCGCAAGCTGGTAGGGAAGGGGGCGCGCAATCTGGTGGAGCGGGCGCTCCCCGGTGCCACTGCCGCGGAGGTGGACGAGGCGCTGGGCGTATTTCTCGACTACAACCTGGCCCACATAGCCGACAAGACCCGTGCCTATCCCGGCGTTCCCGAAACGCTGAAGGAGTTGGGCACCTTCGGCCTCCCCATGGTCGTCCTCTCCAACAAGAACGTCGCCCTCTGCAAGGAGGTCCTCGTCAGGCTGGGGATCGGGGAGCCCTTCACAGAGGTGTTCGGAGCCGACTCCTTCCCCTATCGGAAGCCCTCTCCCGAGCCGGTGCTGGCCGTGCTGAAGGAGTACGCGATAGAACCCGTTCAGTGCGTCATGGTGGGGGACAGCATCAACGACATCGCGGCGGGAGGAGGGGCAGGAGTAGTCACCGTCGGCTGCAGTTACGGCTATGGCGACGCGAGCGAGCTTGCCGGGGCCCATTACCAGGTGCCCGACTTCCCCTCCTTGCTGCATTTGCCGTTTTTCACGAAAAAAGCTATGAGCAATGAAAAAAGGCTAAAGTTATTTTCCAAGCTGTCGAAACAGAACTAAACCTTACTGCGTACCTAACTCATCGGGGGCAAGAAAAAGATGAAAATCGAAGAACTCAATCCAAAACCGGCAGCAACCCAAGTATCGATCGTAAGGGCTGACAAGCCCGAAGTGGCCGAAGCGCACAGGGAAGCAATTGCCAAGCAGCAGCCGGCAGCCGACAAGGTAGAGCTTTCCAGTTACATGCCCGAAGCACCCAAAGCGCGACATCTGGAATTCAGGACCGAGAAGGTCGAGGAATTGAAGTCGCAGATACAGGCTGGAACCTATGCAGTATCCGGTCGTGCCGTAGCAGAGAAGATGCTTTCCAAGATCGTGATGCCGAACGCCGCCTAACCGACAGGAGGAGCGGAAGAAAGAGAAGGGATAGACAGGTAACTAAACAAAACCATTGACAGCGACGGGTAAAATGCGGTACAAAGACCACTCGATTTAAGCGGGAATAACTCAGTGGTAGAGTGTCAGCTTCCCAAGCTGAAGGTCGCGGGTTCGAATCCCGTTTCCCGCTCCAAACAAAAACGGATCCCCAGTTGCTAACAAGCGACTGGGGATTTTCTTTGCGTCTCAGCAGCATCCCCCCCATTAAGTCGGTGACTATTTCATCTCCAGTCTCTCGACTTCAACTCTCCTTTCCCCAGTCGGCCCTTCCGATTGTAAACTCGGCCGACACCTGTAGAATTTACCAGATCGAGCGCCGCGTGGGGCCGCGCCTTTTGCTGCGGCGGGAGCCCGTAGGGGAGAAGGCGCCGGGGGCGCGACCGGTCCCCTGGGAGGAGAGCCATGCTGAACAACCCGTTACTTTTGGTCTGCCTCGCCATCGGCTGCGGCGCGATGCTCGGGCGCGTCGCGCTGCGCAACGTTTCGCTTGGCGTGGCCGGAGTCCTTTTCGCTGGGGTTATCTGGGGGTACCTCGAGCCCGGCGTGAAGCCCCCCGATGCCCTCGCCACCTTCGGCCTTGCCCTCTTCGTCTACGCCATCGGGCTTTCCTCGAGCGATTTTCTCGTGGACCTCTGCTCGCACGGCGGCTGGCGCTCCCTTTTCATCCCTCCTGCCGCCATCGGTGCCGCATTTTTCGCCGCCCTCGTCCTCTCCCGGCTCCTGGGCATAGCCCCCGCCACCGCATCCGGGGTGTTCGCCGGTGCGCTCACCAACACCCCGTCCCTTGCCGCCGCCACCACAGTGCTCGGCCCACGGGGGGCGGAGGCGACCCTGGGTTACGCCCTCGCCTATCCCCTCGGGGTCCTGATCCCCATCGTGATCCTTGCCGTCCCCCTGCGCCGTGAGACCCGGCAAAAGCCCGACAGCCTCGTGAATGCGGCGGTCCTGGCGCAGCACGTGCACGAGCCCGGCGAATCGATCCAGGGGCTTTTGGAGCGCCTTTCCCTGTCGGTGCGCTTTGCCCGCTGCGTGCGCGACGGCGTGCAGTTCGCCATCTCCGGTAGCTCGGTGATCAGAAACGGCGACGTGGTCACTGTGGTGGGCCCCTCGCGGGACGTCTGCGACGCGGTGGGGAAGCTTGGTCTGGAGTGCGACCAGTCCGTCCTGAACGACCGCAGCCAGCTCGACTACCGCCGCATCTTCGTCTCGAACCCCGAGGTCTACGGCAAGACGCTCAGGGAGCTCAGGCTGTTTCGGAACTACGAGGGGATCGTCACCAGGGTGAGGCGGGGCGACCGGGATTTCATCCCCAACGCCGAGACTAAGGTGCTCCCCGGTGACCGGCTCCGCGTCATCGCCCCGCGCGAGCATCTTTCCGCCATCTCCGAGTTCCTCGGGGATTCCTACCACGACGCGAGCGAGTTCGACGTGCTCACCTTCGGCCTTGGGCTCGCCATGGGGATCGCCCTCGGTGCGGTCGACGTGGTGCTTCCCTTTGGCCTCGGCACCTTCGAGATCGGCCCGGTGGCGGGGTGCCTCTTCGTGGCGCTCGCCCTTGGTACCCTAGGGCGCACCGGGACCCTCACCTGGCACCTTCCCTACGGCGCCTCCATGGCCCTCAGGCAGCTCGGCCTCGTCATGTTCCTTGCGTGCGCGGGGATCAAGGCGGGGAACCTCCTGCACACCGCCCCCTTAAGCCCCGCCCCGGTCCTGCTCGGCGCACTCACCACCACGGTCGCCTGCCTCGTGACGGTCATCCTGTCGCGGGCGCTCTCCGCCCCTTCCTGGCCCCTCACCGGCGGAATCCTTGCCGGGGTGCAGACCCAGCCGGCCGTACTGGGCTTCGCCGTCGGGCGTTGCGGCAACGAGCGGGTCGAGGGAGGTTACGCGGAGGCATACCCCTTGAGCATGCTGCTTAAGATCGTGCTGGTGCAGGTCCTGCTGCTGGTCATGAAGTGAGAAGGGGGCGGCTGCGCCCGGCGCCGCCCGGGCGTGACGCCCGGTGGAGGGATCCCGTCCTGAAAAAGGCGGCATCCCGGGAGGAAGAGGTAACTAACGAATGAGAAAGGCGATGGTGATGGCGCTTGCCGCGCTTTGCTGCGGCGCTTCTCCGGCCGGCGCGGGGCAAGGGTGGTACACGGGGGACGCGCGCTGCGTCCCGCCAAGGGACGACGGGCACTACTCCGCCCCCTACGATCCCCTGGAGCACCCGGGTGAGTTCCCGACCTTTCCGGGGGCGGACAAGCCGGGCTGGTTCTGCAGCTACCAGCGGGAGGACGGTGTCATCGTGCAGTTCGGCAACAGCCAGACGCCGCAGCAGCAGTGGCTCGCGGTCTGGAGCTCGGGAGCGAACGACCTCGACTGACGCGGCAAAGCCGGCATGATCACCGGCCCTGAACCAGAAGCCAGAGGCGTCTCAGTAGCATCCCCCCCATTAAGTCGGTGACTATTTCATCTCCAGGTGCTCGACTTCAACCACCTCCATGTCCGTAATCTCTTCCTGCTATTCACCCATTTCAGCAGCTTCAGTAATAGTGGTCCACTAGCCTAGCCAGGGTTTCCCCTCTCGTAAATGCCGCAGAGCATTTCCGGGCTTGCGGGCTTATCACCTGGCTAAGTTTGACCTCCATGTTTTGCCGGGTATATTTTAGCGTCTTTTAATTCTGTGGTTCGGAGGACGCATGGATATCAGCCAGGAAAAAATGGAACAACTGGGAAAGATAGCGTTCGTGAACAAGATCGCGGAGATGTTGCTTTCGACCGAGGCTGTCTCGCGGGACAACGACTTCCAGACCGTTTGCTACCATGTAGCGCGCGTCTTGGACGAAGCTGAGGAGCACGGAATCAAGACCGAGCGGCTGATGGGGATGTACGTCCTCCTGCGTCTGGGCGACCGGGTGAATCCTTATGACGTCCCCAAGTATGCCGCGGTCCTAGATGATCCTTCTCTGACGGAAGCCGACAAGGCCCACCTGTTACAGATGATCCGAATCGGCGAGCTATGAGATGGCTGGCCACTGTTGCCGGTAAAATCGCAGGAAAACTTGGGGAGCTGCAGGCCCCTGAAGATCGTGGGTCTCCCGAATTCAAGAAGCGGCAGGCGATCCGGGAGTACAACGCTCTTTTGGACAGGACCGACCCCACTGAACCGGCAGGCAATCCTTGCATGGAGTGTCTGAGCTCGCAAAAGGGGAAGCGGCGCAACGAGCGGCATGATCTGATTCGGAAGGTTCATAACGATGCAGCGGGGGAGCCGAACCATGTCGTTCAGATGCGAATGCTGGAAACAGCAGACCGCCTGTCCAAGGACATGGATCGCGTGGAGGATGCGAGGTTGTCGCTTCATACCTACACCGCCAATGAAGATGGACCGCAAGAAGAGTTTCTGAAACCCCTGCGTGACCAGGCCCCGCCGGGATTCAAGATCGCATCCCTGGATAAGGTCGCGGAGGATTTTGGTGTGGACCCGGGCAAACTCAAAGAACTCGTTGCAAATAAAGACAACCCAGCCCAGAAAATCGTCTTTTACGAACGGGATGAGGAACTTATGGGGCCCGGGCCGAAGTACACGGTTGCATTTCGTGGTTCAACAAAGGACAAGCGCGATTGGAATAACAACGGGCGGAATGAAGCCGGGTTCGAGGCACCACATCAAAAGAACGCCGCTCGTTTGGCAGTTTTCCTCAGTAAGGGGGCAAAGGAGAACGGTAAATCACTTCAAGATTTAATCAGTGCGACAGGACATTCAAAAGGTGGCTCAGAAGCTCAGGCATTTGCAGCCGCCTGTAAATGTTCAGCGCGAGTCTTCAACCCTGCTGGATTCGATCCAAAGCAGTATGCAGAAACTCATAATGTTTCAGCGGATGAAATGAGGATTGACCGTACATCGGTTGTGAAGCGCGACGGCACCGGAAAACTGCTTATGTCGACGACCGAGCCTTGCACGGATCCTCTTTATTACGCTCAACATGAAGGGGTGACACGATTCATCATGAAGAAGCCCATCACAAATGGGCCACCTCGTGAACTAGCTCCCATCGATCCTAATCGGAGTGTTCCTTCTATGCAACAATCTGATACGGAGGCACATTCGATGCTGCAAGTAATCGAAGCTATGGAGAGAGACAAACAGGAAGATCAAAAGGCGTTGCTCGACTACACCGCCACTAAAATTTAAGGTTGGTGTCCAGGAGGTAGTATGCGTGGGAAAGCGTGGAACTTACGACTTTTGCTCTTGCAGCTAGGTACCTTTCTCACCTGCATCTTTGGGCTATCATGTTCTTCTACTTGGAGGGGGAGACCGATGGACGCTGAACAATTTTTTTCAGAGAAGCAATTGACCTCTTATCGACTGGCGCAACAAGGAGAAACAGAGCGTCTAGTGCAAGCTGTCAATGCGGGGGTTGACCTGAACCTCCCAGGGAAGGAAGATATGACCTTGCTAGGTTTGGCTGTTCTCACCGCCGATACGCCGGCAATTATAAACTTGATGCGTGCAGGAGCTAATCCTAACCAAGTCATTCCTAACGCCGGATCTCCTGCGATTCTGGCTATAACCCACCACTTCAACCCGCCGCGCACAAAAGCTGTTTCAGCATTACTCGACGGAGGGTACGACCCCAACCAGTTGCTTAGCCGTGGGACGCCATACCTCTTTTACTTCGTCGATTACAGTCATTGGCCGGGACTTGAACTGGCGATAAAACGCGGCGGGAACATCAATGTACAAAGGAAAAATGGTGAGTCCCTTTTGACCTATCTGGTTGAGAGCAGTGACTTCCCACAAGCTCGTGATCTCATATCAAAAGGGGCTGATGTCGCTGCACGTGGACCGCGTGGTGAAACGGCACTACGAGAAATTGATTTTAAAATAACAGAAGCTAATCCTGCTGTACGAGAAGGATGGCGGGAGTTGCTTACGATGAGGGAGCTTATCCTGAGCAAACTCCGCGACCCCGAGGACCGGCGGTCCGTGTTTACTGACGAGGCTGATGAGAAGATCCGGAAGAACCCATAGATGTGGTTTCTTGCACAGGGGGCATCGCCAGATTTAAAGGGACAAGTAGAGAGTGCCGATGAGCTTGGCCAACAGGGGGCAAGGAACATGCTTAAATCCATTCGCAAGAGATGGGAAACACGTAAAAGATATAGACGCTTTTCTGACATGTCTGATTGGCAAGTCGCTGTCTTGGGGATTTTCGGCTTCCTGGTAGCTGGGTATCTCAGTTTTGCTCTTGCCCGCGTTATTCCTGATTATCTGAGGACGGCGAACAATCTTCCGCTTTACAGATGGGGCTGGAGGGGGTGGCTCCTTTCTGCAATTTTGGTCGTTCAAGGTTTGATATCATGGGCTTGGGGAACTATTGCATGGCGTTGCAACGACATCATTCGTGATCGTTGGTTTAAGTAGCCATCGCTGCTCCTTCTCCAATAACTTCTGTACCCATACAGGGAGTGCATGAGGGGAATACGCCGGAGAAATTGAGCGCCTAGTCCCAAAGACTCTTCTTATAATTTGACTTGACACCCTGTGGTGTCTTAATCTGCTTTGCTACTATGTCCGATAGATGTTGGGAGGGAAGGAAAGGCAGCGCTCCCCTTTTGGACCTGTTACCTGATCAGCTACAGCTATTAACGGCTGCTGTGCCGAAGACCCAATGAAAAAACCTCATATTATAATTATCGCAGGCCCCAATGGCGCCGGAAAATCAACGACCGCCCAGACCTTGCTTCAGGGAACTCTTGGCGTAACGGAATTCGTGAATGCCGATGTGATTGCACAAGGTCTTTCAGCTTTTAACCCTGAACGAGCAGCGTTTCAAGCTGGTCGGGTCATGTTGAAAAGGTTGCAGCAGTTGGCTGAAGAGCGTGAGGATTTCGCCTTTGAGACAACGCTCGCTAGCCGTACCTTTGCCCACTGGATCCAAGAATTGAAAGGTACCGGCTACGCCTTTCATCTCTTTTTCCTCTGGCTCCCCGTTCCTGAATTCGCAGTCGCCCGCGTTGCAGAGCGAGTGGAAATGGGTGGGCATAATGTACCGGAAGATACCATCAGAAGACGCTATCAAGCCGGGCTAAGCAACTTCTTCACCCACTATCGACACCTTGCCGATTCTTGGTTCTTCTACGACAACTCTCAAAGCACAGGGCCTCTTCTGATGGCGTCGGGACAAAAAGAGTCTGGAACACTCGTTAACAATACGGTAGTATGGCAGCAGATTACGGAGGAGTACGATGGGAGCACAGTACAGCGATAAAATTGAAGAAGTACTTTCAGACCCGGATAGAATAACAGAGGCCTTGGCCGCCGGAGTACGCGAAGCGCTCAAGAAGCACAAGCAGGCCGGAAATCCTGTTGTGGTTTGGCGTGATGGTAAAATGGTCTGGCTAAAGCCGGAAGAGATTCAAGTCTGAAATTAACTGCTGTGAGAGAAGGCATTTTGATCCTGCTGACTGTTGATTCCGTACCCGTTTCAAACTAGTCGGACCCCGCAATTCCATGAAGCATTATCTGTAGGTAGTATAAATATCAGGATGTCTCGCCTGAACCCGCGCCCCCTGTCCTCATTTCCGGTCCGTGGCAAATGGTTTTCCTCTCTCTCAGTTTTCTCGGATGTCCTCAGAATTTTTCCTTGCTTACTGTTTTGAGGTACCGTGACGACACACATGCATGACTTCTCGGCGTTCAGGGAGGTGGGAAGCAGGATGCTGGCTGAGTGGGAGGTTGCGGTTGACTTGTTCATAGGTAGGAAGGAAGTTTTCCCGACATCGTTGCATAAGTTAACACCTGTGGCCTACGATACGGCGGAGCTATTATCCCTGTAAAAGAGGCTCTTTACCTGTTTGTCCCGTCTTTATTTGCAGTAAATTCCTTTCGGAATACCTTACAAGATAATGTGCCGATGATGTGGACCAGGACTGGCCCAGGTTTTCATCAATGGCACTTCCCTGGGCTACCTTACGCAACTCCCGGGTTACACCAACTGGGGCTACACGCCCGGGCTGGCGGAGACCTGACCACCAGTTCTTCGCTGTAGACCCGTCCCTTCTGGACTGGACCATGCCCATTGAAGTAGCAGTAGGAACCGATTGTGGGGTGAAATTGAGACTTCTACGCTGACTGTCACCGGCGCTCTGGTTCCTGAGCCTTCCACACTGCTGCTGGGGCTCGGGCTGACCAGTGCCGTATTAGGGAAAAGAAGACAACGGAAATAAATCCGGATCAGCGCGAGTGCTGTGGCTTGTATTCCGGGGGTACCTGCAATTATCAGAGAAGGCTCTTGGCATCCACCAAGAGCCTTTTTGTGCGCCAGGCAAAAACCTATTGTGGATGGCAAGACTCACGATCGAGGACCAAAGCTCAGGGCGTCGCCTTGGTTCGAAAAAAATCATTTCCCCCTCACTTTTGTCGACACCCATCTATCCGAATTTGGAACCTGATGGCAAGCAATAAGCCCGGAGGGGATCCGGGCTTATTTCATCTACAGCGACATGAGCGTGAAGGGGGGAGACCAGGCACCAGGGCCGGCGCTGCCGATGCAGCGGGCTTTGACGGAGTAGGTCTGCCCTGGCGTGCGGTCTGGGATGGTGATGTGGGTGCCGTGGGCGAAGGTGCCGAAAGGCTTGTAGTTGTCGGAAACGGTCGGGTCGGAATCGGTGATGTGGAATTCATAACTGGCGGCACCCGGCACCGGCTTCGCGCTGGCTATCAGTATCCCCGACAAGGGGCCATGCTTCAAGATAACGGCGGGCGCGGGGAGCGGTTGCGCGGAGTGAAGCCGCTTGCTCCTGTCCTGGGTGAGCTCGAAGCCGGAGCTCTGCAGAACAGCAACATCTCCGTTGGCAACCAATTCCACATGTTTGGCGACCCTCCCCAATATGACGCAGACCTCGTCGCGGGTCTTGTCACGGAAGGCGATCTTCAGCATGTCCCTGGTTTGCGACTCGTCCTGCGCTTTTTGCAATTTGTCGACCCCTTCGGACAGCCGTTGCATATCCATCTCGAATTCTGTCGACCTCTGCTGGAAATGTGGACTGTTGTATATCCCTTCCTTTACCTTGCGCGACAACATGAGAAGTTCGAGGACGTTTCTGGGAAAGGCGGTCTTGAGCTTGGGCATAGTGACTTTACCTCCGTAAGGTTTAGTTCGTCCCGGGCAATGTCGACCAGTCTAGTCCCCACTCTTATCTTTTCAAGTTCCTAATTACACGAAACAGATTAATCTCTTTCCTGCTCTGGTCACATGAATAGCAAAGCGGCGAAGTAACCTTCCTTTTGGAAAGACCCGTTCGCCAAACAAAAAAACATGTTTGTTTTTTTGCCTGAAGCGCCTGTTTTCTACGGCTGCAACTCCCCGGTATCAAAGCGGATTCCGGACGGTCGAAAAAAACATGTCTTACAAAAGAAAAAACATGTCTGACAAAACAAAAAACATGTTTAACAAAAGGCGGGAAATGCCGGCTGGCGCTTCGCCTCAGTTACCGCCCAGGACGATACGTCTGACGCGTGCAGGGATAAGCATTCGGGAGAAGGGACAGCCTGGAAATCTGAGACGCCGCGACGGAAGCTATTGCGGTAGACAAAGGCGGCGGTTCATTTACCGCATGCGCCGCATCCGATAGGGGAGGCAAGCGCGAGGTAGCGGGCGAAATGTCGCCGGAATATAGTGAAGGCGAGGCAGAGTTGCACGAAAAAAGGCGTCGCCGAAGCGACGCCCGTCATACTGAAGGTAACATGCGGATTAATTTAACATCCAGTTTCCCCGCCTACATGAGGACAAAAGCCGCCCGGTAGCCCACGCCATCGGGCATCAGGATCGTTACGCGGTACGCGCCGGCGCTGAGCCCCCGTGTATCAAGGTTGTATATCCAGGCGTCACCGGCAAAACGGAAATCAAGGCCATTGTCGTTCGCCTGGCCGGCATCGAGGTCGATAGTCGCGAGCGCGACCGACTCTCCGGCCCGCTCGATGGCGACGATACGCGGCGGAGCAACGTCCGCGGCGGTAAGCGCTCTGCTGCCGCAAGTAAGCTGGAGGCGCAGCGGCACGGTGCGTCCCTGCCGGTAGGCGGCTGTCGGCAGAGGAGGGTCCTCGGTAAGGCTCACCAGTTTGGCCAGAGGCGGCAGGAGGCTTGCCTGCGCCGTCACCCGCACGGTCCCCTCCGCCTGAGCGTTGGCGAGGATGCCGTCCCACGAGGCGGTGTAGGGGATGACACTCCCAACCGGATAGGCAACGGCAATCGGTACGGCAACTTTTCCAGCACCGTCGGTGGCGCCGTCATACCCTTCGGTAGCGCCGTCCCCGTCGGCGTCGGTCCGGAAGGAGACGAGCTGTTGAGGAACCCCCGCTAGAGGGGTCGCCAGGGTGGCAGCGAGGATGCCGGTGGCACCGGTTTCGGCGCAGGCGAAGCGGATCTCGCCGCTGGAGAGGGCTGCGCCATCGATGGCATCGCCGATGCCGTTGTGGTCGGCGTCTTTCTGGTTGGGGTTATAGGCGGTCGGAGCGTTGTCGAAGCTCATGGCGAGGGCATACTCCCCCATAGTCATGACGCTCCCGTTTGTCTTAGCGAAGTCGAGCAGCGCCAGCCATTTCTCCCAGCGTCCGAGGTCGATTGTGTTGTTCTCCTCGTTGATGTTGCTGGGCGAAGTGGCACAGGGGCCCAGCCGGGGCAGGTCGTTACAGTAGCGCCCCGACCACTCGGTCTGCTCGATAAGGAACGTGTTGAGCGCGCCCCTGCGGGTGATGCCGTCCAGATACTCAAGAAAGCCCGCGACATCGGTGCCGACCGGGTCGACTTGGCGGTCTGCGCTGGCGTGGTACATGCCGAACTGGTCAAACGTCTGGTGATGGGAACCCTCCGGAGAAAAGATGGGGTTGGTCTCTTCCCAGACAGAAGCGCTGAAAGCAATGTAGCCTAAGTGGGCTACCGCCTGCCGAGCCGGAATGTCGGAAGCGTCGTAGGGGGGAGCATAGCTGATGAGCGGGTGGGCGGCTTGACTCCAGTCGATCCTTGCAGAGGTGGGGGTTGCTCCGGACTGGACGATCCAGGGATCTGCGTAGTCGCCGAGGAGCGTCTCCTTGCCGATGCGCAGGTACTCGAACATCTCCGGAAAGGTGAAACCGGCAGTCTCGACGGCCATCCAGTTGCGGTCTTCCTGGTCCTTCCAGTCCCCCGTATTGGTCAGGTAGGCATGGTAGGTGCCATGCTGGGCCACCTCCAGGTTTCTGTTAGTGATGCGGGCGTTGATCCAGTTGATCGGGTCGGGGTCGCCGCTGGTGGCCCACAGCTGTTTCGGGATTACGAAAACCGACACAGGAGTTTCCTTGCCGCCTGCCAGGCCAGCCGGGACGGTGTACCCTGTTGGAGCGGGGGCATCCCCCTTGCCATTGTAGCTTTCCCCCTTCCGGAGCGCCCATTCAGCGGGGGAAAGGATGGCTGCGTCGAGGAAAGTCTGGACAAACTCGTTCTGGTAGAGCCGTCCCAGGGAATCGACCCGGATAATGAAGTGGGTGTCGTTTTGCGACCAAATGGCCTTGGCCTGCTGCGCTTTGCCCTGGAGCACCTGGTCAAGGGGGGCGTCGGGGACACCATCGCCGTCCGTGTCGCGGTTAAAGAGCGGATCGCTCACATCACCCACGCCATCGCCGTCACTGTCAGCCTGGTCGTGGTTCGCGACGTAGATTGCGTTGTCGATGGTGTCTGGGACGCCATCGTTGTCGTTGTCGTCGTCGGCCACGTCGCCGATTCCGTCGTGATCCGCGTCGAGCTGGTCGAAGCGGTTCACAAAGCCATCACCATTGATGTCGAGGCGGGGAGCGTTGGAGATGAGCGGGGCATTGTCCCAGCGGTCGATGATGCCGTCGCCGTCACTATCCTTTGTGTCCGCGAAGAGGGCAGACAGGCGACCCTCGTTGTTGCCGAACAGAACGTCTGTGGTCGAGTCCTGTTTCGGGTTCAGCTGTCCCACGGCCAGGCCGCGCACGTTGGTGCCGTCGCCGCCGATGATGCCGACCGAGGCGAAGGTGGGGCGGCCGCTGCTGTCCAAGCCTTCGTTCAGCCACAGATCTACTTTGCCTTCCCAGTTGTAGTTGTACCCCGCCTGGTCGCCGCCTGCCACGATGTCCACCAGGCCGTCACCGTTTAGATCGGCGGCGGCGATCGCCGTCTGGTTCTCGGCCATGTCGCCGTGGAGCTGGGCATAGGCGAAAGGACGAGTGGCGATCCGGTTGTAGCGCACCGGTTGGAAATGGCCCAGGCCGTCGTTGCTGTAGACATAGAGGTAGGTGGCCAGGTCGGAAACCAGCAGGTCGAGGTCCCCGTCGCCATCGATGTCGGCCAGCGCTAGCCCGTAAGACTGGAAATAGTACTTGGGAGGGAAGTAGGGGGGCTGCTCAGGGTCGACTGTGTTACGCCGGGGAGCAGAGATGATGGTCGTAGGGGAGCTCCAGGCAGGGACTCCGTTCACGTCGGTGCCAAGGTTGCGAAACAGCAACACGTCGGCCGTATTACCGGCGCTGTTGGTCTGGTCGCCGCTGATGAGGTCGAGCCGGCCGTCACCGTCTACATCGCCGGCCACAAGCGCCATGGCGTCGGTACCGGCGTCGCCGATAGTCACCGGGCTCCGGAAGGCGCCGTTGCCGATGCCGAGGTAGAGTTTCACCAGGCTGTCGCCAACCGGGTCCAGGCCATTGTCGCCATTGATGGGACAAAGCACCAGATCAGCTATGCCGTCGCCGTTGAAGTCACCGCTGACCAAGCCATAGGCATTGTGGACGCCAAGGTTCAAGAGCACGGTGCTTGGGGAGGCGTAGGTGCCGTCCCCTGTGCCGGCATAAAGGTGGACATAACCGGAAGTGCTCCCTGAAACGATGTCCGGGACGCCGTCGCCGGTGAAGTCGGCGATGGCCAGTCCCCAGGCCCGGGTCTTGTAAGCGCCGGAATCGATCACCGCCACCTGCTTCTGGTCGAAACCGGGTTGCAGAGCGGCCAGTCCGGGGCCTGGAAGCAGGAGATAGCCGAAGGCGACGAGGGCAAGGACCAACGTGTACCGTTTTGTCATTTCGTTCTCCTTTACCTGCCAGTATTGCTAGCTCCGATTGGAATCGGTTAGCCAAATCCTTCTCATCTTATTGCAACGGCCCTAAAGGTCAAAAAAATAGGTTTTTCAGAAGAATGCGCGGGTAAAAATGACATCAGACTGCAAGCCAATTCCGCACGCCGGTTCGCGGGGGGCAGGGAGGTTTGTTCAGTTTTGTGGCGCTGGGACCTTGAAGGAAAGGCCTTTGAGGGGGCAAGAGAATAAAGCAGAAAGAGAAAAGCCCCGGTGATGAGCCGGGGCTTCTTTAAAGAACGATCCGGCCGTCGTTGACGTGGAAAATTCGGTCGAACCCTTCCACCATCCGATGATCGTGGGTGACGACCATGATCGCTGAATGGTTTTCCACGGCGAGTTTTTTGAGCAGGGACATGACGTTTTTCCCGTTCTCGGTGTCCAGCGCCGCAGTCGGTTCATCGGCCAGGATTACTTTAGGCCTGTTCGCCAGCGCGCGGGCTATGGCGACTCGCTGTGCTTCGCCGCCGGAGAGCCCCGAAGGGTAGTTGTTGAACCGGTGTCCCAAGTTCAGCGAAACGAGGAGCTCCTCGGCGCGCCTTTTCGCTTCCTTCTTGGGCTGGTGGTTCAGCTCTAGCGCCACCATCACATTTTCCAGGGCGGTTAGAAACGGGATGAGGTTGTGCGCCTGAAAGATGAACCCGAGTTTCTCCCGGCGCACACGCTTTAGGTCGAGCCCCGGCTGCCATCCTTCATCGGCGACGGTGACTCCGTCGATGACGACTTTCCCGTGCGTCGGCTCGGTGATCAGGCCGATTGAGGTGAGGAGCGTGGTCTTCCCCGATCCGGAGGGGCCCAGGATCGCTACCAGCTCGCCGGGCTCGACCCGGAAGCTCGCGTCGGCAATGGCGGTGACGGCAGTGTTTCCCTTGCCGTAGATCTTGGTCAGTTTTTCCACTTCGACGGCATACATGGATTCATCCCCCCAGGGCCACGGCGGGCTCGACCTTGAGCGCCTTCCTGATCCCTACAAGACTCGATACGGCACAGATCACGACCACGATCAAGAAGAGCAGCTGCAGGTCGAAGGCCTGCAGCACCACGCGCCTGGGGAACCTCTCATAGGTGAGGAGCATCAGAAGGTAGCCGATCCCATAGGCGAAGAGCCCCATCAGGAGCGACTGCTGAAGGATCATCCCCACGATGACCCGGTTTTGCGCGCCGATGAGCTTCAGGGTGGCTATGGACTTGATCTTGTCGATGGTCGAGGTGTAGATGATGAGCGAGATGATGACCGAGGAGATGACGAGGAGGATGGCCCGGAACAGCCCGATCTGCATGCGGGCCTTTTCTATCATCCCCTTGGTGAGGATCCTGGTCTGTTCTTCTGCGGAGATGGCGCGGTAGTGGTTCCAGCGGCCGATCCGCTCCTGTACTTCCTTAAGATCGGCGCCCGGCGCCAGGCGCGCCACGACGGCGTTCACCGTATGCGTCGATTCCGTGATGCCGGCGATGTTCTGCTGCAGGCTGGCTGCCTGGGCCGGGGGGAGAGCCTGGATCCCTGCGAGGTTGGCGCTGATCCTGGCGCGGTCGTTGCGGATGGCGTCGTCGTCTTTCTTGAACTGGATCTCCTGGGCATCGGCAAGGCTCACATACGCCGCCGGGTCGCCTCCGGAAGAGACGACCTTCCCGGTTATCCCCACCACGGTATAATCGTGGCGCCCCAGTCGGATCTTCTCGCCGATTTCCATCTTCAGCGCCTTCGCGGCCACCATTTCATAATGCTTCTGGCGGATGTTCCGGCCCTCGATGATGCCGGGCGGGCCCCCAAGGCCGTTCAGCTCGTGGCCGATCAGGAAGAACCGGAAGGGCTTTCCCTGGCGCTCGACCTGGATGGTCTGGAAGGATAGGGGCGACGCCTCGGCAACGCCGGGCACCCCCTTGATCCGGTACTTAATATCCTCCGGAATGCGCGAGCTCTCGGCAAATGGGCCGTTGGTCCCCTGCTGCACCACCCAGAGATCCGCCCTGGTTGACTCCTGGATGGCCAGGGCGTCGGCGGAAAGCCCCCGATAGATCCCCCCCATGCTGATCACGACGCCGATGAGCAGCCCGAGCCCGACGGTGGTCAGGATGAACCGCCCCTGGTGGTAGCGTATGTCGCGAAGCGCCAGGTTCATCGCGTGCTCCTTACCTTCATCCCCTCGCGGAATTTGCCCATCTCCTGCGGCGTCGCCACGACGACCTGGTCCCCCGGGTCGAGGCCGGCGACGATTTCGGTGAAGTTGCCGCGGTCCTCTATCCCCGTGGTCACGGACTTGAAGGCGAGCTTCCCGTCGGCAACGGTCCACACCCCGCGCTTTTGGCCCCGGGTGACGATGGCAGCGGAGGGGAGGGCCGGTGCGTCTTTTTTCATACCTGTTGTGATGTAAACCTCGGACTGCTCCCCAAGGCGGAAGTTCTGCAACGGGGGGGTGAATGCCACGTCCACTTCCAATTCCTCGGTTACCCGGTCGCTCTGCTGTCCCAGGCGGGCTACCTGGCCGGGGAACTCTTCGCCCGGATAGGAGCGAAGGGAAATCGCAGCCTTATTGCCGACGCCGACACCTTTGAGCTGCGACTCGTCGACGTTGGCCTTGACCCAGACCTCCGCCGGGTCGGCCATGGTGAAGATCGACACCCCGGCGGTGACCGTGGCCCCTTTTTCCAGATCCCTGGTGATGATGATGCCGTCCTGCGGGGCGTAAATAAGCGCATCGCCTGCCTTGCTCCGTGCGTAACCAAGAGCGGCATCGGTGGCACGTTGTTCCATCTTCATCGCTTCTATGGCGGCCTGGCTGCGGGCTACCTCCGCCCGCGCCAGCTGGAACGCGGTGTCGTACTGCTCGGATTCGAGCCTGGAGACCATCTCCTTTGCGGCCAGGGACCTGAAGCGCTGGGCGTTCGTTTCCGCCAGGGCCAGGTTCGCTTTGGCCTTCTGGAGGTTCGCTTCCTCTGCGGTAAGGCTTGCCGCAGATTTCTTCAGCCCCGCTTCAGACTGCTGCTGTTGGTGGAGCAGGTCTTCGTTTTCCAGCCGCGCCAAAAGCAGCCCCTTTTTCACCCGGTCACCCTGGTCGGCGTACAGCTCAGCGATCCTGCCGGTGATCTTGCTGGAAATGCCGACCATCACCTTTGCCTCGACCGTGCCGTTGCCGTACACCTGCGCGACCAGATCGCGCTTTTGAACGGCTGCGACCTTGACCCGCGGCGGCGCCAGGAGCGTCTTGTTGAGCGCGATGACTGCCGCTGCGAAAACGATGATCCAGACCAGATATTTTTTCTTTGGCGCCAAGGCCTGCGGCAGGTTCATGTGGCATTCTCCTTAAACTGTTCTTCTCATTCTTTGCCGGTGGCCCGGTCTAGTGCGGCCCGCGCAATGTAGTAGTCGTACCTCGCCTGGATCTGGGCTGTCTCGGCGTCGAGGGCTTGGGATTGAGCGTCGGTCACTTCGATGATGCTGCCTACTCCTTCCTGATAGCGCCCTTCCGCGAGCCGGCGGTTTTCCTCTGCCGCCTCGACTTCTTTCGCCGTGGAAGCCATGCGCGCCGATGCCTCCTGGCATCCGAGCCAGGCTGATTCGACCTCTTTGGCGACCTGCAGCCTGAGGTTGCTGTTCCTCGCCTCCACGGCGTGCATGTTTGCCGTTGCTTCCCGCACCTGTTCGACCGAGGAGAACCCGGAAAAAAGCGGCACGGTGAGGTTGACTCCCGCTCCCCACACGCCGGCGCCCGGGGGGAAATCCCGGTCTGCATAACCGATGCTCGCAGTGCCGGAGAAGACCGGAAGATAACTGCTGTTGGCGGTTTTCAGAGCAGACTGGGCTGCTGATTTCAAGGCTGAAAGCTGCTGCAGTTCGGGGCGGCTGCGCATCGCCTCAAGCTGCACCTGCTGCCGTTGCGGCAACGGGTAGCCGTCTGCCGGCGGTTCAGCCAATGGGCGGCGTTCCAGGGACTCGGTCCCCATCGCGGCCGCCAGTTCGATCCGTGCCAGCTCCCTGTTGTTCGCGGCACGGATCATAGCCGTCCTTGCCGCAAGGAGATTCGCCTCGGCCCTCGTCGCGTCGACCTTCGGCCTGATCCCCTGCCTGAAGAACTCGAGTGCCTGCCGGTATACCGCCTCCCTTGCCTTCACTGTCTCCGTGGCGGCATTCACTTGCTTCTCTGCAGCCAGCAGCAGGTGAAAGGCGCTCTTTACTCTCAGGGCCAGGTCATGCCGGGTGACTACAAGGTTCTTGTCCGCCGCCTCGCGGTTGTACCGGGCCGCTTCCACTGCCCCGGCGGTCCTCCCGAAATCGTAGATGGTCTGCTTCAGATACAGCGCCCCGGTAGTGACTTCCGTGCTCCTGACGCGCTCCAGGGCAGTGAGGTACGACTGCCCCTTGTTCCAGTCAGCCGCGATGCTGATCTGGGGGTAGTAGCTCGCCAATGCCTGGCCGGTTCTCGCCTCGGCGCTGTTGATGTTTTCCCTGGCTTCGGCCACCTGAGGGTGGTTTTTCAGCGCCGTCGCCAGCGCTTCATCCAGCGTCAGGCTCTCGGCTGCGTACAGCAGCTGCGCTGGTACAAGAAGTGTGCAGATAACCAGGATGAGCTGTTTCATGTCCGCCTCGCATTATTCCAAAAGTAAAATGTTATGCGAATATTTGCTCACATTCAGGCCAAAAAAAATCAGCGGAGCAGCAGCGCGAAATTCTGCCAGAGGTTCTTCCCTTCATCGGCGATGCCCCCCGGCAACCCGCCTACCGTGGAGCGCAGTGCCGTGAACTGGATCATGCCCAGAAGGGTAAGGGCGGTCTCCCGCGGAGAGATCCCCTGCCTCATTTCTCCTTCCTGTATGCCTGCAGCGATAATTCCGGAGATGGTTTCTACATAGCCGTTGATGCGGGCGGCGAGGGTTTGTGCAATGTCGGGGTGGGCAAGGAGCACGTCTTCGGAAAAGACGAAGCGCGGGATTCCCGGGTGCTCGGCAATCAGCGCGAGGTGAGAGAAGAAAACAGTTTCCAGCTTTTCAAGCGGCCTTCTGCTCCCGTCGGCAATCGTCGCCGCCTTGCCCATGACCGAACTCCCGATGAAGTCGGCGATGGCGGAAATGATCTCGTCCTTGCCTTTGAAGTGCCGGTAGATGTTTGCCTCGCTCATGCCGGCTGTTGCGGCTATTGCGGAAATGGTCAGGGAACGGAGCCCCTTCCTGCCAACGACGTCCAAGGCGGCCTGTATGATCTCTTCTTTCCTGATACGTGTGCTTTTCTTTTCCAGCATTGCCGCCACTCCATGTAAATAGACATTCACATCATATTTCCTTGCCTGCACTCAAGTCAAGCTAGAAATTGATAGTGGCCCAAGGAGCGTCGCACGCGGATTACGCGGATCTAAAACCGATAACTTCAGATAAACCTCTTTAAGATGTTATCCGCGTAATGTCCCACCTTCAGATCACTTGAACCACCCTTTTCGATGCTCTTCATCGAGACGTTCTTTTAAGAACTCCCACATCGCCGGGCATCCGGCTTCGATCGGGGGACCGATTTTTTCGACCACTCGCTCGTAGCTGATGCCGTTTTCCCGCCAGCTCTGGCCGTTGTTGGCGAGGTTCAACAGCGGCGGCATGGCGCGGTCTGCGGCGTGGGCGAAGCGTGCTTCCGGGGTCGCCGCCTCTTCGAACTCCAGCCACAACTCCAGGAACTGGGAGCGCTGCGGTTCCTGCACCAGGCCAAAGATCCGCTTCACCGCTTCCAACTCTGCCGCCTTGCGCTCCTCCCACCCCTCGGTGGCATAGACGATGGTGTCGCCGGTATCTATCTCCCCGATATCGTGTACGAGAAGCATGGCGACGACGCGCTGGATGTCTATGGGAGTCGCGGCATATGGCTCGAGAGAATAGGCGAGCATGGCGATCTGCCAACTGTGCTCTGCGGAGTTCTCGTTGCGGTCGCTCCCCTTTGACCGGCTTTGGCGGGTTACGCTTTTCAGTTTGTCCAGTTCCAGTATGAAGTCGACGATCTGTTGCATCTTATATATCCTCTCGCCTTGTTACTGCTGATTAGCTGCGCTGACAGAGAGGCTGCTACCTCTGCTGCGATATTTCGATAAGTTTCAGGTCGTCGAAGAGCTTGCGGTTTACCAGCGTCGGTATGCCGTAACGCTCCCCCAATTCGATGACGGTGCCGGCCAGCATCTCGACTTCCGTCTTCCTTCCTGCTTCCACGTCCTGCAGCATCGAGGTCTTCCCTTCGGCGCTCAGCGTCGAGAGCACTTGGTACCACTGGCCGATATCATCCTCCGAGAGGTTCACCTGCTTCGCCACGGCGACGGCTATGACTTCCCTCATGGCCGCATCCATCAGCTCCCTTGCCTCTGCTGACTCTCTCAGCGCGCCGTAGGTTGCTCCGAGGACGGCGGAGACCTGGTTGACCCCGACGTTGATCATGTACTTGAACCAGAGGCTGCGGACCATGTCGGGCGGGATTTCGTGGGCGATGCCGGCCCGTTGGAAAAGGGCGCTGATGCTGCGCACCCGCTCGGTCGACGCTTTGTTCTCCCGCTCCCCGAACAGGATGCGCCCGAGGTTCTTGTAGCTCACGGCGCCACCTTCCCTCACCGCGTCTATTCCCAAGGACAAGCCATAGAGCACCTTCTCCATTCCGAAGGCAGCCCCGATGCGCTCCTCGCTGTCGATGCCGTTCATTACCGAGAGGATGACCGTCTCAGGCCCCACCGCCTTTCTCATATCGGCGATCGCTTCGTCGAGCTGGTGGTGCTTCACAGCCACTATGACGAGCTCTGCAGGCGTTGCTTCTTCCGGCTTCACAACTTCTATCGCATGGCGCTTGCCGTTTACTGTGACCCCGTCCTTTTTCAGCCTGTCATAACGCTTGCCGCCTGCTACAAAGTAGACGCAGTCCGGGTACATCTCGAAGAGGAGGCTCCCGTAAACCGCGCCTAGCGCCCCCGCCCCGATGATGGCTGTCTTGTTGTTTGATTCGTTCATACGCCGCCTCTGGATCTGGAAGGATTCCTGCGGCGCCAATGTGTCACAGGTGTAGTGCCCTCGTCAACGTCGGACAGGTCTTCGGGGCATTGCCCGGTCATTTGACCTCCATACTTTGCCGGGTATTTTTTTAACGTATCTTAATTTTTTTTAAAGTTGGAGGAGGTATGGACATCCGCCAGGAAAAAATGGAACAACTGGCACGTATAGCGTTCGTGAAGAAAATTGCTGAGATCTTGATTTCAACAGAAGCCGTCTCGCGGGACAAAGACTTCAGCACCCTTTGCATCGATGTGGCGCGGGTTGTGGACGAAGCTGAGGAACACGGGATAAGGACGGAGCGATTGTTGGGGATGTACACTCATCCTGCGCCTGGGCGACAGGGTCAATCCCTATGACCTCCCCGAGTATGTCGCGATTCTCGATGATGCTTCCCTGCCTGAGGCCGACAGGGCCCACCTGTTACAGATGATCCGCATAGGCGTTGTTGTCGGGAACGTTGTGGCAACATTCGAGGAATTAAGAACCCAAGAAGATAACCTGTCTTTCAAACTCAAAAAAAGAAAGGCAATCAGGGAGTACCGCGTCCTTTTGGACACGACGGACCCTACGGAAGAGGCTGGATCTGCTTACATCAAGTTTGGCGGGGGCTGTGGCCACCAGGGAGGTCATCCTGAGCAAAGTGCTCGACCCTGAGGATGTGCGCTACAGAAAGCTTGGTCGCTGCCCGCAACGTGAAATGCCAGTCAAGAGGCTGCTGATGGCGTGTTAAATTGTTTTAACTATATCTTTCTTGCATATAAGTAAAATTTCATAGTAAATTTTTATATCAAATTCTCCCCCTGTATGCCGAAGACAAGAGGAGTACTGTAAGTATCGTCTAAACAGTGCTGCAGCGTCTGCCAGGAGCTGTCATGGATCGGTTTCTCTCGCTTAATCTGCGCACCCAGATGATGATCATGATCCTGCTGATGGCCATAGGATCCATGGGCATCATCCTATATTCCGCCCAGAGACAGCGTGAGGCCGACTTCCGAGAAGCTGCACACCTCTCCTTGAACCTCGCCACCGCGGTGCATAACGACCAGAAAGTGCTGTTGTCGGGCGCAGAACAGCTCCTTGCCACCCTTTCCTACGTCGAGGCGGTAAGGCTAAGGGATGTCCCCGAGGTGAACCGGATCCTCGCAGGATTACTGAAAAAATCTCCCCAGATCAGCAATCTCCTCATCATAGCTCCCGACGGAAACGTCTGGGCCTCGGCCCTGCCGATTCACAAACCGATAAAAGCCGCTGAGAGGAGGTTCTTCCAAGCCGCCCTGCGAAGCGGCCGCTTCTCTTCGGGGGAGTACACCATAGGGAAGGTCCTCTCCAAACCGACCCTGAGCTTCGGCTATCCAATACTGGACCAGCAGGGAAAGGTCCAGGACGTCGCGGTGGCTGCCTTCACCCTCGCCAACTACGATACGCTGCTAACCTCCCGCAATCTCCCCCCCAACACCTCTCTTTTGCTGCTGGACCATGAAGGAACCATCCTCTACGGCAACAAAGCCCGGGAACTGGTCGGCAAAAAGGACAGGCCCGACCTCTTCGCTTCCATGAAAGAGGGGGAACAGGGGACCTTTATCGCCAGGAACAACAGCGGCATCAAGAAGGTCACCGCTTACCGCAAGGTTTACCTCAAGGGGGAGAGTGAACCTTACATGTACGTCCGCACCGGCATCGACGAGGAGTGGGTGGTCAAGAAGACATCGCTGCCGCTGATGATGAACATCGCCGTCATGGGGGCGATAGTGCTGCTCACGGCACTGATGGCGCTGTACATCAGCAAGCGGGCGATACTGGACAAGGTGAGGGCGCTGAGAGTGGCGGCCCAGAAGATCTCTGCGGGCGACCTCACCGTGCGCGTGAACCACTGCGTCGCCGGAGGGGAGCTGGGCGAGCTTGGCACAGCGTTCGACGGCATGGCTCAGCAGCTGTCGGTCGACATCGAGAGGAGAAAGCGAGCCGAGGCTGAAGCTCTGGCCAAGGGGGAAGAGCTGGACCGCTATTTCAACAACAGCCTGGACCTGCTCTGCATTGCCGACACGGGGGGGCGCTTCCGGCGGTTGAACCCGGCCTGGGAAACGGCTCTGGGCTTTCCCCTGGAGCGGCTCGTGGGGCAGAACTTCCTGGACCTGGTCCATCCGGACGACGTCTCCGCCACCGCCGATGCGGTCGCGACACTGGAAAGGAGAGGGGATATCCAGAGTTTCACCAACCGCTTCCTGCACGCCGACGGCTCCTACCGCTCCATCGAGTGGCACTCGGTGCGCCCTGATGGGAACATCATCTATGGCACCGCCCGGGACGTGACCGAAAAGGTCAAGGCCGAAGAGGAAAAGCTCCAGCTCGAACGCCAGCTCCTGCACGCGCAGAAGCTGGAGAGCCTCGGTGTCCTTGCCGGCGGGATAGCGCACGACTTCAACAACATCCTGATGGCCATCATGGGCAACGCCGAACTCGCCCTGATGCGTATCAACAAGGAGTCCCCCGCGGTGGACAACCTGCAGAAAATCGAGCAGGCATCCACCCGCGCCGCCGATCTGGCCCGGCAGATGCTCGCCTACTCCGGGAAGGGGAAATTCGTGGTTGAGAACATCGACCTGAACCGCCTGTTGCAGGAGATGCTTCACATGCTCGAGGTGTCCATCTCCAAAAGGGCTTTATTGAAAATTGACCTCCATCCTTCTCTCCCGCAGATGGAAGCCGACGCCACCCAGATCCGGCAGGTGGTGATGAACCTGGTCATCAACGCCTCGGAGGCCATCGGCGACGACAACGGTTTCATCTCGATCAAGACCTCCAGCCTTAAGTGCGACCGCAGCTACCTCAAAAAGGCCTGGCTCGAGGTGGACGTTCCCGAGGGGGAGTACATCTGCCTCGATGTGAGCGACAACGGTTGCGGCATGGACAGCGCGACCAGGAACCGGATCTTCGATCCTTTCTTCACCACGAAATTCACCGGGCGCGGATTGGGCATGGCCGCAGCCCTGGGGATCGTGAGGGGGCATCGCGGGGCCATCATCGTCGACAGCGAGCCAAGGCGCGGGAGCTCCTTCAGGGTACTTTTCCCCGCGGCCGACAGCACAGCCGATATCTGCGAGGCGGTCAGCAGCCAGGAGAGCTGGAAGGGGAGCGGGACCCTGCTGCTTGTGGACGACGAGGACGCGGTGCGCGGCATCGCCTCGGAGATGCTGCAGCAATTGGGGTTCAACCTTTTGACCGCCTCAGACGGCAGGACCGCCATCGAGCTCTTTGCGGCCAACCCCCAGGTCGGCATCGTCCTTCTCGACCTCACCATGCCGCACATGGACGGCGAGCGCTGCCTGGTGGAGCTGCAAAAGATAAGACCGGACGTGAAAGTCGTGATGTCTAGCGGGTACACCGAGTACGAGGTGACGCGAAAACTGAGCGGAAAACAGCTGGCCGGCTTCATCCAGAAGCCGTACCGGCTCAACGCGCTGGTGGAGGCGCTGCGGCCGATCGCCTGACCCCGTTTGCCCCAGGCGAACCGAGACCCCGGAGAGGACAACCTCCGGGGTTTTTCTTTATCCGCGGTTGCCGGATGTGGCCGCCAAGGCGAAGCCAAGGATCGATGAAGCGGCAAGAAGCCCGTAGATATCTGATTTGTTATGGTTAATTTTGCGCTCGATCTGTCGACACTTTTGTGTTGACAGCGGCGGAAAAGGGAGTATTTTGTGGGCCTGTCCGTTGTATACGTTTAGAGGTGTCGACAATTAATGAAAAACATGCCGATAGAGTCCGACCCCGCAACACTCAGCTTGTCCGACCGCATTTTCGAGCAGCTGCAAACCGCCATCGTGAAGGGCGAGATGCCGTCGGGGAGCAAGATCTCGGAGCCGGAACTGGCGAAGAGCTACGGCATCAGCCGGGGAACCCTGCGGGAGGCGCTGAGCCGCCTGGAGGAGCGCTACCTCGTGGTGCGCTCTCCCAACCTCGGGGCGCGGGTGGTGACGCTCACCTATGAAGAGCTGGTCGACATCTACCAGATCCGGGAGGCGCTGGGGGGGATGGCCTGCGGGCTTGCCGCGGAGCATATGACCGCTGAGGAGATCGACGACCTCAAGCGGCTTTTGGACGAGCACGAAAAAAACATAAACGAGAACAAGGGACTCTCCTACTATCAGCAGGAGGGCGAGTTCGATTTCCACTACCGCATCCTCCAAGGGAGCCGCAACTCCAAGGTGACCGGCATACTGAAGGGGGGGCTGTACCAGTTGATGCGGATGTACCGCTACCAGTTCTCCACCTCGGGGCCGCGCCCCTACCAGGCGCTCAAGGAGCACCGCCGCATCGTGGAGGCGATCGAGGAGCGGGATGCGGAGCTCGCCGATCTCTTGATGCGCCGCCACATCAGGGCCGCACGGAAGAACATCGACGAGCGGCGCAAAAATTCCAGGGTTTAAGGGTTGAGCAGTACCTTTTTTTTTGCGCCTCTGGCGTATACGTCAAAATCAAACAGGAGGAACGTGATGTCGAACTATGGAACCCTGCAGGACCGCGTGCGCTGCAAGTCGCTGCTGAACAAGGTGATGTCCCCAGAACAGACCGTCGGATTCTTCAAGGACGGGATGAACCTCGGCTGGTCCGGCTTCACCCCCGCCGGCTATCCGAAGGCGGTCCCCATCGCCCTGGCCGACCATGTCGAGAAGAACGGGCTGCAAGGAAAACTGAGGTTCAACCTCTTCATCGGCGCCTCCGTCGGCGCCGAGACCGAAGACCGCTGGGCAACTCTGGACATGATCGACCGCCGCTGGCCCTACCAGACCGGGAAGAACATCGCCGCCGGGATCAACGCCGGCCGCATCCGCATGGGCGACAAGCACCTCTCCCTGTTCGCCCAGGATCTGGGCTACGGCTTCTACACCAAGGACACCCCGAGCGGCAAGCTCGACCTCGCCATCATCGAGGTCTCGGCCGTCACCGAGGACGGCGGGCTGGTGCTGACCTCTTCCTGCGGCGTCGTCCCCGAGATCCTGATGATCTGCGACAAGATCATCCTGGAGGTGAACACCGGCCAGCCCTCCTTCGAGGGGATGCATGACATCGTGGTCTGCAACCACCCCCCCAAGCGCCAGATCCTGGGGATCACCAGCGCCGGCGAGCGCATCGGCAGCACCTATGTCCCCTGCGACCCCAGCAAGGTGATCGCCGTCGTCGAGTCTAAGCACCGCGACAAGGGGCGCGCCTTCTCCGAGCAGGACGACACCTCCGAGGCGATCGCGAACAACATCATCGACTTCTTCACCCACGAGGTGAAGGCGGGGCGCCTGCCCAAAAACCTCCTGCCGCTGCAGTCGGGGGTCGGTTCCATCGCCAACGCGGTCATCGGCGGCCTGGCCAAGGGCCCGTTCCAGAACCTCACCGTCTACACCGAGGTGCTGCAGGACACCATGCTCGACCTCTTCGATTCCGGCAAGCTGGACATGGCTTCCTCCTGCTCGCTGTCGCTCTCCGAGACCCCGGGCTTCCCGCGCTTCTTCGACAACATGGAGAAGTACTTCGACAAGATCGTGCTGCGCCCGCTCTCCATCTCCAACGCCCCCGAGCCGATCCGTCGCTTGGGGTGCATCGCGATGAACACCCCGGTCGAGATCGACATCTACGCGCACGCGAACTCGACGCTGGTCGGGGGCACCCGCATGATCAACGGCCTGGGCGGCTCCGGCGACTTCCTCAGGAACGGGTTCCTGAAGATCATGCACACCCCGTCCTCCCGCCCCTCGAAGATCGATCCCAACGGCATCTCCTGCGTGGTCCCGCACTGCTCGCATATCGACCACACCGAGCACGACCTCGACTGCGTGGTCACCGAGCAGGGTCTTGCCGACCTGCGCGGCATGGCGCCGAAAGAGCGTGCCCGCCGCATCATCGAGAAGTGCGCGCACCCCGACTACAAGCCGATTCTCACCGAGTACCTCGACATCGCCGAGAAGCAGTGCCTCGCTAAGGGCGTCGGTCACGAGCCGCAGCTTTGGGACCGCGCCTTCAAGATGCACCTGAACCTTGCCGCGAACGGCACCATGAAGATCAAGAACTGGGACATGAAGGTCGACCTCTGCGACGCGGCGGCCGAGCGCCCGGTGCGCCAGCCGAGCATCGGCGACTCCGCCGCAGTTTAGCCACCGGCTGAAAATCAGCACCAAGGACCCCGGCAGCCGAAAGGCCGCCGGGGTCTTTTTTTTCGAAGGGTCCGCGAAATGGCGGCGATGGGGGGCTATGGCGCAAGGCATGCCCGGGAAGCGCCGCGCCTCCCGGAGCTGCGGCGATGTTCAGCTTTGTGGCGCGCAGGTGTCAGAAAGTTGAGCAGACGCGACGTTTTTGCGCGCCTGCGCCGGCCCGCCCAGCCGCGCCGGCGCGGGCCAGGCGCGGCTGGGCGACGCCGGCGTCAGGTTGGTACGTATCCTGCTATTTCACCAGCATCACTTTAACGGCCCGGATTTACGGGGCCAGGATTCGAGGGCTGAGATGGATACCTACACAATCGATGTCGAACTGGAACACTACTATGGCGACCGCATGGCGACCAGCAGCAGGGAAGCCATCCGGCGCTTCTACCTGCGTGCCGTCTCCCGCTGCAACGGCGCCGAATTGGAGAGGTACCTGCGCATAGTGCGGGCGCACGCCTCGGTCTACTCCTCCGTGCACCACATGTTCAGCTCGCCCTTCAAGCACATGGAGCTCCCCCTGTTCCTTTCCAGCCTGGTGCTGTTTGCTTCCGGCATGGTCATGGTTTTTTACGGGGAAACGACCGGGATAGTCGCAGCCGGAACTTCCGCGGGGCTCGTGGGCATGCTGCAGTGCGCCCGGACTCTGATCAGGTACTGGCAGCGCCATGCCGTGCGGGAGGCGGTGTTCCTGGAGTTCGCAGAGATCCTGCAGAGAGAAGCCGGAGAGTTCACCAGGTAAACGGCGACAGTCAGAAAACCGTCTCGACAAAAGCTGCCATGGCACAACGCCCGGCAGCTTTTGTCGTTGTCGCAGCTCGCTGTCTCAGGCGCTGGTACTACAACAGGCTCCATTGCCGAATGACTGCCGAAGTGCCGTTCTTTGACGATCGGCACTTACGCTTTATGCTTATAGCTGCTGCCGCAAAGGGGCGGCTGCCAGAACAAATTAACGGAGGTAGCAAACATGAAGCGCCTGATCCTGATCTGTCTGTCCCTTGTTCTTTTGTCGCCGCTTTCGGTTTTGGCCGGCGGGCTCGACAGCTTCCTCGCCAGCCTCAACGTCCAGGCGCGCGCCGACCTTCCCGGTTTCTCGGCCAGAATAGGCGCGCAGTTCGGCGTGCCGGTCCCCCAGGTACAGGCGGTGATCCGCTCGGTTCCGGAGCCTGCCGATGCGTTCATGATCTACGAACTCGGGCGGATGTCGGGGAGGCAGCCCGACCAGGTAATGGCGGTGTACCAGCCCAACCGTAACAAAGGGTGGGGAGCCATCGCGAAGGAACTGGGGATAAAGCCCGGATCGCGGGAATTCCACGACCTGAAAGCCGGAAACCTCTCTTTCAGCGGCCATCATGAAGGGGGAGAGGGCGGGGGCGACGGCAAGGGAAAAGGGAAGGGGAAGGGGAATAAAGGGCACGGCAGGGGGCATAACAAGTAAGCTTCGCGACTCCATGCAAAGGGGCCGGGCTATAAAAGCCCGGCCCCTTTTTTATTGCCGTTGAAGCCTGTTAAAGCCGGAACTGCCTGACCAGCCCCTCGAGGACCTTGGCGTTGGAGGCGAGTTGGGCCGCGGCCGCCGCCGTTTCGCCGGCGCCGCTGGCGGTCTGCTGCACCACCTCGGTCACTTGCTGCACGTTCATGGTGATCTCGCTGGTGGTTGCGGTCTGCTCCTCGGCGGCGGTGGCGATCTGGTTGATCTGCATGGTCACCTCGCCTATCTGCTTCAGGATGGTCTGCAGCGCCTCCCCGGAGCGCTGGGAGAATTCGGTCCCCCTTTCCACCTCGGCCACCCCCTCCTCCATGGCGCCCACCGCTGCCTTGGTCTCGTCCTGGATCGCCTTGATCATGTCGCCGATCTCTCTGGTGGCCTTGGTGGTCCGCTCGGCGAGCGCCCGGACTTCGTCGGCGACCACGGCAAAGCCGCGTCCCTGCTCGCCGGCGCGCGCCGCCTCGATCGCCGCGTTCAGCGCCAGGAGGTTCGTCTGGTCGGCGATGTCCTGTATGGTCTCGATGATGTTGCCGATCTGCTCCGACCTCTCCCCCAGGCTTTCCACGGTGCGGGCGCTGTCCTTCACCCGTTCCGCGATCCTCGCCATTCCGGCAATGGTCTCCTGGACCACCGCTCCACCTTCGTTGGCCGAAGCGCTGCTTTGGCGCGAGGTGTCCGCCGCCAGCATGCAGTTTTGGGCGATGTCGCCGCTGGTCGCGGCCATCTCTTCGCTTGCGGTCGCAACGGAGCTTGTCTGGGAGGCCACCTCCTCGGCGCCGGTGGCGATCTGCACCGCGGTCGACTGCAACTGGTTCGAGGCAGCGGCGATCTGGGCGGAACTGTCGGAGACCTGCCCCAGTATCTCCCGCAGGCTCTCCACCACCCTGCGCGAAGAGTCCGCCAGGTGCCCCAGCTCGTCGTTTCCGGCGAGGGTGATGCAGACGGTGAGGTCCTTGTCGGCCAGGCGGTCGTTCGCGGCGATGAGCTCCCGCACTGGAACCGTGATGCTCCTGACGATCACGACCGCCAGGAGCACCGAGAGGAAGATGGCAGCGGCGAGGAGCCCGATCACGACAAGGCGCGACTGCTGGATCATGGCATCGGACTCCTTGCCCACGTTTTCCAGCCCTTTTTGCTGGTGCTCGAGCATCTTGTCGATGGCGGCGAAATACGCGGTCTGCGTCTTGCGCACCGAGGTCATAAGCTCGCTGGTCGCCTGCGCCTTGTTCCCCGACTCGATGAGACCTATCACCAGCTTTTGCGACTCGATGTACTGGGCGCGCTCATCGACCACCGCGGCGAGGAGCTTCTTCCCGCTTTCGCTTTGCACGATTTTCTTCAGCTCGTCGAACTGTTTGCCGATGGCCGCGCGGGCGTCCTCTATCCGTTTCTTCTCCTTCTGGACCTCCTGCGGGTCGTCAACGAGGATCATGTTCCTCATCGCCCGGGCGATGACGTTGGCCTGGCTCTTGGCCTCGTTCAACATCACGGTCTTGGGCCACTTGTCGTTGATCATCAGCTCGATCTTCTTGTCGAAGGCATGCATCCTGTTTATGGCATATCCCCCCACAACTGTCATGAGCACGACTATGACAGCGAACGCTATGCCAAGTCTTACGCTGAGTCTCATGCCTGAAAAGTTCATACTCCTCTCCTTCTGGGCTTGCCGGTGGCAGGTTCATTTACTGCTACACTTATCGCCGCCGTGTGGGGAGGACTTGAAAGAAAAAAACGCAGCAGTGCAGATGGAGGATGGGTGAGGGAGTAGGGGGGAGGGGGAGGGTGGGATCGCCTACGAGGAGACTGTATTTCTGCCCAAAAGTTTTGCACGGTAAAGCGCTGCGTCGGCCGCGGCGATGACCTCTTCCGCGCTTTGGCCCGGGACGATGCCGGTGACGCCTATGGAAACGGTGAGCGGCGGCAGTGGGGCCGCGAGGTGCGGAATCTCTGTGGCCGCTACCTTCTGCCGCAGTCTGTCGGCTATCTCCAGCGCGGTCTCAACCGCGACGTCCGGTATGGCGACCAGGAACTCGTCGCCTCCGTAGCGTGCAGCCATCACCGTCGGCCTCAGGCTCTCCAGGACGGTCTGGGCGACGGTGTGGATGGCGCGGTCGCCGCTTAGGTGGCCATGGGCGTCGTTGAACTCCTTGAAATTGTCTATGTCCAGCATCAGCACGCAGAGTGGGGCCCTGCTGCGGCTTGCACGGTGCACCATGCGGGTGAGCGCCTCGTCGAGCCAGTAGCGGTTGTGCATCCCGGTGAGCGCATCGACGGTGCCGTAGCTGTGATAGGCATGCTCCTGCAGCATCTTTTCGCCGATGCAGCGGTTCGCGTTGCGCAGCCTCCCCGAGAGCATGGTGAGGAGGTTGTAAGCCGCCGCGTGCGAGACGGTCGCCAGAGACCATACCAGCTCCTGTTCCATCACCAGGACCCGGGAGTCCTCATCGGCGATCACGTAGGCGGAGGTGGGGTAGCCGTCGATGACGGAGAGCTCCCCCGCCACTTCGCCCGGGGCGAGGTAGGCGATCGGCTCCGACTGCGGGTCTTGCAGGTGGATCCTGAGCCTCCCCGACAGCAAAACGTAGAGCTCGCGGTTTACCTGCTCCGGAAAGAGCAGCGTCTCCTGGCGCTCGAGGGTCCTGATGCCGCAGCAGTCGATGATCCCCTGCAGCGATTCGGGAGCGACATGTCTGAACAGTGCGATCTTTTCCAGCGGGATATCCAGCAGCTCCTTCGTCCTGTCAAACATCGCTTCCGCCTCTCTTGACGTTGTCATCCTGCCTACTCCCCCGACTTGGGGGGGAGGTCCAGCCTGGAGAGATCCTGCTTGATCGACTTCATCTCTTTTTCGAAGCAGTCGGGACAGGCGCTGTGGCTGAACATCACGTCCGAGTGCTGGCTTACGTAATCTTCCAGTTGGCGCCAGCTCTCCTTGTCGTCCTTGATCTTCTTGCAGAACATGCAGATGGGGATGATCCCCTCCAACTGCCTCACCCGCGCCAGCGCTGCCTCCAGCTCCTCTTTCTGCCGCGCCAGCAGGTCGCGCTGCTCACGCACCAGGTCCGTGCGCTGTTTAAGCGAGACCAGGTTGCGGACCCGCAGCTTCAGAAGCTCCAGGTCCACCGGCTTGGTCAGGTAATCTATGGCGCCGGCATCGAAACCCTGGCGCGCAGCCTGCGGGGTGTCCATGGCGGTCAGGAAGATGACCGGGATGTCGATGAATCTGGAGTTGGCCTGGATGATCTTGCAGACGTCGAAACCGCTGATGTCGGGCATCATCACGTCCAGCAGGATCAGGTCGATCTCCAGCTCCTTCAGCCTGGTGATCGCCTCGTGCCCGTTGAGCGCAGTCACGACCTCGTAGTCGCTGCCGAGCGTCACCGAGATCAGCCGCAGGTTGACCGGCTCGTCATCCACTATCAGTACCCTCGAAGGCCTAGGCATGGCTCGCCTCCTGGGCGCCCAGCACCCGCTGCAACTCCTGGATCAGCTCTCCCGTCTCCAGAGGCTTCGACAGGTAGCCGTCGAAACCAGCCTCCCGGAAACGCCTCCTGTCGTCGTTCAGCGAGTACGCCGTGAGGGCTATCACCGGCTGACGGGACGAGGTCGCTCGCTCCTTCTCCCGGATCTCCCGCAGCGCTTCCTCCCCGCTCATCACCGGCATCTGTATGTCCATCAGCACCACGTCGAAATCCCCCCGCTCCAGGTGTGCCAGGCATTCCCTGCCGTTTTCGGCCACCGTGGTCTCCAGGCCGAGCTTTTTGAAAAGCGACGAGGCGAAGACGATGTTGGTCTGGTCGTCCTCGACGAGCAGCAGCCGCAGGGGGCGCCCCGCCCACAGCGGAGGGGGCTGGCGCGCCGCATCTGCCGCCTTTACCGGCGTCTTCGCCGGGGTGAGGGGAAGGGCCACAGTGAAGCAGCTCCCCGTCCCGGGCGTGCTCTCTACGGAGATGCTCCCCCCCATCATCTCCGCCAGGCGCCGGCTGATGCTGAGCCCGAGCCCGGTTCCACCGTACTTGCGCGTGGTCGAGCCGTCTTCCTGGACGAAGGGCTTGAACACCTCCTCCTGGGCCCCGGGGGCTATCCCCACCCCCGTATCCCGCACCGCAATCAGGAACGAAGCGGGGAGAGAGGGTTGCTCCTGCAGAGAGACGGTGATGGTGACCCCTCCCTTCTCGGTGAACTTCACCGCGTTGCCCAGAAGGTTCAGGAGGATCTGCTTGAAACGGAGCTGGTCGCCAAGGACCGCGTCGGGCACCCCCGGCGCCACGTCGACCTGGAGCCTGAGCCCCTTTTCCCTGGCGACAGGGTTCTGGGTCATGACCACGTCCCTGATGCTTTGCAGCAGGCTGAACTGCTCGGACTCCAGGGTCATCATCCCGGCCTCGATCTTCGAGATGTCCAGTATGTCGTTGATCAGCCTCAGCAGGTTCTTGCCGCAGCTCTTCAGGGAGTGCACGTATTCGCGCTGCTCCTGGCTCAGCTCGGTCAGTTCCAGCAGTTGCGTCATGCCGAAGACCCCGTTCATGGGGGTGCGGATCTCATGGCTCATGTTGGAGAGAAACTCGCTCTTGGCCCGGTTGGCCCTCTCGGCTGCGTCCATCGCCTGGCGCAGGGCCTCCTCCGCCTCCTTGCGCTCGGTCACGTCGATGATCATCGCAAGCTTCGAGCCTTTGCCGTGGACGTTCTCCACGGTGGTGTTGAACACCTGATACCACCGGTCGTCTTCGGGGAGGTTCAACTCCCACTGCACGCTCCTGCCCTGGAAGCTGTCTGTCCCCCGGCACCAGGGGCAGGGGGCGCTGAGGCCGTAGATGACCTCGTAACAGATGCCGCCGGTTGCGTCGCGGCCGGTTTTTTCGATCAGGCGCTCGTTCATGAACTCGAGGCGGTAGTCCGGGGAGCAGATGTACATCAAACCGTCGAATGCCTCGACCATGCCGCGGTAGCGCGCCTCGCTGGCGCGCGCCTCGTTGCGGCTGATCACCAGCTTGGCAAGGGCCAATAGCAGCAACAGGAACAGGCTCGCGGAAAGGAGCACCATCATGGTGAAACCGTAGCGCGACAGGAAGGTCTGCGGCTTGTTGATGACGATGCTATCCGACGGCAGCTTCGAGACCGGTATGCCGAAGCGCTTGAGCTCCGTGTAGTCGAACATGTACTGGTTCGGGCTTGGCTGCAGGCGCGACGGGAGGCGCTCCCCCTTGAGCAGGGCTACGGCCATCTCCGCGGCGGCCACTCCATGCTGGCGCAGGTTGACCAGCCGGCCGCCGACGATCCCGTACCCCAGGTTGAATTCCCACCCCCCGTACACCGGAGCGCGGCTCGCGTCCGAGATGCGGCGCAGCGCCTCGACGCTGGAGATGCGCACGCCCTTCTCGTCGGGGACGAAGGAGGCGAAGTAGACGATCACGCTCCCTTGGGGAATCTGCTGCACCTCGCGAATCAGCTCTTCGAGCCTTTTCCCTGCCAGGTAACTGAACGCGGCGCGCGACTGGAAGCGGCTCGCCGCGGCTTTGAAGCTCGCGCTGTTGAGGGTTCCGGTGATGGAGTCGTCGTGGATGACCACGATGCGCCTGCTGTCGGGGTGGAGCCTGAAGATCAGCTCCAGCGTGTCCGCAAAGCTCGGGGTCTCGTCTATCCCCGAAAAGTCCGGGCGGTCCTTGATGCGACCTGCGTCGAAATCGTTGGTGCCGCAAAAGACCACGGGGGTGTTGCCGAAGAGCCGGTCACGGTGCTTCTCCACGACGTTGAAGGCATAGTCGTCGGTGGCGACGATTAAATCGAACTGTTTTTTCTGGAACTTGAAGTTGAGTGTATCCAGCACCCGGCGGTCATACTCCGGACCGCTGTAGTTCTTGGAGTCAAGGTACTCGATGGTGATTTCTGCGGCGGGGTAGGTTTTGCGGAGGGTCTCGCTGAAGCCGGCGATGATGCCGTCCGACCCCTTGTACCCGGCGTGATATGAGTTGATCAGCAGGATCTTCTTGTGCTGCAGCGCCTCCGGCCCTGCACCGGTTTTAGAGGACGCCGGTACCGCAAGCACCGGAAACAGCAGACAGGAGAGCAGCAGGCAGGAGAGCAGAAGGAAGGGGAGGCGTTGGAACATTTTCATACTCTCTGTTGTCTCCGTTCAAAAGGGTATGACTGTCAAAAAAGGACGCGGTTCCGGCACTATACACGATCTGGCGCTTTTGTAAAAGGTTTTCGGGCGGTTGAACTGCTGAGCCTCAAGGGGAGATTGGCTTGCTATAATGTGCTGATGCAAAAAAGCATTGGATTCCAGACCCGCGGTTCGGGAGGGGATGATGAGCAAGAAGGAACAAGAGCGCAAGGCGACGACGGAGGGGGAAGAGGCGATGGCCGCCGTGGTGAACCGCAACATCGCCGCGCTGCTGGAGAGGCGCCAGGCCGAGGAGCGGAAAAAGCCCGTGCAGGAGCGGGTCGCCGATGCCATAACCTCTTTCACCGGAAGCATGACCTTCGTCTATATCCACGTGCTCCTGTTCAGCGGTTGGATTCTGATCAACGTGTCGTGGCTCCCCATTTTGCGTCCCTTCGACCCATCGCTCGTCATCCTCGCCATGGTGGCCTCGGTCGAGGCGATCTTTCTCTCCACCTTCGTTCTCATCAGCCAGAACCGGATGCAGGCATTGGCCGACCGGCGCGCGGAACTGAACCTCCACATAGATCTGCTGGCTGAGCACGAGGTGACCAGGATCATCACCCTTTTGACCGCCATCGGGGAGCGCCTTGGGGTGGAGGAGTCGAGGAACCCGGAGCTGGAGGAGCTTGCCAGGGACGTGCAGCCGGAAAAGGTCCTCGACACCATGGACCAGGTGGAGCAGGAGACGGCGGAAAAGGCGCCGCTTGGCACGGAAGAAGAAAAATGACCGCCTTCGAAAAAATCGTTAGCGTATACCGTTTTCCTGTGTTATTCCACTGGGCCAAATTTATCGAACTCTCCGAGCTCTGCCGCCTACCGGGTCTTTTCCCCATGGCGCCGAGCCAACGGGTGTCGCTGGAAACGGCGGCGCCTCTCTTTTGGAAAGGAGAGCCTTGAAGCAGTACCGGTAATTATTCCGGTTGCTTACGGCCTCTTTCCATCTTCGGAACGGGGCATTTTTTTGTCCACCGTTGTATACCTGTGGTTATAGCGAATGGGAGTGCAGGCATGCGGATATTGATAGCCATAGACGATACCGACAACCTGGAGAGCCGGGGGACCGGGGAGATCGCTTCCCTGATCGCGGACGGGTTGGAGCAGCGGGGATGGGGCTCGTGCAGCTTCGTCACCAGGCACCAGCTCTTTGTCCACCCGGACATCCCGTACACTTCGCACAACAGCGCCATGTGCTTTTACGCCGAAATCGGCGAGGGGGCCCTGGCGCCGGTGACGGAGTTCGTATCGGATTTCCTCGGGCGGGAGTCCGCGCCGGGGTCCGATCCCGGCCTCTGCGTGGTCGTGCCGGAGCGCGTGACGTCGGAAGACGAGCTGATGGCCTTCGGGCGGCGGGCGAAGCGTGAAGTGATCACCATGGACGAGGCCTACGGCCTCGCCCGGCGGCTCGGGGTGCACCTCTCCCAGCACGGAGGGACCGGGCAGGGGGTGATCGGCGCGCTGGCGGGGGCCGGGCTTCGTCTCTGGGGGAACGACGGGCGGCTCAAGGGGGCGCTGGAGTTCGCGCAGCCGTGCCCGACGCTGAGGGTCGCGGAGCTGCTGCAGCATCCCCTGGTGGATGCGGTCCGCTGCGCCGACGGCGGTGCCCCGCACGAGGATGACCTGGTCTCGATAGGCGAGAAGCCGAAGACGGTGCTTTTGGGCGGGAGCTCGGTGTTGCTGGTCTCTCCGCTTGATGACGCGTCTGCGGCCCGCTGGCAGACGCTGCACAGAAAGCGGCTCAGGGGGTACTGACCGATGTGGCGCACCGATGCCATGGGGGGAAGGGAATTTCTTCACGGAAGGGACGCGTGGCAGGCAGCTGCCCGGGCGGCCGAGGAGTGCGCCGCCTTTGCCGCCGACGTCGACGAGGAGCTGGTCGCCGAGGAGGAGCGCTCCTGCTACAACTGCCGCTTTCGGCGCTGGAGCGCCACGTCCTTTAACTGCCTGAAGGAGCGCGTTTAAGCGCCTGCCAGGCGACAAGGAGGCTTTCTGGATCATGTTTTTCTCAGAGTCGAGGGCCTGGGCTACACCCACCGGGGGGCTTGCGAACCGGCACTGTCGGGAATTTCCTGCAGCGTAGGCCAGGGTGAGTTCGTGGCCCTTACCGGCAACTCCGGAAGCGGCAAGAGCACCCTTTTGCTCGCCCTAGCCGGGCTCTTGCAGGAAGGCTCACTCGATGGGAGCGTCTCCCTTTTCATCGCTTCGGATGCCGCAGCCATGCGCCGGGAGGTCGGCATCGTCTTCCAGAACCCGGAAGCGCAGATGCTTTGCGACACTGTGGCGGAAGAGGTGGCTTTCGGGCCGGAGAACCTCTGCCTGCCGCCGGACGAGGTGGCCTTGCGGGTGAAGAAGGCGCTGCGGGCGGTACTTTTGGAAGGTGAGGAGGGGCGCAGCACGGAGCGGTTTTCCGCGGGGCAAAAACAGCGGCTTTGCATCGCCTCGGTGCTCTCGATGCAACCCTCGCTGCTGCTTCTGGACGAGCCGAGCGCCCAGCTCGATGTCCGGGGAAAGCTGGAGCTTTACGCCACCCTGTCGGAATTGAAGCGGAAAGGGCACACCATCATAATGGCGGAACACGACCCGCGTCCTTTCGCTTCCCTCATCGACCGGTACCTGACTCTGGACCGCGGCAAGCTGGTGGGCGACGGAACCTCACCCCCCGCCCCGGTACACTACCGGCCGAAGTCATGGCTGCTCCCCTACTGCACCTCCCTTTACGGGACAAGGCCCATACTCGACGTTTCCGGGCTCTCGCTCTCCTACCCGGAAACCGGGGAGGTGCTCAAGGGGGTGGATCTCAGGGTAAACCGCGGCCAGCGGGTGCACCTTTTCGGCGGCAACGGCGCCGGCAAGTCGAGCTTTTTGCGCTGCCTGGCCGGAACGCTTCGCCCCGACGGCGGCAACGTCCGGATCGCCGGGATGCAGAACCCCCGTGCCGGAACGCTAACCGGGAAGGTGGGGATGCTGTTCCAGAACCCGACGCGCCAGCTCTTCACCGAGAGCGTCTGGCACGAGGTCGCCTTCACCATGCAGCGGCTGGGGTGGGACCGTGAGGAGATCGACCGCATCGTCGCCGAGACCCTCTCCTTCTGCGGCATCGCGCACCTGGCGCAGCGGGCCCCTCTTACCCTCTCCTATGGAGAACAGCACCGCGTCGCCCTCGCCGCGGCGATGGCGCCGCGCCCGTCGCTGCTTTTATTGGACGAACCGTTTGCCGGGCTCGATTTCCCGCAGCGCCTGAGCCTCCTCTCGATCCTGGGGAGGATGCCGGTCAGGTACGACACCACCGTCCTGATCGCCTCTCATGACGGGCTCCCCGACCCGCGCTGGGCCGACTGCAGCTTCGTGCTGGAAGGGGGGACGATTGCCGCAAAGTAACGCCAACCCACGCAGGTCGCTTAGAAGCTGTGACTACGCCTGCCAGTTCACCTGCCACGACTCGGCGGTACACCGGATGGGGGCGGGGTGGAAGATCGTGCTGGGGATGGTGCTGAGCTTCCTTGCCGCCGGGGTACGTGCCCCGGGGATGCTGGCCCTTCTGGTCGCGGCGACCCTGATCTACTACTTCGCCGCCCGCCTGACCCTGGGGGATTTGTGGCGCGACATCCGCCTGTTCGCCTTTCAGGCGGCGCTGGTGATCCCGCTTTACTGCCTGCTCGAAGGGCCCGCTAAGGGGCTTTGGCCCGGGGTGAGGATCTCTTCCCAGATCATCCTCTTCTACCTCCCCGGCGCCGTTTTCCTGCGTACCACCCGCACGGTCGACGCCATGAAGGGGCTGCGCAGGGTGGTCCCCTACCGGCTCTCCTTCCTGGTGTTCGTCAGCATCAGGTTCGTGCCGCTTTTTTTGCGCGAGCTGGAGGAGATCATGGTGGCCCAGCAGTTGCGCGGCGCGCGCCTTGCGCCGCGCCAGCTTGCCGACCCGCGCAACTGGCCCGACCTGTTCCACTGCCTGCTGCTCCCTCTCATGGTGCGGGCGTTGAGGATGGCGGACGAAGTCTCCCGTTCAGCCGAGGCGCGCGCTTTCGGGTTGAAGCGGGAAAGGACTTTTCTCGACACATCGAGGCTCCACGAGCCTTTGCCACCGGAGCCCGCAGCACCCCTCGTCCCGGCAGGGAGCGCTGCCGGGGAACACGAACCTTACAGGAGAAAAATCGCATGATGGAAAACAACCAGCAACGGGTCTACCTCTGGAGCCGCTTCACTCTGCGCGAGGCGGTCCTCCTCTGTTTTTGCGCCACCCTCATCATCCTCACCAGGGCGGGGCTGCGGCTGCACCTCCATCTGCCGGGGCACGTGATGTTCTTCACCATGTTCTTCTTCCTGCTGGCGCGCGGTTTCGTCCCCAAGGTGGGGGCTGCGACGCTGGTCGGGCTGATCACGAGCCTGGCGAGCATCCTGCTCGGCATGGGGGCGGGGGGAGCCATGGTGCTGGTCAAGTTCCTGCTTCCTGCCCTCGTGGTCGAGTTGGCGGGCTTCGTCGCCCCCGCCTTCGTCACCAGCATGATCGCCTGCGCTGTGGTCGGGGTGCTCGCCTCCCTGGTCCGCGCCATGGCGAACACGGGTGTGGAGTGGCTCCTCGGCATGGACGAAGAGATCATGCTGAAAAAGGCGATGATCGCCGCGCTCCTTAACGGCGCCTGGGGAGGGATGGGGGCGCTTGCCGTCCCCTCGATCATACGCCGGCTCCGCGTCAACGGGCTCATCGAGTAGCGATGGCACGGCTTCGCCCCGCACTGGTCTTTTCGCTGCTGCTGCACTTGGCCCTGGCGGGTCTGGTGGCGGGCCTGTTACGCCGGCAGCCGCCCCGCGGCCAGGCGCCAGCCGACCCGGTGGTTGCCTACCTCGACCTTCGCGGGGACAAACAGGTGGAAAGCGGGGCAGCGCCGAGCCGGCCGGCGGCACCAATAGCCGCGGCGCAACCGGCTCGACATCCGCTACTTCTGCCGGCGGCGGAAAATAAGGGAACTGCGCCGCGCCCGGCTGCAGCGACCGTGCCGGTTCCCCCTGCGGCAGTTTCTCCTCCCCCCTCTGTGGCCGCCCACACCGGGCGTGCCGCCGCGGAAACGAGGCAAACATCGAGCGGGGGGGAGGGGGCGGCGGGAGCCCGGGCGAATGCCGACAACAGGGGAGCCTTATTGCCGCAGGCCGGGATGGAGCGGCAGTCCAGGGGACAAGCCGTCGCCGGCTCCGAACCAGGGGGTGAGCGGCGCGGCGCCTACCTGGCCCTGGTGAAAAAGCTGATCGAGGCCCGCAAGGAGTACCCTCTCGCGGCGCGCAAATCCGGAATCGAGGGGAGCTGCCAGCGCCGGTTCCGGCTGGGGCGGGACGGTGCCTTGAAGCGGGTCGAAACATCCAGTTCCTGCGGTCACCCCTTCCTGGATGCGGCGGCGACAAGGGCCATCACCGCTGTGGGGAGTTTTCCCCCTCCGCCGGAGGGGATCGGGGGGGACGAACCTTTCAGCGTCACCATCACCTTCACCCTAGCCAGGGGTGACACGAAGAGTTTTCGTTAGCCCGGGCGCGCCCGGGCCCATTTCAGTGAGAAGAAGGAGAAAAGAAGAATGAAACAAAGAAGGATATTCTCGGCCTTGTTGCCGGCCGTGCTGCTGGCGCTGTTCATCTTTGCCCTTGCCGGATGCGGCGGCGGGAGCGCGTCCACCTCTACGCCGCCCCCCGCCAAGGTCGCCGGGGTCGCCGCCACCTCCGGCGACGGTCAGGCAAGCCTTACCTGGGACGCCGCAGGGGATGCGGTTTCTTACAACGTCTACTACTCGGCCAGCGCCGGCGTCACCGCGGCCACCGGGACCAAGGTTGCCGGGGCCGCCAGCGGCGGGACCATCTCCGGTCTCCAAAACGGCACCACGTATTACTTCGTGGTCACCGGGGTCAACGCCGCAGGCGAGAGCGTGCTGTCGGACGAAAAGCCGGTGACCCCCTTGCCACCGCTGCCCGCGAAGGTGCTGGGCTTCAACCCCGTCGGCAGCGACGGCGAGGTCATCCTTACCTGGACCGCGGATCCCGCTGCCACCTCCTACAACGTCTACTGGAGCACCACCGCAGGAACCGCAGCGACCAGCGGCAACAAGCTCGCCAATTTCACCAGCGGCCAGGCGCTTACCGGGCTCACCAACGGGCAGACCTATTATTTCGTGGTCAAGGCCGAGAACCTTGCCGGTGAGGGGCCGGCCTCGAACGAGAAACCGGCCACTCCGGCGGCCGCTCTTCAGCCTCCGGTGAGCCCGAACAACGTCGTGCTGACCGCCGGGGTCGGCCAGGTCACCGTTTCCTGGGCGGAGCCTTCCCTTGCCGATTCGTACAACGTCTATTACCTGTTGTCCCCCACCCAGCCGACTACCGCGACCGTGATCGGCACCGGCACCAAGCTCACCAGCACCAACTCGCCGCTGGTGGTCCAGGGGCTGACCACCGGCGCCAACTATTGGTTCAGCGTCACGGCGGTGAACGCCGCCGGAGTGAGCGGCGGGCAGACGAACCCGAAGAAGGCAGTCCCCCTGTAACTTCGGGAGGGGGGGCTGTCACCACCTGAAGCCCCCCTTATTTTCTTCCCCCATCGGGGCGGAAAACGAAGGAAGACGGCCATTAACATTATCTTTTTGAAGGTCCTGAACTATGAATTCGAAGACAGCAGCGTCCTTTCTGGCCGGCGCGCTTTTTCTCCTGGCGCAGCATGCGCCGTCGGTGCAGGCGGAGGAGCTTTCCGGGATCTACACCCTCGGCGAGGTGGTGGTTTCCGGGGGCGGCGCGGAACAAGGGGTGCAGGCAACCGAGACGGTGCACACGGTAAGCTCGGAGGAGATCCGGGCCAGCGGCGCGAAGACGCTTGACGAGGCGATACGCCTCCTTCCCGGCGTCAACGTCAGGACCGGAGCCGAGGGGGTGCCGCGCATCGACATCCGAGGCTTCCGTACCCGGCACGTTCTTCTGCTTTTGGACGGGGTCCCTATGAACTCCTCGTTCGACATGCAGTTCGATCCCACCAGCATCCCCACGGAAAACATCGCCCAGATCAAGCTGACCCCCGGGTCAAGCTCGGTCCTTTACGGGCAGGGGGGGCTGGGCGGGGTCATCAACATCATCACCCGCAAGGGGCGCCCCGGCGTGCAGGGGGCGCTGGCCGCAGAAACCGGCGACCGCGAGCCGTTCGTGGCGAAGGGGACTGTTTCCGCGGCTACGGAGCGGTGGAACTATTTCCTGAGCGGCAGCGCCTCCCGTGTGGACGGGTTCCCCCTTTCCGGACAATTCCCAGGGGGGCCCGAGCAAGGGAGCGGCTACCGCAAAAACAGCGACAGGGAGAGGAGCAACCTCCTCGGGAGCATCGGTTTCACACCGACGATGGATCTCGCGCTGGGGGTGACGGTCAACTACTCCACGGGGAGCTACGGTAAACCGGCCAGCAGCATCAGCGACCCCAACGATCCCTTCGCATCTCCCCCCAAATACGCGCGGGTGCAGGATTACTCCGGGCTCTACCTGCAGTTGGCGGCGGAGTATGCGGCGAGCGAGCAGTTCACCATCCGGGGGTGGGCCTTCACCAATCGCCACGACGAAGAGTTGAACCAGTACGACAACGGCAACCTCAATTCCTTCCAGACCGACGGCTCCTTCAGGGAACAGGTGCAGACGCAGGTGACGGGAGCGACCCTGCAGCCCAGGTACTCATTCGGTACAGCGGGGGGGCTCACCCTTTCCCTGAGCGCCGAAGGGGACCGCTGGGAAAACAGCGGCGAGCTCACCGTCAACCCGGTACTCGGCGGGACCGCCACCTTCACCCCGCTGTCGGCACAACGGTCGCTGTCGCTTTATAGCGCTTCCCTCGAGTACGAGGTCGCTCCGCTTCCGGGGCTGGGATTGGTGGCCGGCTACGGCCATTACTGGCAGCAAAGAAGCGAGGAGAACCGGGACGATTTCAGCCTCCTGGCCGGCGCCAGCTACGACGTCTCCGAACAGACCAGGCTCAAGGCCGCATTCAAGCGCAACGTTCGCTTCCCTTCCCTTGGGGATCTCTACGATCTCTCCAAGGGCAACGACTCTTTGCAGGTGGAGCGTTCCAAGAGCTACGAGGCGGGGGTGGAGCGAGAACTCCCGGCCCATAGCAAGTTGTCCCTCACCGGTTTCTACACACGGGCGGAGAACCTGATCCAGAACGACCAGGCGGCTGGGAAGAACATGAACCTCTCCGAGGTGCGCTTTGCCGGGGGCGAGGCGGCTGCGTCCACGAACTGCGTCCCGGGGCTCTTGCTGCGCGCAAGCTACGCCTACCTCCACTCTGAGGACAAATCGCGCCAGGGGAGGGACCAGGTTCAGTACACCCCGAGGGACAAGGCGACCCTGGAGGCCAATTATGAGTTCGGCGCCGGTTACGCTGCATACCTGTCGCTGCTGCATGTAGCCAACCAGTACTTCTACACCAAGGACAGCGTCGCCGTGGTGCAAAAGGCGAAACTCGACGACTACACGGTGGTCAACCTGAAGCTGAGCCGGCGGGTGCTGCAGCAGCGGGTGACCTTGTACCTGGGAGCCAACAACCTGTTCGACCAGAATTACGAGACGAGCTACGGCTTCCCGCAGGCCGGCCGCTTCATCTACGGCGGATTCGAGTACCGTCTCTAGGAGGGAGGTTGATGCGTGCAGCGCTTGCTGGAGGAAAAAACATGATGGCTAAAGTGGGCAACCCTTTCTTGATCTTCATCCTGCTGCTAATGGCTTTGTCACTGTCGGCCTGCGGCGGCTCGCCATGGCGCTACGACGCAGGCGTTCCCGCCAAGCCCGCTGGTCTCGTCGCCGTGGCGCAGGACGGGGCGGTCGCGCTCAGCTGGGCTCCGGCTGTCGGCGCCACCACATATAACGTCTACTATGCCACTGCTCCAGGTGTCTCAGCAGGGACTGCACAGAAAATGGCCGGAGTCTCCGGCACTTCCGTTGTCCTTCCGGGGCTGCTCAACAACACCCGCTACTACCTGGCCGTAAGCGCAGTCAACGCCAAAGGAGAGGGGGCTTTTTCCGATGAGGCATCCGCCACACCGGTGCCCGGGGCCTTTCGCCAGTCGGACCTCGAGGGAAGCTGGCGCTTCCAGGCGCTGGTAACCGGCGCCGGGGCCAGGTGGATGCGCGGTGTAGCCTCCATCGACGTCGCAGGCTCGGTGACGGTTGCCTCGTATCTTGACAGTAACGGCAGCAGCGCGGCGCCTGCCGAACTCTTCACCGCCATGACCATGCATCCCGACGGCACGGTCTCGCAAAACGGCGCCGCCGCAGGGTTCCATGGCGTCCTCTCTGCCGGCGTCTTCAAGGACCTGCTGGTGGCAACGGCGCCGCTTGCGGGAAGTTCGGGGATGCTGGTGATCCTGCAAAAGAGCGTACCGGGAATAACCTACAGCCCGGCTGACGTAAAGGGGACGGGACGGCTGGCGGCGGGGCCTCTGCCCTACGTGTACCATCAGCTGTCCGGCGGCGGGCTCAAGGAGTGGGAGTACGCGAGCTGCCAGGTGGGCCAGGACCAGGGGGTGACCTATCTTTCCATCAAGGGGCCTACCCCGCGGGAGCTGCCCGGCGGGGGGAGCAAGGTGCTCGGGCTTTCCATAACCCCAGATGGGATCGTCAGCGAGGCTCCTTACCCGGGAGTGGTGCCGCAACCTGCTGCGCTCATCACCCATGGCGTGATGTCGGCGGACAAGATGACCGTTGTCGCAACGGCGACCGACAGCGGGGGGAGGCCACTTCTCAGGATCATGCAACTCGTGCATCCCCCTTCCGTGTCGCTTGCCGCCTCATACTATCTTCTTTCCGGGTTGACGGGGGATTACGGCTGCCATGAGCTGGACGGGGGTGCCCCCGGCTGGAGTTACGGCGGGGCGGCGGTGGACGCCTTGGGAGGGATGAGTTTCAGTAACTTCCGCGATGCAGGGGGCGCTAGCACGGCACCCGCCGGCTTTACCGTTTCTCTGGATCAGCAAGGGGGGATGACGACCGTTTCAGATCCGAGCTACAACGGGCAGCTCTCCTACTTTAAGGAACTGGCGGTTTCCACCCGGACCGCGGCCGATGGCGGGAGCCGTCTATCCGTCGCCCTGAGGCGTGCGCCATGAGCGGCCGTCGCAGCGCGCTTTCTAGGCGACGCAGGCGGCGTCGATTCCTTCGACGAACCCCGATTTAGCCGAGGATTCCCTGACCAGCGCCCTCGCCCCCCGGGCGCCTACCGTCATCAGCAGCTTTACCCCGGATGCCGTCACTTGGCCGGTGGCAAGTACCGGGGCTCCGTGCAGCTGCCGCCCGATCTTGCGGGGATCGACGTCCAGCCAGGCGGCGACACGGATCCCCTCCTCCCGCAGGAGGCGGTACCACGCCCGCCCTTCCAGCCCCGCTCCGGCGAGGATGACCTCCGTTTCCCCTTTGAGAAAGCCGTTCATCAGGTGGTGCAGCTTACAGCGCCGGAAGGCGTCGGGGGCGTAGGCCGGATTGGTGCGCGTGGTACGCTCGGGGCGTTCCCTCCAGAAGAACAGGGGCTCGGCTAGCCTTGCGAACTTCACTTGAGCGGCGGCAAGCCGCAGCCACAGGTCGTAGTCTTCGGGCCATCCCCTGTCGCGGTACCCCTCCAGCCGCTCGACGCAGCATCTGCGGTACATCACGCTCGGGTGCACGAAGGGGGATTCCACGAAAAGGTCGGCGGCTATCTCTTCATGAGTGATGAGCCGGTTCTGCCATTGCTCGTACCCGGCCATCCCGATGCCGACACCTTGCCGCGGGAAATGCCTGAAAGAGCAGGCAGCAAGCCCGATCTCGGGGTGGGCTGCCAGGAGCGCCACCTGCGCGGCGAGCCTTCGGGGATGCGAGACGTCGTCGCCGTCCATGCGCGCAACGAGCGAAGCCCGGCACTCGTTAAGCCCCAGGTTCAGGGCCGGCACCAGCCCTTCGCCGCAGTGAAGCACCCGGATGCGCGGGTCGGCCGCAGCCGCTTCGGCGAGGATGCGGGGTGTGCCGTCGGTCGAGCCGTCGTCCACCGCCACCAGTTCCCAATCGGTAAAGGTCTGCGCCTCGATCGAGCGGAGCGCCGCCGGCAGGAACCGCTCCTCGTTTCTCACCGGCATCAGGATGGAGACCGCCGGAATGTGGTTCAGCGTAGTCATGCTATGTCCTCATTTGCCTGTAGTTACGATGGCACCATATCAGCAGCAAGGGGGGAGTCCAAGCGAAAAGGCGCCGGCCGCATGTGTTGGCCGCTGCTTTTCGGGCGCGCAGCTGTGATAATTGTTATCGTGGCATTGGCAGAAACCGCTAACTGTACCCATTTCAAATTGTGTAGACTGTGTCTGGCGACATCAGGCCGATGGAGTAGAGTCTGGATGTCTTCAAGTAAACTATGTGAGGTGCGCTGGGGGGAAAGATGGCTCTGGAATCGGCAAGAGACTGCAGGCCTCTGTATGAGAAAGTGGGCGGCGAGATCGTTGCACTCATCGAAGGGGGTACCTTCCGGGTCGGGGAGCGACTTCCCTCTATCAGGCAGCTCAGCTCAAAGCTGAGCGTCAGCATCAACACGGTGATGCAGGCGTATGCGGTCCTGGAGGACCGCCGGGTGATCCAGGCGCGCCCCCAGTCGGGTTACTACGTCTGCCCCCGCGCGCCGGAAATCACCGCCACGCCGGTTTCCTGCGGGCAAGGTTTCCGCGCCACCGCGGTCACCTTCAGCGACCTCTGCCAGCTGGTGATCCGCAACATGATGGAACCTGCAATGGTCCCCCTGGGAAGCGCGGTCCCCAATCCGCAGCACCTGCCGTTCGAGAAGCTGAACCGGATCATGTCTGCCGAATTGAGGCGCTTCGGCTCGCAGAGCGTTTCCTACATGATGCCGCCGGGAAGCGAGCGGCTTAGGACCCAGATTGCCAAGCGCTCGCTTCTTTCCGGAATCAGCGTCACCCCGGACGAGGTCCTCGTGACTGCCGGTTGTGTCGAGGCCGTTCAGCTTGCCCTGCGCGCCACCTGCCGCGCCGGCGACACCATCGCCGTGGAATCCCCTTTCTACTTCAACTTCCTGCAACTCATAGCTGAAATGGGGCTGAAGGCCTTGGAAATCCCGTCGACGCCAAGGGAAGGGATCTCGATCGAGGCGCTTAGGTACGCCATCGAGAACAACAAGATCAGCGCCTGCCTGGTGATACCCAACTTCAGCAATCCATTGGGGAGCCTGATGCCGGACGAGAGAAAGCGCGAGCTGGTTCAGCTTCTGGAGCGGCATGGCATCCCTCTCATCGAGGACGACATCTACGGCGATCTCACCTTCGGGCAGCAGCGCCCTGTAGCGGCAAAATCTTTTGACAGAAAAGGTGGGGTGATTTACTGCTCCTCCTTCTCCAAGACCTTGGCTCCAGGCTACCGTGTCGGGTGGGCGATAGGCGGGCGTTACCAGGACGAGATGGAGAGGCTCAAGATGATGACGAACCTTGCCGTCGCCTCGCCGACCCAGCTTGCCCTGGCGGAGTTTCTCGCCAATGGCGGGTACGATCACCACCTGCGCGCCATCAGGCGCATCTACGCGAAGAATATGTCCCAGATGTCGGAGGCTGTGGCGAGGTACTTCCCGGAGGGGACGCGAATGACACGGCCGGCCGGCAGCTTCATGCTGTGGGTGGAGATGCCGCAGGGGGTAGACTCGGTGAAGTTGTTTCACCGGGCACTTGAGCATCGCATCGGCATCACGCCGGGGGCCATATTCTCTCTCTCCGACAAGTACCGCAATTACGTCCGCCTTTCATCTGCTTTTTGGGATGAAAAGTCGGAACGGGGAGTAGAGACCCTGGGGACGCTGGCCAAGGAGATAGTTCGCTGTTCAGGATGAGCTGGTTGAGTGGGCCATGTGGATGAGTGAGCAGTTACGGCATTTGCCGTACCGGGCGGGGAGATAAAGCAGATTGATTGTCAGGCATTTCTTGCATTCCCAGAAGGTGTAACCTGCAACTTTCTGTCCGGCGTCTTCACTGAACAACCATTTGTAATAACCATCCCAGTCATACTCTGGTTTTTGGGTCGATTTCTCTATCAAATCCTCGAGTAGCATCGCACACTCCTTCAGTATTTTCAGGCGCTGGCGGAAAATGTACTACCA